>NZ_PPFB01000001.1:6332500-6694560 GCF_002899455.1 Streptomyces sp. DH-12 | reverse complement strand
CGGCCCGACGGACCGGCTCCAGCCGTGCCGTCGGGAGTCGCAGGGAAGCGGGGCCGTCTCGCGCGCGTTCCTGACGGCTCGCGCTGTCTGCCGCTGCTGCCGGCGTGCACATGGGTCACCCGGCGGCTGCGGATCTTCCCACGGTCGGGGATGAACCTGCGCAGCAGGTCGGTGTCCTTGCAGTCGACGTGGGTGATGCCGGCGGCGTCCGGCGGACTGGCGCGTTTCGCGGTGCGCCGGTCGGTGCCAGCGCGTCGAGGCCCGCCTCGGCGAGGTCGTCGCCGTCGGACAGGTACGGCAGGACCGGGGCCGGGCCGACCACGGCGGCCACCCCGGTCAGTGCGAGCGGTGCGCCCTCGGACGCGATGACCGGGGCCATGCCGTGGGGCTCGAGGGAGTCCCGCAGTTCCACGACGGCCGGCCGGCGGCCGCCCGCTTCCGCGAGCCGCGTCAGTTCCGGGACGAGGTCCTCGCGCAGCGCGCAGCAGTCGCTCATCAGGGGCGCGTCGCCGCTGCCGAGCAGGCCGTCGGCGTCGCGCACGGTCCGGTGCACCGCACCGTCGACGGCGGACGCCGGATCGTGGTGCGGGGCGACCGCACCGGGCACCGCGGCAGGATCTCGTCGACGGCCGCCCGGCGGGCGTCGGCGTGGAGTCCGGCGACGATCGCGACCGGCAGCCGTGCCCGGCCCGCGCTCACCGTCCGCTCCGTCCGCGTCCGTGGCCGGACCCGGGTGGTCCGGAGGACTCAGTGGTCGTCCCAGTGCCCCTCGTGGGCGGCGTGCCGATGCCCGTCGTGCACGTAGTCGACGTGGTTCTCGTGCGGCACGGCGACGTGCCCGCAGCCGCTTCCGTGCCGGTGTTCGTGGTCCTCGTGCGGCCTGTGACCGGTGGCGGTGCACTCGTCGACGTGCCCGTCGTGCGCGCGGTGGATGTGTCCGTCGTGCATGTAGTCGACGTGGTCGCCGTGCGGGACGGCGACGTGCCCGCAGCCCTCCTCATGCCGGTGGTCATGGGCTTCGTGGGTGCGGTGCTCGGTGGCGGACGTCATGAGGTCCTCCTGATGCGGTCGAGCGGGCGGCCGCCCGTACGACGGCCACTGCCGCGCTACCGGATCACCCTAGGGTGACGCTCGCGACCGCGCATGCGGAGGGAAGAGGTAAGGCAGCCGCAGGCCGGCGGGCTTACCGGTGCGACAGCGCATGAGACGGTGCGCGCTCCCGTGATCACGCAGCCCGGACGGCCCCGGGACGCCACCGCGGCCGTCCGGCAGGAACTCACCGCGTGCCGGGCGGCGGTGATCAACGCCGGTGGAGCGGTCGTCCCCGTGGACCGCCCACCGCCTCCGGTGACCGCGGCGGCGCTTCGGCCCGCAGTCGGAGGAATCACGCGAGGGCTCTCCCCGGACCGGAGCAGACTTCCTCCGGCGACCGTGGACGGCGCGCTCGCGGGCTGGATGGTCCTGCGTCTCGAGCGGCATCTCCCCGTGGCGCGCTGCGGCATGGTGAACCACGTCCAGACGCACCTCCGCTTCCGGGGCAGGGGCATCGGCACCGCGCTGATGCGGCGTGCCAGGGGCGCCACACACGACGAGACGGGCCTGGAACGGCTGCGGCTCACCGTGAGATCCGGTCCGGGACTTGAGGCTTCTCCCGCCAGGCGGACCGGACCGAGGTCGGCCGGCGGCCGGGCGCACTGCGCGTGGCGCCCGGTGACGACCGGGACGAGATCCTGATGAGTCCGGTTCTCCGGGACCGCTCTCCCCCGGGCGGCCTCATGCCCCGACTCGGTCACGGGCCGCGGGTGCGCCGTCCATGACCGCCACCAGGACGGTGCTGTCGCCGAACTGCCAGACCGGCGCGGCGTGGGCGAAGCCGGCCCGGCGCAGCAGTTCGGCGTGGCGGCTCACCGTGACCTGCTCGTCGCCGCCGTTCCCGGCATGGACGGCCCGGCGCCGTCCGCGTTCGTCGAGCAGGTCGGCCAGTTCGGGGTCGCGGGCCGCGGCGTCCCACCAGGACCGCCAGTCCTCCGGGGTGCGGCCGCCCGTGCGCTCCGCCCTGCGCCGGCCCACGTGGGCGGTGAGGTCCGCGCACGGCGCCGCGTCCGGCGGGAAGTGGTCTCCGTTGACGAGGACGCCGCCGGGGCGGAGCAGGGACGCGAGGGAGCGGTAGGTGCGCAGCAGCGCCGGCTCGGGCAGGTAGTGCAGCGCGGTCGTCGAGACGGCGGCGTCCAGGGGGCGTTCCAGTGCCAGGGCCTCGGTCCAGCCCTCCTCGCCGATGACGGTGTCGACGTAGCGGGCGGCGTCGGCGTGGTGGGTGCGTCCCAGTTCCAGCAGCAGGGGGTCCATGTCGGCGGCGACGATCTCCGCGTGCGGGAAACGGGCGGCGAGCCTGGCGGCCAGGGAGCCGGGCCCGCACCCCAGGTCGAGCAGGAGGGGGCGGGCACGGCCGGCGGTGACGTGCTCGACGACGTCCGCGATCACGGTGAACCGCTCCTCGCGGTCCACCGCGTACCGCTCCTGCTGCCGTTCCCAGCGCTCCACCCACGCCCTGGCCGTCCCCATGCTCACGCCCATCGCCCGCGCCACCTCATCCGTCTCTCGTCCGTCCGTGGGCACGGACGAATCTACAGGTGGAAACGGTTATCAGTTGCCATTCACACCCCGGTCTCCGGTGAGACCACGGCTCAGGGCGTGCCGTGGTTCCTCCAGCGAGGTGACGTCGACACCGACGGCGGCCGGGTCCTCCGCCGCCGGTCCCCGTACCAGGGCGCTGGACCGGTTCGCCCTGTGCGCGAAGCGCACCCGCCCCGCGAGACGGTGGCGGCGGTGGACGGAACGGAAGCGGTGGGCGTTCTGCGGCGATCTCGGGGAGGAGGGCGTCGAGCGGGGACCCGAGGGCGTCGACGGGCGAGCGCAGGAAGGGTGCGGCCCCCGGCAGCGAGGCGAGCGGTGGATCCGCTCCCGGCCTCAGGTGCAAGGGCACACCCGCGAAAGGCCCCTCCCCGCCTCGTTCGGCTCCCGTCACGACGGCCGTTCGGGGGTAGACGTTTCCAGGTACGCGCGCCGCCAAGCCTCACGGGGCCGCGGCCAGGGATGAGGAGGGCCGACACGACCTGTGAGGGTTCGCCCACGTGACCTTCACTGCCGCAAGGCCGATACTGCCGGTAGCGGCGCTCCCGGCCGACCGGCAACGAACCAGCTCGCAGAACTGGCGATCCGTCACCAAAGTCAGCATCAAGTCAGCGTCAGTACCGCCACAGCCCGCTTCCGACCGCCTCGAACCGTCAAGACCAAGAGCTGCTTGTAACCACTCTGACCAGTAAGAACGCAGGTCGACAACCCGCCTGCCGAGCTCCCTAGGAGATACCCGTGAGGATGCTGATCAACGTTCCGGAGACCGTGGTGGCGGACGCGCTGCGCGGTATGGCGGCGGCCCATCCCGAGCTGACGGTGGACGTGGAGAACCGGGTGGTGGTCCGCAAGGACGCCCCGGTCGCGGGCAAGGTGGGCCTGGTGTCCGGCGGCGGCTCGGGGCACGAACCGCTGCACGGCGGGTTCGTCGGCCCCGGCATGCTGTCGGCGGCCTGTCCCGGCGAGGTGTTCACCTCCCCGGTGCCCGACCAGATGGTGCGGGCCGCGGCGGCCGTGGACAGCGGGGCCGGAGTGCTGTTCGTCGTGAAGAACTACACCGGCGACGTACTCAACTTCGACATGGCGGCGGAGCTGGCCGAGGACGAGGGCGTCCAGGTCGCGAAGGTGCTGGTCGACGATGACGTGGCGGTGACCGACAGCCTGTACACGGCGGGCCGCCGGGGCACCGGGGCGACGCTGTTCGTGGAGAAGATCGCGGGCGCGGCGGCCGAGGAGGGGCAGCCGCTGGAGCGGGTGGAGGCGCTCGCGAAGCAGGTGAACGAGAACTCCCGCAGCTTCGGCGTGGCGCTCAGCGCCGTCACCACGCCCGCCAAGGGCTCGCCGACGTTCGACCTGCCGGCCGGGGAGCTGGAGCTGGGCATCGGCATCCACGGGGAGCCGGGCCGCGAGCGGCGCCCGATGATGACGTCCGGCGAGATCGCCGAGTTCGCCGTCGACGCGATTCTGGAGGACCTCACCCCGCGCAACCCGGTGCTGGTGCTGGTCAACGGCATGGGCGCCACGCCGCTGCTGGAGCTGTACGGCTTCAACGCCGAGGTGCAGCGGGTGCTCGGCGAGCGCGGCGTCCCGGTCGCCCGCGTCCTCGTCGGCAACTACGTCACGTCCCTGGACATGGCGGGCGCCTCCGTCACCCTCTGCCAGGTCGACGAGGAGCTGCTCCGCCTGTGGGACGCGCCGGTGCGTACGCCCGGGCTGCGCTGGGGAATGTGATCCACACCGGGGTTGATCCACACCGGGGCCGGTGCCCCGGCTCTCTATCACGCGAGGAGTTTCCGTGCTGGACGCCGACTTCTTCCGTCGTTGGATGACGGCCGCCGCCGCATCCGTGGACCGCGAGGCGGAACGGCTCACCGCCCTCGACTCGCCGATCGGGGACGCCGATCACGGCAGCAATCTGCAGCGCGGCTTCCGGGCGGTGAAGGACGCTCTGGACGAGGAGCCGCCCGCCACGCCCGGCGCGGTGCTGACCCAGGCCGGGCGTCTGCTGGTGTCGACGGTGGGCGGCGCGTCCGGTCCGCTGTACGGGACGCTGCTGCGCCGCACCGGGAAGGCGCTGGGAGAGGCGACCGAGGTGGACCGGCGGCAGCTCGCCGAGGCGCTGCGGGCCGGGGTGGACGCCGTGATGAAGCTGGGCGGCGCGGCGCCGGGCGACAAGACGATGATCGACGCGCTGGTTCCCGCGGTGGACGCGCTCGGCGAGTCGTTCGCCGCCGCCCGGGACGCCGCGCGGGAGGGCGCGGCCGCGACGACGCCGATGCTCGCCCGCAAGGGCAGGGCGAGCTATCTGGGCGACCGCAGCATCGGGCACCAGGATCCCGGCGCGACCTCGGCGGCGCTGCTGGTCTCCGCGCTGCTCGACGCCGCGCCCGGCGACGGGGAGGCGGACGGCGGTGAGTGAGGTGAGCGGGGAGAAGCCGGTCGGGATCGTCCTGGTGTCGCACAGCGCGGCGGTCGCGTCCTCGGTGGCGGAGCTGGCGCAGGGGCTGTCGGGTGCGGGGGCGTCGGTGCCGGTCGCCCCCGCGGGCGGCACCGGGAGCGGTGAACTGGGCACCAGCGCGGAGCTGATCGCCGCGGCGGCCGCGTCCGTGGACCGGGGTGCGGGCGTCGCGGTGCTGACCGATCTGGGCAGCGCGGTGCTCACCGTGAAGGCGCTGCTGGCCGAGGGCGACGAACTCCCCGAGAACACGCGGCTGGTGGACGCGCCGTTCCTGGAGGGCGCGGTGGCCGCGGTGGTCACCGCCTCCACGGGCGCGGACCTCGACGCGGTGGCGGCGGCGGCCTCGGAGGCGTACGACTACCGGAAGACGTGAGGGCGGGCCCGTACGGGTGGGGGCGGGCCCGTACGGGTGGGGGCGCGTACGGCGCGTCAGTCCGCGGAGTCGACGAACTCCCGTGCGAGACGCGCGCCCTGGGCCTCCGCCGCCTCCCGGTCCTCCAGCGGGGTGACCCGGCTGTCCTTGAACACGATGTACGTCACCCCGGAGGGGGCGCCGCCGGAGCGCGGGTCCGGGTCGATGCCCAGGGACGCGGCCGCCGCGTAGGAGGCCTCGCCGATGATGTCGGTCGGGCCGGTGTCGCCGACGACCGCGTAGCTGACCCGGTCGCGGTAGACCACGGCCGCGACCGATCCGCCGCGCACGCCGTGGTCGCGGTGGTCCCAGATGCCGCTGGGCGCGGGGACCACGACGTAGGGCAGCTTCTCCGAGCTGAGCGCGCGTCCGTCGGACTGCGCGAACGCCGTGGAGGAGGAGAAGTACGGGTCGGTGCGGGCGTTGCAGCGGCGGCTCGGGCGGCCGTCGCAGTCGATGTCCATGTCGGCCTTCCAGAACACCGCGTCGCGCGTGCCGCACACCGGCACGGTGGCCGCGGTGCCGCGGTCCTTGCGGTACCGGCCCCGGGAGACGGGGACGCAGCCGCTCACCTTGGCCAGCAGGTCGGCCGCGGTGACGGGGGCGGGGGGCGCGGGGGCGGAGGGATCGGAGCCGGTCGGCGCGGGGTCGGAGGCCGCGGGGGCCGGCATGGCCGGGGCGGGGGCGGCGGGGGCCGGAGCCGCGGCGTCGACGGGCGCGGGATCCGGGGTCACCGGGCCCGGAACGGCGGCGCCCGGGCTTCCGGTGCCGGGAGCCGCGGGACCCGGCGTCGCGGAACCGCCCGGTGCCGCCCCCGGCGTCAGCGCCTCCCGCGTCCTGTCCCGGGCGACCGGTTCGGCGCGCCCCCGGTGCGGTACGGCGACGCGCGGCAAGGCGGCCGGGAGGGCCGGGCGGGCCGCGGGGCCGGAGGCGACGCGCCGCGCCTCGGTGCCGGAGGGACGGATGTGGACCGACTCCGCGGCGGAGGACGCCGAGGGGGCCAGCAGTGCCACGCCGGCCACGGCGACGGTGAGCGTCTGGACACGGGACACGGTCAGGGAAGCCTCTCGTCGGGGACGGGGACGCACACCCAGGGCACTTTGCCCCATTTCGCCCCGCCGCAAGGAGGGTGACCGCCCCGAAAGGACCCGGACGGGCCCTCCAGGACCGGTGGAGACGGAAGGCGCCGGAGACCCGGGCGCGCGTCGACCCGGGCCGTCCAGCCACCCGTACCGGCGCGGGATCAGCGACGACAGCGGTCCGCGCCCCGGGCCCGAACACGCCGTGGTTCAAAGGCGGTTCGCCCCGTTCAGCGTTCAGGATACGCAACGCGGCGCGGCAGCCGGCCCGCATCACCCTCTTGATGTGAACGCGCCAGTAGGCCCATATTGGTACGGACCTTTATGCGGGCCGGTCCGGCGTGGATTCTCGGGAGGCGAAGTCGTGCGTGGCGTTCCCCCAACCGCGTCATCGCGTCGCCTGCTCGCGCTCTGCGCGGTCGTGCTGCTGGCCGTCTCCTGCCGCTGGGGCGGACCGGACGACACCGGCGGCGAACGGCCGCCCGGAGCGCCGACGGGCGTCACCGCACAGGCGGGCAGCGCCACCAGCGTCCACGTCATGTGGAACCGGGTCGCCCCCGCCGGTTCCGAGGTGACCGGCTACGAGGTGTACCGGGGAGACACCAGGGTCAAGGAAGTGCCCGCTGCCACGCACATGGTGGACGTGTCCAGGCTGCGGCCCGCCACCACCTACGTCTTCACGGTGCGGGCCCGGGACGCGGACGGACGGCTCGGTCCGCCCAGCCGGGAGGTGCGGGCCACGACCCCCGCGGCGGCGCGGGCCGACACGCGGCCGCCCACCGCTCCGGGGGACCTGGAAGGACGGGCGGCGGGCAGCCGGGCGGCCCAGCTCTCCTGGTCCGCGGCACGGGACGACCGCGGTGTGGTGTCGTACGACCTCTACCAGGGGCGTACGAAGATCCACAGTGTGGGCGGGAACCAGACGGCCGCCGTGGTGACGGGGCTGCGCCCGGGCACCCGGTACTCCTTCACCGTCCGCGCGCGGGACGCCGCGGACAACCTCTCGCCGCCCGGCCGCGTCGTCCGCCTCACCACCGCCGACGGCGCGGACGGCGGTGCCACGGCCACCGCGCCCGCCGACTTCCGCGCGACGGCCCGGAGCTCGGGCGGGGCGTACTACATCGTGCTCTCCTGGGTGCCGCCGCGCGTGGACGGGACGGTCACCGAGTACGAGGTCCGGCTGGACGGACGGCCCGTCACCTCGCTGGTGTACGGCGGCGAGGCGCCGCGCGACCGGGCGACGTACCGCTTCTACGCGGGCGAGGAGGCGGGGGTCACGCACCGGGTGCGGATCAGGCCGCTGCTGCCGGACGGCACCTGGGGCGCCTTCTCGGCCGAGCGCACGGTGACGACGGGCGCCGCCGGCTGACCCCGGCACATCCTCGCTGAGCCGCCCGGAGGACGTCGTCACCTGCCCGGATGCGACCGGGGTGCGCCCCGGCCGGGCTGCCCGTTGGCTGGCGTCGTGGCGGCACGGGCGCTCCCCGACCTCGGCGGCGCAAGGGATGTACCGCCGGCCGTGCCGCCGGAAGGCAGTCCACATGAGCATCTCGAAGCCTCTGCTCCGTCCCGGACCGGCCGTGGCAGCCGCCGCCGCGCTCGCCCTGCTGCCGGCCGGACCGGCTGCCGCGGACGGGATCTCCGTCAGCACCACCGGGAACACGGTCTCGGTGAGCACCTCCGCGTGCAGCCAGATCAACGGCCACTGGGGCACCGCCTCGCTGCTCGGCAGCGGTCAGGCGAACTTCTCGCAGGGCCGCCAGGTGGCGCTGTCCGGAACGTCCGCGGGGCAGTCCGCGGCCTGGTCGAACGTCGGCGCGGGCACGTACACGGTGATCGTGGTGTGCTCCAACGGCAGCACCGCGGGCACCCAGTCCGTGGTCGTGTCCCCGTCGTCCAGCCCTTCGGTCTCCCCCACGGCGTCGCCGTCCCGCGGTGTGATGGGGGGTGTCGGCGGCGCCTCGGAGGACTACGGCACGGTCACCGCGGTGGCGGGCGGCGCGCTGGTCGGCGCCGGCGTCCTCGGCACCGTCTGGTACCTGCGCCGGCGCAACGCCTCCCGCCCGCGCCACCTGTAGACCCGGCGCCGGCCGCCGTCACGTCCGATGCGCTCCGGTCGGGTGGCCGGCGTCGCCCCTCCCCGCGCCCCTCAGGGACGCGGGAACTGCGCGACCAGCCCTCGCCCACCCGCGCGCAGGCGTCTAATCCCGCCGTTCCGGCACGTCCGGGAGCCCGGCGAACTCCGCGAGGGCGTGGTCGAGCCACCGGGTCCAGAAGGTCTCCAGGTCGATGCCGGCCCGCAGCACCAGATGGCGCAGCCGGTCCTCCGGCTCGTCCCTGCCGGGCGGGAAGTCACGCCGCTCGATCTCCTGGTAGGTCTCCAACTGCCGCGCGTGCAGCTCCCGGTGGCGGCGCAGGTCCGCCTCCAGGCCCGCCGTCCCGACCACCGCGGCGGCGCGCAGCCGCAGCAGCAGCGCGTCGCGGTGCGGCTTGGGGTCCTGGGACGCGGCGGTCCAGCGGGCCAGTTCCTCCCGGCCCGCCGGCAGCACCTCGTACGCCTTCTTCTGCCCGCGCGCGGGCTGCTCGGAGGGGAGGGCCCGGATCAGGCCCTCGGCCTCCAGCTTTCCCAGCTCGCGGTAGATCTGCTGATGCGTCGCGGACCAGAAGTAGCCGATCGACCGGTCGAAGCGGCGGGTCAGCTCCAGCCCCGACGACGGCTTCTCGAGCAGGGCGGTGAGGATCGCGTGCGGGAGTGACATGCGCTCATCCTAGGGACGGGCCGCGCCCTCCCTAGAGGGCCGCCGCGAGCTCGGTGCCCTGCTTGACGGCGCGCTTGGCGTCCAGTTCGGCGGCCACGTCGGCGCCGCCGATGAGGTGGGCGGGCCGTCCGGCGGCGACCAGTTCCTCGAAGAGGTCCCGGCGCGGTTCCTGGCCGGTGCACAGCACGACGGTGTCGACCTCGAGGACGGTGCTCTCCTCGCCGACGGTGATGTGCACCCCGGCGTCGTCGATCCGGTCGTAGCGCACGCC
Organism: Streptomyces sp. DH-12; assembly: GCF_002899455.1. Taxonomy (GTDB): domain Bacteria; phylum Actinomycetota; class Actinomycetes; order Streptomycetales; family Streptomycetaceae; genus Streptomyces. Next base: position 6,684,950 of record NZ_PPFB01000001.1, on the reverse strand, counting down.
GGGGACCATGGTGACGCCGCGGTGGCGCAGTTCGGTGCGGTGGATCCAGCCGGTGGTCCTGCCGAGTCCCGCGCCGACCTTGGAGGTCTTGCGCTGGAGCAGGTGGACGGTGCGCGGCGGGGCGGGCCGCTCGGGGACGGCGAGGCCGCCGGGCGCGCGGTACCCGAGGTCGACGCCCCACCGGCGGAAGTACGCCTCGGGGTCCTCGTGGGCCTTGTCGCCGCCGTCGGTGAGGAACGCGGCGACGTCGAATCCGATGCCGCCCGCCCCGAGGACCGCGACCCGGTCGCCGACGGGCGCGCCGTCGCGGAGCACGTCGAGGTAGCCGAGGACGCTCGGGTGGCCGACGCCCGGGATGTCGGGGACGCGGGGGGTGACGCCGGTGGCGACGACGACCTCGTCGTAGCCGGTGACGTCGTCGGCGGTGACGCGCGTGTCGAGGCGGACGTCGACGGCGAGGTCGGTGAGGCGGGTGCGGAAGTAGCGCAGCGTCTCGTCGAACTCCTGCTTGCCGGGGACCCTGCGGGCGACGTTGAGCTGCCCGCCGATCTCGCTCGCGGCGTCGAACAGGGTGACGTCGTGGCCGCGTTCGGCCGCGGAGACCGCGCAGGCGAGGCCGGCCGGTCCGGCGCCGACGACGGCGACGCGCTTGCGGCGACGGGTCGGGGAGAGGACCAGTTCGGTCTCGTGACAGGCGCGCGGGTTGACCAGGCAGGAGGTGATCCGGCCGCTGAAGGTGTGGTCGAGGCAGGCCTGGTTGCAGCCGATGCAGGTGTTGATCGCCTCGGGGCGGCCGTCGGCGGCCTTGGCGACGAAGTCGGGGTCGGCGAGCATCGGGCGGGCCATGGACACCATGTCCGCGGTGCCGTCGGCGAGCAGTCGCTCGGCGAGTTCGGGGGTGTTGATGCGGTTGGTGGTGACGAGCGGGACGGACACCTCGCCCATGAGCCGCTTGGTGACCCAGGTGTAGGCGCCGCGCGGGACGGAGGTGGCGATGGTGGGGATGCGCGCCTCGTGCCAGCCGATGCCGGTGTTGATGATCGTGGCGCCGGCCGCCTCGACGGCCCGGGCGAGGGTGATCACCTCGTCCAGGGTGGAGCCGCCGGGCACCAGGTCGAGCATGGAGAGCCGGTAGATCAGGATGAAGTCGTCGCCGACCGCCTCGCGGACGCGGCGGACGATCTCGACCGGGAAGCGCATCCGGTTCTCGTAGGAGCCGCCCCAGCGGTCGGTGCGGTGGTTGGTCTGCCGGGCGGTGAACTCGTTGACGAGGTAGCCCTCGGAGCCCATGATCTCGACGCCGTCGTAGCCGGCCTGCCGGGCGAGGCGGCCGGCGCGCACGTAGTCGTCGATGGTCCGTTCGACCTCGGCGTCGGTCAGCTCGCGGGGCGGGAAGGGGCTGATGGGCGCCTGGAGGGGGCTGGGCGCGACCAGGTCCTGGTGGTAGGCGTAGCGGCCGAAGTGCAGGATCTGCAGGGCGATGCGGCCGCCCTCGCGGTGGACGGCCGCGGTGACGGTCCGGTGCTGCTCGGCCTCCTCGTCGGTGGTGAGCTTGGCGCCGCCCTCGTGGGGGCGTCCCTCGTCGTTGGGGGCGATGCCGCCGGTGACGATGAGGCCCACTCCCCCGCGGGCGCGCGCGGCGTAGAACTCGGCCATGCGGGGGAAGCCGCCCTCGGCCTCCTCGAGACCGACGTGCATGGAACCCATGAGGACCCGGTTGGGCAGCGTGGTGAAGCCCAGGTCCAGGGGGGTCAGCAGGTGGGGGTAACGGCTCATCTGGCCCTCCGTGCGCGGTGTGGTGCCTGTAGTTGTAGGGCACGCGCACCGACTTATGCAACTAGTTGCATAATGGGGGTGACGGAGGGCACAGTCCTCTGGCCGGGCTCACCTGCTCTCGAGGCGGACGTGCAGTTCGCGCTCCTGGTCGCCCGAGGCCCCGCTCAGCTCGCTCACGCGGAACAGGTCGTCCAGCGTGGTGCGGAACCGGTCGATCGCCCAGTAGCCGCCGTACACGTCGGCCTCGACCGAGGAGGACAGCCGCGCGGGGCGGGCCCGCCCTTCGCGCGCGTCGGCGACGTCGAACGTGCCGAGCCACACCGTGGGCCGGGTCGCGTGCAGTTCCTCGGGGATGTCGTCGGAGCACCGGTCCGACGAGAAGCACGCGCACAGCGTGTCGAAGACGATCCGGGCGTCGTCCTTGCCGCATCCGCTGATCTCGACCGACACGGACTCCGGGTGCGTGGGCTCGTTGACCATCGTGATCGCTCCTTCCGTGGTCGCACCACCGTCCCCCCGCCCTCCTTCAGCAAAGCACCGGACGCCGGAACGCACTACCCGCGCCCCCCGCACGCCCCTTCCGCGATGACGCGGCCGCGGACACCGGCCAGGATGGGATGAGAGCAGGAACCGGACGACAGGAGCGGCGGAAAATCGCCCTCGCGCGCGGTACAACAAAGGGACGGCGGCGCGGCGACGGCGTGCCGCGGACTCGGCGAAGGCGGGGCGTGGGATGAGCGCAGCGTGGTCACTCCCGGCCGGCGGGGACGGTCCGGTGCGCCCCAGCGGGCTGCTCGACGTCCTGCGCGTCGCCTCGGTCGTCCTGGACGCCGAGGGACGGATCGTGTTGTGGAGCCCCCAGGCGGAGGAGCTGTTCGGTTACTCCGCGCGGGAGGCGCTGGGCCGGTACGCCGCCCGGATCATGGTGCACGAGGAACACCTCGACCTGGTGAAGAAGCTGTTCTCCGAGGTCATGCGCACCGGACGGAGCTGGGCGGGCGCCTTCCCGATCCGGCACAAGGACGGCGGGACCCGGCTGGTGGAGTTCCGCAACATGCGGCTGCTGGACGACCGGGGGCAGGTGTACGCCCTCGGTCTCGCGGTCGACCAGTCGACGGTGCGGCGGCTGGAGCGGGACGTGGCACTGTCCACCCGGATCGTCGCCCAGTCCCCCATCGGGCTGGCCGTCCTGGACTCCCGTCTGCGGTACGTGTCGGTGAACCCGGCGCTGGAGCGGATGAACGGCCTGCCGGCCGAGGAGCACCTGGGCCGCACGATGCGCGAGGTGCTCCCGCTGGTGGACGCGGCTTCGGTCGAGCAGGCCGCCGAGGAGGTGCTGCGGACCGGGCGTCCGCTGGTCGACCGGTCGATGACCGGCCGCACCCCCGCCGACCCGGACGGGGAGCACGCCTGGGCGGTGTCCCTGTACCGGCTGGAGAACGTGCTCGGCACCGTGCTGGGGGTGGCCGTGTCGGTGGTGGACATCACCGACCAGCGGCGGGCGAACGCCGAGGCGGAGACGGCGCGCCGCCGGATCGCGCTGATCGCCGACGCCTCCGCGCGGATCGGCACCACGCTGGACCTGGACCGCACGGCCGGCGAACTGGCGGACGTGGCCGTGCCGGAACTGGCCGACGCGGCCGCGGTGGACCTGCTGGACGCGGTCGCGCGGGGCCGGCGCAGCGTCCTCGGCCCGGCCGAGCCGGCGCTGATGCGAGCGCTGGCGGTGCGCTGGATCGACACGTCCGACGTGCTGCCGGCCGCCGACCCGCCGGGCCGGGTGATCCGGTACGCGCCGGACCGGCTGATCACGGAGTGCGTGCGCACCGGGCTGCCGGTGATGGTGGCGCAGGTGAAGGACGAGGACCTGCTGCGGATCGCCCGCTCCCCCGAGGCCGCCGAGATACTGGCCCGGGCGGGCGTCCATTCGTACCTGGCCGTGCCGCTGATCGCGCGCGGGGAGGTGCTGGGGGCGATCGACCTGATCCGCACCCGCAACCCCCGGCCGTTCGACGAGGACGACCTGCTGCTGGCGCGGGAGCTGGCCTCGCGGGCGGCCGTGCAGATCGACAACGCCCGCTGGTACCAGAACGCCCGCGACACCGCGCTCACGCTCCAGCGCAGCCTGCTGCCCAGCCATCCGTCCGTGACGGGCGGGCTGGAGGTCGCCTCCCGCTACCAGCCGGCGGGCGCCACCAGCGAGGTCGGCGGCGACTGGTTCGACGTGATCCCGCTGGACGACGACCGTACGGCGCTCGTCGTGGGCGACGTGATGGGCAGCGGCATCCCGGCCGCCGCCACCATGGGCCGGCTGCGCACCGCGACCCACACCCTGGCGTCTCTCGGACTCGACCCGGCGGTGCTGCTCGCACACCTGAACAGGATCACCGTGGAGCTGGACGAGGCCATCGCCACCTGTGTCTACGCCGTTCACGATCCGCGCGAGCGGCGCTGCGTCATCGCCAACGCGGGCCATCTGCCCCCGGTCCGCATCCGCGCCGGCCGCACGCCCGAGCTGCTCGACCTGCCCACCGGGGTGCCGCTGGGCGTGGGCGGCGTCGCCTTCTCGACGACCACGGTCGACCTGGAGCCCGGCGACCGCCTGGTCCTCTACACCGACGGCCTGGTCGAAACCCGCCGCGACCCCCTGGACGCCCGCCTCGACCGCCTCCTCGCCCTCCTCGACACCCCGGCCGACTCCCTGGACGAGGTCTGCGAACTCCTCCTGCGCACCCTGCACGAGCCGGACAACTTCGACGACGTGGCCCTGCTGATCGCACGGGTCACGGCGCCGGCGGACTGAGGGCGCGGGGCGCCTCCGGGACGTGCCCCGCGCGGGGTCGTCCACGGCGGCATCCCGGCCCGCGCCGGACAGCGGACGCCGTGACCGCCCACCGGGCCGGCCGCCGAGGGCCGGCCGGGCGCCGTCGGGCGACCCCGGCGCGCCGCGAGCGTGGGCCGCGGTCCGGGAGCCGCCCGTCCCCAGGGGTACGGAGGCCGTGCCGCCGTGACAGGGCGATCCCGGCGGGCGCCCCGGCCCGTGCGGTGATCGGACGCCTGCCGGGCGGCCCGCGAGCACACCGGGTCCGCGCACGCCGCGCTCGCGCACGAGGGCGGGCGCCTCACCGGCAGCCCTGGCGTGCCGGGCGCGTGCACGCGGCCGGGGTCCGCCTTCCGGGGACCGTTCCCCGGGACGCCTGTGCGCTCCCGGCGGCGGCCCGGGTCACGCGGCCGGCCGCCGCCCGTGACCGCGCGCCGGGACAGCACCGCGCCCCTCACGGCCGTGTGCCGATCACCACCTGGGCGTGGCGGTCCTCGCAGACGGCGAGGTGAGGGCCGAGGCCCGCCCGGGAGAACGTGGTGAGGGCCGTCGAGGCCTGGCGGGGGCTCGTCTCGATCAGGAGGGAGCCGCCGGGGGCGAGCCAGGCGGAGGCCTCCGCGGCGACCCGGCGGAGGACGTCGAGGCCGTCCGCGCCGCCGTCGAGGGCGACGCGCGGCTCGTGGTCGCGGGCCTCCGGCGGGAGCAGGGCGATCTCGTCGCTGGGCACGTACGGGACGTTGGCGGCGAGGATGTCCACCCGGCCGCGCAGCCGCGCGGGCAGCGCGTCGAACAGGTCGCCCTGGTGAACCCGCCCGCCGAGGACCCCGACGTTGCGGCGGGCGCAGCGCACGGCGGCCGGGTCGATGTCGGCGGCGTGCAGCTCCACGGCGCCGAGCGCGGCCGCCAGAGCCGCGCCGACCGCGCCCGAGCCGCAGCACAGGTCCACGACCACGGACGCGTCCGGCACCCGGGCGAGCGCCTGTTCGACGAGGAACTCGGTGCGTCGGCGCGGCACGAACACGCCCGGCTCCACGACGATCCGCCGGCCTCCGAACTCGGCCCAGCCGACGACGAGTTCGAGGGGAAGTCCGGCGGCGCGGCGCGCGACCATCGCGTCGACGGCACGCGGGTCGCCCCCGGCCGCGGCGAGGATCATGTCGGCCTCGTCCTCGGCGAAGACGCAGCCCGCCGCGCGCAGCGTGGCCGCGACCGCGTCACGGGACGGGAGGGCGGGGGAAGAAGGGGAACGGTCGGAACGGTGCGGCAAGAGCCCGGCCTTTCGGGAGCCGAAGGGCGCTCTCGGGGTCACCCGCTCCGGGTGGACCGTGTCGCTGCGAGGCGAGAGCACCCGACCTGACAAGCGGTGATGGGTCCCACCTCCTCAACGGTCGGCCGGGTCGGTCCGCGGCCGGACGGCCACCCTACCCGACGGTCTCCCGGCGTTACGGCGCCTTCGAGAACCCCGGCCGGCGCCCGGCTCCCCCGTCCACGGCCTCCTCGGACAGCGCACCCGGGTCACCGAGGGCAGGCGTGCCGCCTCCGGGAGCGGCTCGCGGACCGGCCGGAGGAGGATCTGCGCCGGTTCGCCGGTCCCCCGGTCCGTCACGACGCCCGGCCCGCCGGGGGCACGGGCTGACGACGGGCCGCCCCCCGGCGTGCGCGGGCCGCGCACCGCGTACCGTGGAGCGCGGAACACTTGAGCACCACCTGCAACGGAAACGCCGATCACGTGAACATCACCCGAGGCTTCACCGGCCGTCCGCGCGTGCACGACTCCGGGCTGCCGCCCGGCCAGTACGACGCACGGGACGAGTGGCCCGTCCTGTCCGCCGAGGTCACCCCCGACCTGGCGCCCGAGGACTGGACCTTCCGGATCGACGGCCTGGTGGCCGAGCCCCGCACCTGGGACTGGGAGCAGGCCCACGCGCTGCCCGCCGACGCCTACGAGGGCGACATCCACTGTGTGACGGGCTGGTCGAAGTTCGGGGTGCGGTTCGGCGGTGTCTCCCTGGACGCCTTCCTGGACCAGGTCCGGCCGCTGCCGTCGGCCACGCACGTCGTGGCGTACGCGCACACCGGCTACACCACGAACCTCCCCCTCGCCGACGTGATCGGCGGGCGCGCCTGGATCGCCTGGGAGTACGGCGGTGAGCCGCTGCCCGCCGAGCACGGCGGCCCGGCGCGGCTGATCGTGCCGCACCTGTACTTCTGGAAGAGCGCCAAGTGGATCGCCGGGCTGCGGCTGCTGGACCACGACGAGCCGGGCTTCTGGGAGGGCAACGGCTACCACGCGCGGGGCAACCCGTGGGAGGAGCAGCGGTACTCCGGTGACTGAGCAGATGACGCAGCCGGGCACACCGGTCACGCGCTTCGCCGTGCCCGGGCGCATCGGTGTGAGCCGGCAGGCCGCGTCGGTGTGGCGGACGGCCACGCTGACGGAGATCCGCCGGGAGACGCCCCGCGTGTCCACCTTCCGGTTCGCGGTGCCCGGCTGGCCGGGGCATCTGCCCGGCCAGCACCTGATGGTGCGGCTGACCGCCGGCGACGGGTACACGGCCCAGCGCCACTACTCGATCGCCTCGGCGCCGGACGACTCCGGGCACGTCGAGCTGACGCTGGACCATGTGCGGGACGGGGAGGTCTCCGGCTGGTTCCACACGGTGGCCCGGCCCGGCGACCGGATCGAGATGCGCGGCCCGCTCAGCGGCTTCTTCGCCTGGCCGGGCGACCGGCCCGCGCTGCTGCTGGGCGCCGGCTCGGGCGTCGTCCCGCTGATGTCGATGGTGCGGCACCACCGCGCCCGGAACCTGACGCTGCCGCTGCGGCTGCTGGTGTCGGCGCGCGGCCCCGAGGACCTGATCTACGCGGACGAGTACGGCCCGGAGACGACCCCGGTGTTCACCCGGACCGCCCCGGAGGGCACGGCCGTCGGACGTATGACCGCCGCACATGTGGCGCCGCTCCTGGTCGAGCAGCCTCCCGGTGGGTGGGAGGCCTACGTGTGCGGTTCCAACTCCTTCGCCGAACACGCCTCCAGGCTGCTGGTGGCCGCGGGTCAGCCCGTGGAGCGCATCCGGATCGAGCGCTTCGGCTGACCCGGCCCGACCCGCACGCCTGACCCGCGGAGGGTGTCGTTTCGCGCGCCCGCCGCGGGGGCACCCGGCCCGGACCTGTTCCGCGCGTGCCGTGAGACGCGTCCCGGAGCCGCTGGGTCCGCCGCCCCGCTCGGCCTGTCACCCCCTCGGCTGCGGGGGGACGGCGAGGGGAGGCGAGAGATGCGAACGCGGGTGCTGTCCCGGCGGCGGCGCGGCCCGCTGTGCCGCCGGTCGGACGTCGTCGAGGCGTGGACGGCGGTGGCCGTGACCGTGCTGCTGTGCCTGACGGTTCCGCCGGCGGGGCTGCTGACCACCCGGTGGGCGTACGGGGACGCGCGGGCGGCCGCCGACGAGCAGCGCGCCGAACGGCACCGGGTGCGCGCCGAGGTCCTGGAGCGCCCTTCGACGGCGCGTCCCCCGGCCGGGTCGCAGCGGCCGCACGCCTCCCGGGCGACCGTCCGCTGGACGGATCCGGAGGAGGGCACGCGGACGACCGTGGCGCGGGTGCCGGCCCATGTCCGCCCCGGCGAGCCGGTGCACGTCTGGCTGGACTCCCGGGGTCGCGAGGTGCTGCCGCCGGTCGACGACGCGTCGGTGTGGCAGTACGGCGTCGGCATGGGCACCCTGGCCGCCGGCGGCACGGCGGCCGTGCTGCTGCTCGCGCACCGCGCGGTGCGGCGGGTGGCGCTGCGGCGCCGGCTCGAGGAGTGGGAGCGGGACTGGGCCCGCACCGGACCGCAGTGGACCCGCCGGGGCGTCTGACACCCGCCGGGCGCCCTCCGGGGGCAACCGCTTTCCACGATGCTCACCTGGTCTTTCTCTCCAGCACTCTGGCGACGGACCGCATGATCCACGTAACGTGATCCCGCTGCGCACGGTCCCTTCACGAAGGCGGTCCCCCATGTCCCTGTTCGACCTCTCCCCCGACAAGCTGCGCGCGTACCGCAGTGCGTCCGCGGAGCCCGAGGACTTCGACGCGTTCTGGTCCGGCACGCTCGACGAGGCGCGCCGGCACGACCTGGACGCGCGGTTCGAGCCGGTCGACACGGGACTGACGACCGTGGAGGTCCTCGACGTGACGTTCGCCGGGTTCGGCGGCCACCCGGTGAAGGGCTGGCTGACCCTGCCCGCCGGCGCCGACGCGCCGCTGCCGCTGGTCGTGGAGTTCGTCGGGTACGGCGGCGGCCGCGGGCTGCCGCACGAGCACCTGCTGTGGGCGTCCACGGGCCGGGCGCACTTCGTGATGGACACCCGCGGCCAGGGCAGCGCGTGGGGCGGGGGCGGCGGCACGGCGGACCCGGTGGGCGCCGGCCCGGCGTTCCCCGGCTTCATGACGCGCGGCATCGACGCGCCCGAGAACTACTACTACCGGCGGGTGTTCACGGACGCGGTGCGCGCGGTGGAGGCGGCCCGGTCGCACCCGCTCACCGACGCCGGCCGCACCGTGGCAGTGGGCGCGAGCCAGGGCGGCGGCATCACGCTCGCCGTGGGCGGTCTGGTGCCGGACCTGGCGGGCGTCGCGCCGGACGTGCCGTTCCTGTGCGACTTCCCGCGCGCCATGACGCTCACCGACCGCAACCCGTACCGGGAGATCGGCAACTACCTCAAGACCCACCGCGGCCGGGCGGCGGACGTCCGGCGCACGCTGTCCTACTTCGACGGCGTGCACTTCGCCGCCCGCGGCACCGCGCCCGCCCTGTTCTCGGCGGCGCTGGAGGACCAGACCTGCCCGCCCTCCACGGTGTTCGCCGCCTTCAACGCGTGGGCGCACGAGGACAAGGCGATCGAGGTGTACGACTTCAACGACCACGAAGGCGGCGGCCCTTACCAGGAGGCGGTGAAACTGCGCTGGATGCGGGACCGCGCCTGACGCACCGCACGGTCCCCGCCGGACTGCCGGACCTGGAGAGACACGCCGGAGGCTCCGGCGTGCCGGTCAGCCCTCCCCCCGCTCGGCCACGATCAGCCGCACCCGAGGGCTCCCGTCCCGTCGGCGGCCGAACTCGGGGAGGGCGAGGAACTCCACGCGGAACCCGGCGCGCTCCAGCTCGTGCCACAGGCCGCCGAAGCGCACGGCGCGGTAGTACATGACGAACGGCGGACGCCAGACGGCGTTGCGCACCCGCATGACGGTGTCGAACCCGAGCAGCATCGCGTGGGCGAGGGAGCCGGGCCGGGGCGGTGCGACGACCGGGAGGACGAACCGGCCGCCGGGCCGGAGCACCTTGTGCACCTGCGCGAACAGGCCCGGCAGTTCGCGCGGCAGGAAGTGGCCGAGCGCCCCGAAGCTGACCACGAGGTCGAACTCCGGCCCGAACGGCAGGGCCCGCGCGTCCGCCCGCACCCAGGAGACGTCGGGCCCCTCGGGCCGCGTGCGCGAGCGGGCGACCTCCAGCATCCCGGCGCTGAAGTCCACGCCGGTGACGCCGTCCCGGCACACCTGCCGCAGCACGTCGACGCCCGCGCCGGTGCCGCAGCACAGGTCGAGCCCGGTGCCGTAGGGGCCGGACTCCAGCAGTGCGGCGGCCGTGGCGTCCAGCACGGAGTCGGGGGTGCGGAAGGGGGTGTGGTCGAACTTCGGGGCGAGGAGGTCGTAGCCGCGCTCCACGGACGACAGTGCCTGGACGGCGAGTTCGCTCAGTCGGGGGCCTTCGGGGCTGAACATCCGCCCAGCCTAGAGCCGGTCCGCCGGGGCCGTCCCGGAGTCGCGCCGGGACGGCCCCGTACGGGAGGCGTGCCCCGGGGCCGCGCCTCGGGGTCCGCGCACCGCCGACGGGCCGCCGCAAGCCGGGCAGGGCATCCGGGTACTCGCGAGCGGCTCGCGGCCGGGGCAGCACGGTGTTCGGGACACCCCTTCCTACGTTTGCGATATGACTATCGGATTTGCTTCGCGGGCTGCCGTGTCGGGGTGCGCGCTCTGCGCCGCGGGTCTGCTCGCGCTCGCGCCCGCCGCGGCGACCACCGGTCCCCGCGTCGATCCCGGACCGCGGACGACGGACGCCCCCGCGTCCCTGTTGTACCGGCCCGGCACGCACGTCCGTCCGCGCGCGGGGGCGCCCGAGGTCCCGGACCTGTCCGCCCGCTCCTGGCTGGTCGCCGACGCGGACACCGGCGAGGTGCTCGCGGCGCACGACGCGCACCGCAGACTGCCGCCCGCCAGCACCCTCAAGACGCTGTTCGCGCTGACCGTGATGCCGGTCCTGCCGTCCGGCATCCGGCACCGCGTCCGCCCGGAGGAACTGGAGGGCATCGGCCCGGGGAGCAGTCTCGTCGGGGTCGCCGAGAACCGGACGTACCGCGTCTCCGACCTGTGGAACGGCGTCTTCCTCAACTCCGGCAACGACGCCGTGCGCGTGCTGGCGGCCCTCAGCGGCGGCTGGCGGGCCACGGCCGAACGGATGGAGGAGAAGGCGTGGGCCCTGGGCGCCCGCGACACCCGGGTGAAGTCGCCCGACGGGTACGACGCGCCGGGCCAGGTGTCGTCGGCGTTCGACCTGGCCGTGTTCGGCCGTGCGGGGCTGCGCAGCCCCGAGTTCGCGGAGTACTGCGCGCGGGCGGAGGCGACCTTCCCGGCCCGCGACGGCGGCAGCTACCCGATCGCCAACACCAACCGGCTGCTCACCGGGGCGGACGGGGTCGCCCCCTACCGGGGGCTGATCGGGGTGAAGAACGGCTACACCAGCCACGCGGGGAACACCCTGGTCGCGGCCGCACGGCGCGACGGGCGGACCCTGGTGGCGACGGTGATGAGCCCTCGCCCGGACGACGGGCACGCGGTGTACGAGGAGGCCCGCTCGCTCCTCGACTGGGGCTTCGAGGCGGCGGGGAGGGTGCGTCCGGTGGGCTCCCTGGACGCCCTGCGGAGCGGCCCGCCCGGCGGCCCGGAGGCGGACGCCGTGGCCGTGTCCACGTCCCGCCGGGACGACACCGGCGACCGCCCGGTGTGGTGGACGGTCACCGGGGCCGGGCTGCTGGGCGGAGCGGGCGTGGCGGTGTACCTGCGGCTGAGGTGGGGGCCGGTGCCGAGGGGCTGAGCGCCGGCGAGCGGCCGTCCCGTCCCGCACACCTGAGGTTCGGAGGGTCCCGTGCCCCAGGCCTGACCGCCGGGGGCAGCCGCCCCGTCCCGCACGCCTGAGGTTCGGAGGGTCCCGTGCCCCAGGCCTGACCGCCGGGGGCAGCCGCCCCGTCCCGCACACCTCAGGCGTGCACGGGGCGGCGCCGTGGACCCGCCCACCGACGGGCAGCCGCCCGGCTCCGCACGCCTCACGCGTGGAGCGGCCCGGTGCCGGGGGGCCGGCCTGCCGGGTCACACCTCGTTCAGACGCACACGGGTTCCGCCGTCGCGTCCAGCGCGCTCACCGGACGGATGCCTCCGACCGGGCGGCCTCCGCCGAGTACCGTCTCGCCCGCGAACGCGGTGAGCCGGGCGGGGTCCACGCCCGCACGGGCCAGGGCCGCCGCGGTGACCGGGACGCGGGCCCGGCCGGCGCCGTCGGCGATCTTCACCGCGACGGCCCGCCCGTCGGGCAGCGCGGCCACCTGGACACCCTCGAAGCCGTCCTTGGCGAGCAGTCCGGGCACCGCGCGCATCAGCGCGGCCACGTCCCGGCCGGCGCCGGACGCCATTTCGGCGTGCGTGCGCATCGCGTCGGCGACCCGGCCCTCGGGTGTGCCGGGCAGGGCGCCGGCGATGCGGGCCGCGGCGCGGGCGAGGCCCTCCAGGGACACCGCGAACAGGGGCGCGCCGCAGCCGTCGACGGTGACCGTGGCGACGCGCCGCCCGGTGAGGTCCTCGACGGTCTCGGCGACGGCCTGCTGGAGAGGATGGGCCGGGTCGAGGTAGTCGTCGAGGGACCAGCCGTTCAGCTTCGCCGTGTACAGCATGGCGGCGTGCTTGCCGGAGCAGTTCTGGGCGAGCCGGGAGGGGCCGCGGCCCGCGCGCACCCAGGTGTCCCGGACGGCGGGGTCGAAGGGCAGGTCGGGGACGTTGCGCAGGTGGTCCTCGGTGAGTCCGGTGTGTTCGAGGATGCGCCGGGCGCCGTCGAGGTGGCGCTCCTCGCCGGAGTGGCTGGCCGCCGCCAGGGACAGCAGTTCGCCGTCGAGCGGGAGGCCGGCGCGGACCATGGCCACCGCCTGGACGGGCTTGAGCGCGGAGCGCGGGTAGAAGGCCGCCTCGGGGTCGCCGAGACGGAATGCGACCCGGCCGTCGGCGTCGAGGACGACGACGGAGCCGTAGTGGACTCCTTCGACGACTCCGCCGCGTATCAGGTGGGCGACGGGGGCGTGGCGGGGTGCGCGGACCGGGGGTGCGTCCGCGGGGAGACTGCTGTGCATCACACTGCCTGCGGGTTGTCGGGGCGGGCCGGCGCGGGGGTGGTGCGCGGGCCCGGTGTGCGCGCGGAGCGCACGATGTCGGTGAGGGTGGTCTCGACACGGTCGAGGTGGTGGGTCATGGCCCGGACGGCGTCCTGTTCGGAGCCGCGGGCCAGGGCTTCGACGACGGCCCGGTGCTCACGGTCGGAGTGGGCGCGGCGGCCGCCGAGCTCGTTGAGGAAGGCGGACTGGCGGGCCAGGGCGTCCCGGATCTCCTCGATGACCCGCCGGAACACCGGGTTCTGGGCGGCCTCGGCCACGGTGAGGTGGAAGAGGGTGTCCATGGCCGCCCAGGCGCTGGTGTCGGTCTCCCGCTCCATCCGCTCCAGCAGGCTCCGCAGCCGGTCGAGGTCCTCGGGGCCGCGGCGGCGGGCCGCGTAGCCGGCGACCGGGATCTCCACGTGCCGGCGCACCTCCATGAGGTGTCCGGCCGTGTAGTCGCCGAAGGTGGGGTCCTGCACGGCGTCGGCGACCACGAAGGTGCCCCTGCCGGTGCGGGACACAGTCAGGCCCATGGTCTGCAGCGCCCGCAGCGCCTCGCGCAGCACCGGGCGGGACACCTGGAGGCCGCGGCACAGCTCGGCCTCGGAGGGGAGCTTGTCGCCGATGGCGTATTCACCGCGCTCGATGGCGTCGCGGAGGTGGGCGAGCACCGCCTCCGTCGCGCTGACGCGCCGTGGTGCCGCACCACCTGTCTGGCTGTCTGACAGGTTCACGGGACGATCGTGCGGGCCGGCCGCGCGCACTGTCAAGCGAGGGCGGTGCCGAGGTGGTGCCGGCCACACCCCCGCCCTGGGGGTGACACCCCTCTTTCCCGGGGGGCGACCGTCCTTCCGCATGCGGGTGCCAGCGCCCTTCTTCGCACCGTGGACCACGCCCATACTCAAACGCATGGCCCATTCGACGGTACTGACCGGCAACCATTCCCCGGGTGAGGGAGAACAGCGGACGGAACACCAGGGGAACGGATGGAAAAGAGAGCGGGAGAAAAGCACCGGGAGAGGGAGTGATTTCTCCGAGCTGTCCCGGCGCATGGCGGAGGCGGGACTGCTCCGCCGCCGTCCGCTGTATTACACGGTGCGTTTCACCGCCGTCGGTCTGGCGCTCGCCGGGAGTGTCGCCGCGTTCTTGATCCTGGGCGACAGCTGGGGGCAGCTGTGCGTCGCCGCCGTGCTGGCGGTGGTGTTCGGGCAGCTCGGGCTGGCCGCGCACGACCTGGCGCACCGCCAGGTGTTCTCCCGTCGGCGCCCCAGCGAGATCGGCGGCCTGGTGGTGGCCGACGTGCTGCTCGGCATGAGCTACGGCTGGTGGATGAACAAGCACACGCGCCACCACGCGCATCCCAATCACGAGAACAAGGACCCGGACGTCGCGCCCGACATCATCGTGTGGTCACGCCGTCAGGCTCGGCAGGCCAAGGGTCCGGCCCGGTTCATCGGGAAACACCAGGCGGTCCTCTTCTTTCCGCTGCTGACCCTCGAGGGCCTGAATCTGAGTTTCAGCAGTTTCAAGGCACTGCGGAGTCCGTCGATGAAACGGCCCGTGCTGGAGGGCACGCTGCTGGTCGCGCATTTCGCCGTGTATTTCGGCGGTCTGTTCACGGTTCTCTCCCCCGGCAAGGCGCTCGCGTTCGTCGCCGTCCACCAGGGGCTGTTCGGTCTCTACCTCGGTTCCGTGTTCGCGCCGAACCACAAGGGCATGCCGATGATCGAGGAGGGGACCGAGCTGGACTTCCTGCGCCGCCAGGTGCTGACCTCCCGCAACGTCGACGGCGGTGCGCTGACCGACGTGTTCATGGGCGGCCTCAACTACCAGATCGAGCACCACCTCTTCCCCAGCATGCCGACGCCGGCGCTCGCGAGGGCCCAGGTCATCACCGAGCGGTACTGCGCCGAGCTGGGCATCCCGTACTGCCGGACGGGCCTGCTGGACTCGCACCGCACGGCGCTGCGCCATCTGCGACAGGTGGGCGAGCCCCTGCGCACGGCCGGTCGCTGACCGCCACGGCACCCGCGCCTTCGGGTCCTACGTCCACATCGCCCCGGCCAGCGTCGCCCCCGCGAAGGCGGCGCCCAGGCCGGCCGCCGTGCTCACCGCGACGTTGGCCACCGCGTGACCGCGGGCGCCGTTCTCCAGCAGACGGAGCGTCTCGTGGGAGAAGGTCGAATAGGTCGTGAGGGCGCCGCACAGGCCGGTCCCGAGCAGCAGCTGCGCGCCGGGGCCCGCGGCTCCCGCGGCCGCCGCCCCGGCGAGCAGGCCGAGGATCAGGCTGCCGGCGACGTTGACGGTGAACGTCCCCCACGGGAACGCCGAGCCGTGCCGGGACTGCACCGCCCGGTCGGTGAGACAGCGCAGGGACGCCCCGGCCATCCCGCCGAGCAGCACGTACAGCCAGTTCACCGGGCGCCTCCGCCCGCCGGCCGCCCCAGCAGGGCGCGGCGGGTGGCCGCGGTGGCCGCCCACACGGCCGCGAGGGCCGTCAGCGGGGTGACGGCGAGGTGGAGCAAGGCGGCCGTGGGGCGGCCGTCCTCGAACAGCCCGCGGACGTCCACCGCGTAGGCGGAGAAGGTGGTGAAGCCGCCGAGGACGCCGGTGCCGAGGAACGGGCGGACCAGGGGGTGGGCGGTGCGCCACTCGGTGACGGCCACCATGAGGACGCCCATCAGGGCGCAGCCGACAGCGTTCACCCACAGGATCGTCCAGGGGAATCCGCCCGCGGGGGTGGGCCACCACAGGGTGGCCGCGTACCGGGCCGTCGCTCCCGCTCCCCCGCCCACCGCGACCGTCGCGACGACGGGCGCCTGGGCGCGGAGCGCGGAGCGGGGCCGGGCTCTCTCGGGGTCCGGGGCTGTCACCGTCGTACGTCTCCCACTCGCTCGCGGGGTCAGCGTAACGGCCGGACGTCCTCCGTCCCCCGCCGGGCCCGGCCCGCCTACCAGCCCTTCTCGAACAGCCGCGTCACCTCGGCGAGGCGGATCTCGTCACGGCGGTAGCGGGGGCCGCCGTCGTCGCCGGCGGGGCGGAGCAGGCCGAGGGAGTCGAGCAGCCGGAGGTGGGTGAGGGCCGCGGGGCGGGACACGCCCAGGCGAGCGGCGACGTCGTCCGCGGTGAGGCCGCGTTCGGCGGTGCCGGGTTCTCCCAGCCACGCGAGGATGCGCAGTCGTGTCCCGTCGGCGGGAGTCCTCAGCATGTCGTCCACCTCCCCGCCGGGCTTCCTCGTCTCCGGCGCCCTCCCACTGTGCCCCGCCCGGGGCCCGCGTGTCCCGCGCTGCGCGTACCTCGTCTCGACCCAACACCCGTACCGCGCACAGAGGTTGAACGTCAAAGCGGTGGCCGGGCGCCGTACCCCCGGTCGCCGCGCGGATGCCCCTCGCCCCGGAGCGTGCCGCCGTCGACCGCGTGGACGCCGCGGTCGGCGGCTTCGACGACGGCCCTGCGGCCGGCGCAGTGACCCCCGCCCCGACCACCATCCGGCAGCCCGGGCGATCCTGTCCGCGGAGCCGGCGAAGCGGGCGTCGGCCTGACACCGCCGCCCGTTCATTGAAATTCGAACAAATGTTACCGTTCCTGTATGGCAGGGACGACCGACGAGGTACGGCTCGAGGAACGGTGGCGTGACATCCTCGCCGTGCACGCGCGCACCCTGGGTGAGATAGACCGCGCGCTGCATCCCTACGGTCTCGGCGCCTCCGACTTCGAGGTGCTCGACCTCCTCGCGTCCACCGCTCCCCCGCGCGGTGAGCAGTGCCGGGTGCAGAATCTGGTCGGCCGGGTGCATCTGAGCCAGAGCGCCCTGTCACGGCTGATCGCCCGCCTCGAACGGCACGGCCTGGTCGAGCGGAGCACCTGCCCGACGGACCGGCGCGGTGTCTATGTGCAGCTGACCGCGCGCGGCCGCGAGCTGCACGCCGAGACGCTCCCGGTGCAGCGCGCCGCCCTGGCCCGCGCGCTCGGGGACTGAACCCGGCGGACGCATCGACCTCGAGGGTGCTTGAGGGGGCAGGCTGCCGCCGCGGACACCGACGGGAGGCGACGACAGGTGCGGGCCCCGGCCGACCGCGCCGGGTCACCGGCGGGTCTCCGCCGCGGGCCCGCGGGCGGCGTGGACCCGGGGCGCCCCTGCGCGCTCACCGAACGACAGGGCCCCGGCCTCACCCGCGGTCCGCGCGGGGTCCGGCCCCGGCCGGCCCGTGCAGGCCGGGGCTGCCGTACCGCGCCCGCTACGGGCGGGCCAGCAGGGTGCGGACGCCCTCGGAGGTGAGGGTGAGGCGGTGGTCGGAGCTGCCGTCGATGGTGAGGGACAGGTCGTCGGCCGGCCACTGCGCGGCGAGCGCGCCGAGCGGGACCAGACGGTAGCGGGACACGAACGGGAGCAGCCCGGCCATCTCCAGTTCGGAGGTGAACACGGGCACCACCTGCGTGCCGCCCGGCTGCTCCAGCACGGGCAGCGCGACGGCGCCGGGGTCGGCGGCCTCCTCGTCGCCCGCGTCGTCGGGGACCGGGATCAGCACGTCGCTGTTGGCCAGGGCGTCCAGCGCGGCCGTGTCCTCGGTGTTCTCCGACAGCGTGTCCAGGGCCCGCTGCGCGGGCGTGGGGGCGTTGTTCTCGTGCGCGGGTGTTTCCATGACGAATTCCCTGGTAGCGGCGGTTGTCGGCCCGCCCGGGACACACTTCGGCTCCGGGCACGGTGAGGGACGCGTACCCGTTCGCATGTCGCGCAACCCTGCGGTCGGCGACCGTCCCGGGCGGCCCCGCACGGCTCCGCCGCTCCTCCGGGACAGACCCCCTCCGACCCCTCCGAGCGGCATGGCTATCATATGAGCACCCTCTAGCTCGAAAGATGATGCTGTGACTGTCAACGAAGACTCGTTCACCAACTGGAAGCACCGCGAGGAGATCGCGGAGTCGATGATCCCGATCATCGGGAGGCTGCACCGGGAGCGGGACGTCACCGTCCTGCTGCACAGCCGCTCCCTGGTGAACAAGTCGGTGGTCAGCATCCTCAAGACGCACCGCTTCGCCCGGCAGATCGCCGGCGAGGAGCTCTCCGTCACCGAGACCCTGCCGTTCCTCCAGGCGCTCACCGCGCTGGACCTCGGACCGTCCCAGATCGACATCGGCCTGCTGGCGGAGGCCTACCGCGCGGACGACCAGGGCAAGTCCGTCGCCGAGTTCACCGCCGAGGCCGTCGCCGGCGCGACCGGCGCGAACAAGATCGACCGCCGTGAGCCGCGCGACGTCGTCCTCTACGGCTTCGGCCGCATCGGCCGGCTCCTCGCCCGCCTGCTGATCGAGAAGGCCGGCTCCGGCAACGGCCTGCGGCTGCGCGCGATCGTCGTCCGCCGGGGCGGCGAGCAGGACATCGTCAAGCGCGCCTCGCTGCTGCGCCGCGACTCCGTGCACGGCCAGTTCCAGGGCACGATCACCGTCGACGAGGCGAACAGCACGATCGTCGCCAACGGCAACGCGATCAAGGTGATCTACGCGGACGACCCGGCCGAGCTCGACTACACCGCGTACGGCGTCAAGAACGCCATCCTGATCGACAACACCGGCAAGTGGCGCGACCGGGAAGGCCTGTCGCAGCACCTGCGGCCCGGTGTCGACAAGGTGGTGCTGACCGCGCCCGGCAAGGGCGACGTGCCGAACATCGTGCACGGCGTCAACCACGACACCCTCAAGCCGGACGAGCGGATCCTGTCCTGCGCGTCCTGCACCACCAACGCGATCGTGCCGCCGTTGAAGGCGATGGCGGACGAGTACGGGGTGCTCCGCGGCCACGTGGAGACCGTCCACTCGTTCACCAACGACCAGAACCTGCTGGACAACTACCACAAGTCCGAGCGCCGCGGCCGGTCCGCGCCGCTCAACATGGTGATCACCGAGACCGGTGCCGCGTCGGCCGTCGCCAAGGCGCTGCCCGACCTGAAGGCCCCCATCACCGGCAGCTCCATCCGCGTGCCGGTGCCGGACGTGTCGATCGCCATCCTCAACCTCCAGCTGGGCCGCGCGACCGACCGCGAGGAGGTCCTCGACCACCTGCGCAACGTGTCGCTGACCTCCCCGCTGAAGCGCCAGATCGACTTCATCAGCGCGCCGGACGCGGTCTCCAGTGACTTCGTCGGCTCGCGGCACGCCTCGATCGTCGACGCCGGCGCCCTGAAGGTCGACGGCGACAACGCGATCCTCTACCTCTGGTACGACAACGAGTTCGGCTACTCCTGCCAGGTCGTCCGCGTCGTCCAGTACGTGTCCGGCGTGGAGTACCCGACGTACCCGGCCCCCGCGGCCTGAGTCACGCGCGACGGCGGGGCAGGGCCGGCGAGTCGTCCGGCCCCGCCCCGGTCCGTCCGGCCGCCCGGCGGTGAGGGCCAGATCCACGACGATCACCCCGCCCCGCTCCCCCGAGGCCGGAGCGCGGCCCCGACTGCGTGGACGCGCTGGTGTTCCGCTCCCGGACCACACGCGTGCGGACGTGGAGGGCGCTCCAGCGTTTCGGACGGCACCCGGCCACGTCGGAGCGCGGCCGCCGGGGCGGCGGCCGCGGCCGGTCAGGTGCGGGACAGCAGGGCGGTGATCGCGTCCCGCAGGGTGCGGGCCGGGTCCGCGGCCCGCCCCTCGTGGCGCCAGGCGACGAAGCCGTCGGGCCGCACCAGCACCGCGCCGTCCGGCGTGACACCGTGGGCCCCGGCCCAGTCGGCGTCCGGCTCGGGCACCAGGTCGGCGCCCTCGCCGACGCCGTACGCGTCCAGCGGCACCGGGAGCGCGGCCGCCACCTCGGCCGCGGCGGCGAGCCACGGGCTGTGCGGAGACGCGAGCAGCACGAGCGAGCGCTCGTAGAGGTCGAGCGTGGAAACGCGGGCGCCGGAGCGGTCCAGCCACAGGTGCGGTGCGCGGCTGCCGGGCTCGCCGTTCAGCGCGAGGGTCTCGGGCACCACCGGGGCCGCCGGGTCGGCGCCCAGCACCGCACCGCTCGGGTAGCGGTAGCCGAGGGCCACGTTGAGGATGCCGCCCTTGCGCTTGACGAGCGCCGCGGCGTCGCCGTCGGGCGTGTAGCCGGGGTGGCTGTGCTCCGCCGAGCGGGACGAGGCGCGGGCGCTGGTCGCCTCGGCGACGGGCCGGCGCTCACGGTCGTAGGTGGCGAGCAGTCCGGGCCCGGCCCACCCGCCCAGTACGGCGGCCAGCTTCCAGGCGAGGTTGTGCGCGTCCTGGATGCCGGTGTTGGAGCCGAACGCCCCGGTGGGCGACATCTCGTGCGCCGAGTCGCCGGCCAGGAACACCCGCCCGTCCGCGTACCGTTCGGCGACCCGCTCCGCGGCGTGCCAGGCGGCCCGGCCGGTGATGGTCACGTCCAGGTCGGGCACGCCCACCGCCCGCCGGATGTGCGCGGCGCACCGCTCGTCGGTGAAATCCTCGAGGGTCTCACCGTGTTCGGGGTGCCAGGGGGCGTGGAACACCCAGTGCTCGCGGTTGTCCACCGGCAGCAGCGCCCCGTCGGCCTCCGGGTTGGTCAGGTAGCAGACGATGAACCGCCGGTCCCCGACGACGCCGGCGAGGTCACGGGAGGTGAAGGTGAGGCTCACGTTGTGGAACAGGTCGCCCGGGCCGTTCCGCCCGATGCCCAGCGCCTCGCGGACGGGGCTGCGCGGGCCGTCGGCGGCGACGAGGTAGTCCGCCCGGATCCTGGTGTGCTCGCCGGTCTCCCGGCTCTTGACCAGCACCGTCACACCCTCGGCGTCCTGCTCGAAGGAGAGCATCTCCGTCCCGAAGCGCAGGTCCCCGCCGAGCTCCCGGGCTCCCTCGAGGAGCACCGGTTCCAGGTCGTTCTGGCTGCACAGGCACCACCCGCTGGGGCTGAAGCGGGCGAGCCCGCCCCCGGGGTCGATCTCCTGGAGCAGCCACTCGCCCTCGTCACCCGCCAGGCTCGGGGTCTGCCAGATGCCGTGGTTCCCCGCCAGGACCGACGCGGCCCGGCGGATGCCCTGCTCGACCCCGGCCGCCCGGAACAGCTCCATGGTGCGTACGTTGTTTCCCCGCCCGCGCGGGTGGATCGACGTGTCCGCGTGACGTTCGACGAGCGTGTGCGGCACGCCGAGGCGTCCCAGGAACAGGGACATCGACAGGCCCACCAGGGAACCACCGACGATGAGGACCGGCGTGCGGTGGTCCGCCCGGCCGGTCGTGTCCGATCGATTCATTGAAACGCCTCCAGCGTCGCCCTCGACGGGCTGTGGGATGGGACGCACCTTTCATGCCCGGTGCGGGACGGTTCGCGTCCCGGCGGCACCCGGATGGCACGCGGTTCACCCACCTGCCCCGTGTCGCTCGCGCGCACCGGAAAGTCGCGTCAACGATCAACGCATGACGATCCCGGCCCTCCAGCGGGCGCGGTGGTCGTTCCCGACCTTCCGACGAAGAGGAGAGGTGCGCCGGATGACCATGTCGGCACGCGTGTCGCAGTCGGCGTTCGACGGCTCGAGGCTGCGGGTGATCCTGCTGCTCGACCTGTACGAGGGGGCCCAGGAGCAGTTCCTCGACGCGTACGAGCACATGCGCAACAAGGTCGCGTCCGTCCCCGGTCACATCAGTGACCAACTGTGCCAGTCGATCGAGAACCCCTCGCAGTGGCTCATCACCAGCGAGTGGGAGAGCGCCCTGCCGTTCCTCAAGTGGGTGAACAGCGAGGAGCACATCGCGATCGTCCGGCCGATGCACAGCTGTGTCCGGGACACCCGGTCGATGCGCTACAGCATCCTCCGCGAGACCCACCCGGAACAGCCGCTCACCGCCGAGGCCGCACAGGCGAGCCTGCAGAAGGCAGCCCGCGTGGGCACCGGGATCACCCGCCACGCCCTCACCTTCACCGTGAAGCCGGGATCCGAGTCCAAGGTCGTGGACATCCTGGCCAATTACGACGCGCCCGAGACGCGCATCAACGGCATCACGCGCCTGCACCGCACCTCCCTCTTCATGCACGGCAACCGCGTCGTGCGGGCCGTGGAGGTGGAGGGCGACCTGCTGGCCACCCTGTGCCACGTGGCCAGCCAGCCCGAGGTCCAGGCGGTGGAGGAGGCCATCAACCCCTATCTGGAGCAGGACCGGGACCTGACCGACTCCGACTCCGCGCGGATCTTCTTCACCCGGGCGGCGCTCCCGGCCATGCAGCACGTGACGGCCGGCCGCCCGGAACCCGCCGGCCTGCGGCGGCACATGCTGTACTACCCGGCCGTGACGGACCGCGGCCTGGAGCTGGCCAGGTTCCTCGCCCACCAGGACGAGGCCGCGGCGAGCGACCCGGACAGCCCGGTGTACGCGAGCACCGTCTTCCAGCGCGACGACGTCGTGGTCCGCATGATCGACTTCACCGGCGAACTCGATCTCGACCCCGCCGCCGCCCTCGGCGTCAAGGGCCCGGGCAAGGCTGCCGAGCTGGAGCGTCTCCTGGACGGCGCCGCGATCGGCGTCGAGGGCTCCCTGGACTCGGAGCGCACCCTGCACCGGCTCCTGGCGCACGCCGACATGCTGCCCGTCACCGACCGCATCTCCGCGGATTCCTGACGACCCACCGCGGTGACGTCCGCGGCCGCGGACGTCCGGACGTCACCGGAACACCCGGAGGTAACAACCATGTCCAAGCAGCATCCACGCATCGTGGACCTGAGCGAGACGGAACCCAACCGCCGGCGCGGGGGTGACCTGAGGACCCTGCTCACCCCGGCCACCGTGGGCTCCACGAGCGGCTTCATGGGGCTGGCCGTCATCAAGCCCGGCGAGCGGATCGCCGAGCACTACCACCCCTACTCCGAGGAGTTCGTGTACGTCGTCACCGGCTCGCTCGAGGTGGACCTGGACGGCGAGCCGTTCGCGCTCCGCGCCGAGCAGGGGCTGATGATCCCGATCGACATGCGGCACCGGTTCCGCAACGTCGGCGACGAGGAGGCCCGCATGGTGTTCCACCTGGGTCCTCTCGCGCCCCACCCGAGCCTCGGGCACGTCGACACGGAGGAGACCGAAGGCGCGCTGTCCGGGCCGCAGTTGACGGTGGGCGGGCCGGAGGCGGGCCGTCCGGCCGAGCCGAGCGAGGCCATAAAGTGACCCGGCGAGTGGCCGTCACCGGCATCGGTGTGGTCGCTCCCGGCGGCATCGGAACGACGGCGTTCTGGGACCTGCTGGCGGCCGGCCGCACCGCGACCCGCGGCATCACCCTGTTCGACCCGGCGGGTCTGCGCTCGCGCATCGCCGCCGAGTGCGACTTCGACCCGTTCGAGCACGGCCTGGACGCGGACCTGTGCCAGCACTCCGACCGCTACATCCAGTTCGCCGTGGTCGCGGCCCGGGAGGCGGTCCGGCAGTCCGGGCTGGACACCGGGGCCACGGACCCGTGGCGCACCGCGGTGTCGCTGGGCAGCGCGGTCGGCGGCACCACCCGGCTGGAACACGACTACGTGCTGGTCAGCGAGAGCGGCCGGCGCTGGGACGTGGACCACACCAAGGCGGAGCCGAAGCTGCACCGGGCGTTCTCGCCGAGCACCCTCGCCTCCACGGTGGCCGAGCAGTTCGGCGCCCGGGGCCCGGTGCAGACGGTCTCCACCGGCTGCACCTCCGGACTCGACGCGGTCGGCTACGCCTTCCACACCGTCGCCGAGGGGCGGGCCGACGTCTGCATCGCGGGGGCGTCGGACTCGCCGATCTCCCCGATCACGATGGCCTGCTTCGACGCCATCAAGGCGACGTCGCCCAACAACGACGACGCCGAGCACGCGTCGCGGCCGTTCGACGCCCGCCGCGACGGGTTCGTGATGGGCGAGGGCGCGGCGGTGCTGGTGCTGGAGGAGTACGAGCACGCGCGGGCCCGCGGCGCGGACATCCTCTGCGAGATCAGCGGCTACGCCACCTACGGCAACGCCTACCACATGACCGGCCTGACCAGTGAGGGCCTGGAGATGGCCCGCGCCATCGACAGCACCCTCGACCAGGCCCGTATCGATCCCACCCGGATCGACTACGTCAACGCGCACGGTTCCGGCACCCGGCAGAACGACCGGCACGAGACGGCCGCGGTGAAGCGGTCGCTGGGCGCGCACGCGTACGAGACGCCCATGAGCTCCATCAAGTCGATGGTGGGGCACTCGCTCGGCGCCATCGGCGCGATCGAGGTGGTCGCCTGCGTGCTCGCGCTGCAGCACCAGGCCGTGCCGCCGACGGCGAACTACGAGACCCCCGACCCGGAGTGCGACCTGGACTACGTGCCGCGCACCGCCCGCCCGCGGAAGCTGGAGCACGTGCTCTCCGTCGGCAGCGGGTTCGGCGGTTTCCAGTCCGCGGTGCTGCTGTCCGGGACGGGCGGGAGGACACGATGAGCAAGCGGCGTTCCGGGCGTGCGGCCGTCACCGGCATCGGTGTGGTCGCGCCCAACGGACTGCGGACCGACGCGTACTGGAAGTCGGTGCGCGAAGGCCTCGGCGTACTGGACCTGATCACCCGTGAGGGCTGCGAGCACCTGCCGCTGCGGGTGGCGGGCGAGGTGCGGTCCTTCGACCCGGCGGCCCTCATCGAGGACCGCTTCCTGGTGCAGACCGACCGGTTCAGTCATTTCGCGATGGCCGCGGCGGCGCTCGCCCTCGACGACGCGGGCCTGGGCGGCGAGCCCTCCGACCCGTACTCGGTCGGCGTGGTCACCGCGGCCGGCTCCGGCGGCGGCGAGTTCGGCCAGCGCGAACTGCAGAAGCTGTGGGGCCAGGGCTCCAAGTTCGTCGGCCCGTACCAGTCCATCGCGTGGTTCTACGCGGCGAGCACCGGGCAGATCTCCATCCGCGGCGGCCTGAAGGGGCCGTGCGGGGTGGTGGCGAGCGACGAGGCGGGCGGTCTGGACTCCCTCGCGCACGCGGCCCGTACGGTGCGGCGCGGCACCGACGTGATGGTGGTGGGGGCGGCGGAGGCGCCGCTGGCCCCGTACTCGATGGTGTGCCAGCTCGGCTACCCCGAGCTCAGCACCCTCGACGACCCCGGCCGCGCCTACCGCCCGTTCACCGAGAAGGCGTGCGGGTTCGTGCCCGCCGAGGGCGGTGCCCTGCTCGTCGTCGAGGACGAGGAGCGGGCCCGTGAGCGCGGGGTGCCCGTGCGGGGTGTCGTGGCCGGTCACGCGGCCACGTTCACCGGGGCGTCCCGCTGGGCGGAGTCCCGTGAGGGCCTCGCCCACGCCATCACCGGCGCCCTCGACGACGCGGGCGTCGCACCGGAGGAGATCGACGTCGTGTTCGCCGACGCCCTGGGCGTGCCCGAGGCGGACCGCGCGGAGGCGCTGGCGATCGCCGACGCCCTCGGCGCGCACGGCGCCCGGGTGCCGGTGACGGCGCCCAAGACCGGATTCGGCCGCGCCCACTGCGCCGCTCCGGTGCTGGACACGGTGGCGGCGCTGCTGGCCATGGAGCACGGTCAGGTGCCGCCCACGCCCAACGTGTTCGACATCTGCCACGACCTCGATCTGGTGACGTCGCACGCTCGCCCCGCCGAGCTGCGCACCGCCCTCGTCCTCAGCCGGGGACTGATGGGCTCCAACGCGGCGCTGGTCGTGCGCCGCGGTGACGATTCCGCCCGGTGATCCGGGCGGGGAAGGAGCGGTCACCCATGATCACCACCGAAGTGACCTTCGACGAACTGGCCGCGCTGATGAAGCAGGCGGCCGGCATCACCGTCGCCCCCGAGGAACTCGAGGACGCCGCGGAGTCCCCCTTCGACTCCTTCGGTCTCGACTCGCTCGGTCTGCTCGGCATCGTCGGCGAGCTGGAGAACCGGTACGGCGCCTCCCTGCCGCCCGACTCCGAGCGCTGCAGGACGCCCCGCGAGTTCCTGGACCTCGTCAACAGCACCCTCACGGCTGGAGCCTGAAAGTGGCAGGACACACCGAGAACAGCATCACCATCGACGCTCCCTTCGACCTCGTCTGGGAGATGACCAACGACCTGGAGAACTGGCCGCGGCTGTTCAGCGAGTACGCGTCGGTGGACATCCTCTCCCGGGAGGGCGCCACGACGACGTTCCGGCTGACCATGCACCCGGACGAGAACGGCAAGGTGTGGAGCTGGGTGTCGGAGCGCACCCCGGACCGCGAGAAGCGGAGGGTGCGCGCCCGCCGCGTCGAGACCGGCCCGTTCGCCCACATGGACATCCTGTGGGAGTACGAGGAGGTGCCGGGCGGCATCGAGATGCGCTGGACGCAGGACTTCGCGATGAAGCCCGACGCGCCGGTGGACGACGCCTGGATGACGGACAACATCAACCGCAACTCCCGCACCCAGATGGCGCTCATCCGGGACAAGATCGAGCAGGCCGCCCGCGAGACCGAGACCGCGTCCGTCGCGTCCTCGCGCTGAGCACCGGTCCCGCCGGGGACCCGGAAGGAATCCCATGCACCACGCCCTGATCGTCGCCCGGATGAAGCCCGGTTCGGCGCCGGACATCGCCGACGTGTTCGCCGCGTCGGACCGGGGTGAGCTGCCTCACCTGGTCGGCGTCAGCCGGCGCAGCCTCTTCCGGTTCGGGGACGACGTGTACCTGCACCTCATCGAGTCGGAACAGGACCCGGCGCCCGCCATCGCGAAGGTGGCCTCGCACCCCGAGTTCCGCCGCATCAGCCAGGAGCTGGAGGCGTACGTCAGCCCGTACGACCCGGCGACGTGGCGCGGCCCGAAGGACGCCATGGCACAGTGCTTCTACCGCTGGGAGCGCGGCGCCGGCTCCTGAGCCGCCGCACACACGAAGGCCCGAGGCCGCCGGTTCCGCGTCAGTCGCGGAGCCGGCGGCCTCGGGGTGTGCGGGGGTCCCGGGATCAGCCGGGAACGGTGCATTCGAAGGCGTGCAGGTAGGCGTTGACCGGGCGGATCTCGCCGATGACCAGGCCCGCCCCGGTGAGCCGGTCCACCATGCTCCGCCGGGTGTGCTTGGCGCCCCCGACGTTCAGGAGCAGCAGCAGGTCCATGGCGGTGGTGAAGCGCATGGACGGGGTGTCGTCGACGAGGTTCTCGATCACCACGACCCGGGCGGCGGGGCGTGCCGACCGGCGGATGGCGGCCAGCACCCGGCGGGTGCTGTCGTCGTCCCACTCCAGGACGTTCTTGATGATGTACACGTCCGCTTCGACGGGCACCTCCTCGCGGCAGTCACCGGCCACGACGCGGGCCCGGGCGGCGAGCGTCCCGCCGTCCCGCAGCCGGGGGTCGGCGTTCTCGACGACTCCCGGCAGGTCGAGCAGGGTGCCGTGCAGGTGAGGGTGCTTCTCCAGGAGGCTGGCCAGGACGTGGCCCTGGCCGCCGCCGATGTCCGCCACGGAGGCGGCGTCGCCCAGGTCCAGGAGCTTGGCCACGTCCCGCGCGGACTGCTCGCTGGAGGTGGTCATGGCCCGGTTGAAGACGTGGGCGGACTCGGGCGCCGACTCGTTGAGGTAGGTGAAGAACTCCCGGTCGTACACGTCCTCGAAGACGTTGCCGCCGGTGCGCACCGCCTCGTCGAGCCGGGGCCACACGTTCCAGGTCCAGGGCTCGGTGCACCACAGGGCGATGTAGCGCAGGCTGTGCGGGTCGTCCTCGCGCAGCAGCCGGGACATGTCGGTGTGCTCGAAGGTGCCGTCGGGGTTCTCGGCGAAGACGCCCTGGCACGACAGCGCGCGCAGCAGCCGCCGCAGGGTGTGCGGCTGGGTCTTCACCGCCGCCGCCAGGTCGTCGACGGTCATGGGGTCGTCGTCCAGCGCGTCGGGCACGCCCAGACGGACGGCGGCGCGTACGGCGGCCGCGCAGGCCGCCCCGAACACGAGCTCCCTCAGCCGCATGGGCGGTGGGGGAGCCGGATCAACGGTGGTCATCCGTTGCCTCGCTTCTGCTGTGGTGCCGTGGGTGGGGGGAAGGCGGTCGGGTCAGCACATTCCGGCGGGCTCGGAGAGTGTGCAGGTGTTGCGGCTGAAGGTGTTGGTGGTGGCGGTGTCGCGGTTGGCGAGGTCGGCGGGGCTGTTGCCGGTCACCAGGTTGTCGCGGACGTCGTTGCGCTCGCTGGGCATGCCGACGAGGCTCTTGAAGAGCACGATGCCGCCGGAGAGCGGGGAGGCGCCCTTGTTGTTCTCGACCCGGTTGAACGCCACCCGGGTCTCCTCGACGCCGGTGAGAATGATGCCCGAGCCCTGGAGGAAGGGCAGCCGGGGCGTCGCGGCGCAGTACTTGTTGTTGGCGTGGACGTGGTTCCAGGAGACGCTGAGGTGTCCGGCGCGGGGCTCGGACTCGTCGCCGACGACGAACACGGCGGCGCAGTTGCCGGTGGCCTCGTTGTGGTCGACGCTGAGGTTCCGCAGCCGCCGCACGGTGACGCCGACCCGGTTCTCCGTCGTCTCGTTGTGGCGGATCACCGTCTTCTTCGCGTCGCGCGCGCCTTCCTCGGTGTCGACGGTGTTCGCCACGAACAGTCCGGCGTCGCCGTTCCCTCGGGTGACGTTGTGGCTGATCACGCTGCGCGTGGAGCGTTCGGCGGCGATGCCCCACTGGCCGTTCTTCTCGGCGGTCACGGACCGCACCTTCAGGTTCTCGGTGCCGGTGGCCCACACGCCGTTCTTCGCGAACCCGCGCACCGTCAGGGACCGTACGGAGACGTCCTTGAGGGGCTTCTTGTCGGTGCCGGTGACGCAGACGCCGTTGCCCGCCTCGGCGCAGGCGGACGTCCCGGGGCTCGCGGGGGGCTCCAGGACGGTGCGGCCGGCGGCGTCGCCGCGCAGGGTGATGCCGGAGCGGGTGATGTCGACGCTCTGCTCGTAGGTGCCGGCGGCGATCAGCACGGTGTCCCCGGACCGGGCCGCGTCCACGGCCTTCTGGATGGACTGCCCGGGCTGCACGCGGTGCACGGTCGTCTGGGGGGTCGAGGGCGCGGCACCGATCCCGGCCGCGACGACGGCGGTGATGCAGGCGACACACGCGATGTGACGTTTGTTCATGAGGCCGAAGCTATGAGCGGCCCCGGTGGCCCGCCACCGGTGATCACCCAGCCGGACGCGGACTCGCGGGGGTCGTCGCCGCGCCGTGTTCCGTCCGTCCGCGGCACCGGTTCCGCGACCTCCCACCTGACCGCTCGCCCGTTCGACCGGTGGCCGGGCGCCCCACTGCACCATCGGGAACGCGCCCCCGGCGTCGCACCGCCCGGCCGCCCGTCAGAGGCGCCGGTGGACCGGCTGCGGCACGCGTCCCGGCGTCCCCGACGATCAGCGAGGCGGGGCCGCGCGTCCCGGGGACCTGCCGGGACGGCGACGGCACGGCGGCCTGACGGCCCGCGTCACGGGGATGCCCGGCCGGGGGCCGGCCGGGCACCGAACCGGGTGGTGGCAGAGGGAGGCCGGGTGAGGACGGGCGGGATGACGCCGGTGCCACCCCCTCCCGCGGCACACGCACGCGTGTGTCCGTCCCACCGCCGGTGCACGGGGGCGGAGGCGGCGGCACGGGACGGCCGGGCCCGCCGGGGCGGGCGGCGGACGCCGGTCAGTTGCCGCGCCAGATGTTGTCGAAGGCCGCGGCCTCGATGGTGCGGCGCTGCCGTTCGCCGGCCAGTTCCGTGACCGCCTGGAGCACGGCGGCCAGCACCGCCGTGTGGTCGTCGGCGAGCCCGGCCGGTTCGTCGCCGCCCCGCTCGGTCAGCCCGGCGGCGGCCGCGAGGGCGCCGAGCACGGGGTCGCCCGACGTCCAGCGCTCCCTCGCCGCCCGGACCCCCGACGGGTCGGCCGGCGCGGTGCGCTGCCGCCGCAGCGGGTTGCGGGTCCGCCGCTCGGGCGCGAGCAGCCCTTCCGCCTCCAGTACAGACCGGTAGCGGGCCGCGAGGTCGCGGCCACGGCGCCAGAGCCAGTCCTCCACGGTCTCGCCCGGTCCCCCGTCCGCCGGCCGCTGCGCGGCCTCGGACAGCAGGGGGTCGCCGGCCGGCGCGGGCCCGTCGGGGACCAGGCGGGTGCCGTCGAGGGCGAGGGTTCCGGCGTCGAGGAGGTCGATCAGTTCCGCCCCGGCGAGGGCGAGCGACAGATCGCCCTGCTCCACGACGGCGCCGTCCCGCGGGTCGGCGGCGACGAGGGCCAGGTCACGCGCTGTGGTCATGAGCAACTCCGGTGTGGGCGGAAGGCCGTTGACTCAACGGTCGCACACCCGCACCCGCCCGACGCGCCCCCGTTGCTCCCCGCTGCCGGGCTTCCTCACGCGGCGAGCGTCTCGTCCGCCTGGCGGAGGCCGGCGCGGCCCGCCCGGTACTGCTCGAGCAGGGCGTCGGCGGCACGCAGGGCCTGCTCGGCGGTGCGGGAGCCGGTCATCACGCACAGCGTGTAGGTGGCGTCCTCGAGCGCACGGCTGGTGTGGCCGGTGGGCAGCACGTCGTGCTCGATCCGCGCCTGCGCGAACCGGGCCAGCACCGCACGCAGCTCCTTCTCCGCCGGCATGATCATGGTCGCTTCCTCTCCCCTCGTCGAAGGCCGTCCCACAGCGGGGCGCCAGGCTTGCGATTGCCCCGCCCGGAGAGGTCCATGCCTGTCGGTCTGTCAGTGGCGGGTGACAGCATCGGCGCATGACGGGACACACGGCCTTCGGCTGGCGGACCTTCCTGCTGCGGTGGAGCGGTGAGTGGGCGGACTCCCTGCCGCACGACGAGGCGCGGGACCCGGACGACGAGGCGGCGCGGCGGGCGCGGTGGCTGGGTTTCCCGCCCGCGTCGCAGGAGCGGGTCACGGCGATGGAGGAGCGCCTCGGCCGGCGTATGCCTCCGTCGTACCGATCCTTCCTCCTGGTCACCGACGGCTGGCGGCACGCGGGCGGGTTCGTGTGGCTGCTGGCGGGGACGGCGGACGCGCGCCGGCACGACAACGAGTCGGAGCTGGCGGACATGTACGAGGAGGACCTGGACGAGGACGCCGGCCCGGAGGAGTGGCGGGAGGCGGGCATCTGGCGGCGCGGACTCCAGCTCGACGTCCGGTCCGACGCCACGTACGTCCTGCTGGACCCGGAGGACGTGGACGAGGACGGCGAGTGGGCCGTGTACACCTGGGCGAGCTGGCGTGCCGACGCACCGAAGCGGTACACGGACTTCGGGTCCTTCATGGAGGCGATGTACCGGGAGTTCCACAGCCTCCGGGCGCACCGCACCGGCCGGGAGCCCGCGTTCGTCAACGACACGACCCGGGAGCTGGACGCCCGGGTGGACGAGGCCCGCCGGGACGCGCTGCGCGGCGACTGGGAGAGGGCGCTGAAGACGCTGGACGAGGCCGAGGAGTACGGCAGACCGCGGGCCAGGGGTCTGGGCGACCAGATACGCCGCCTGCTCGGCCGGACTCACCTGGTGTACTTCCCCGACGTGGTGACCGACCCGAGGTACGCTCCCGAGCTCCTGCCTCCCCTGGCGGCCGAGCACGCCGCCCACTCCTACCGCGGCGACGCCTCCCTGACCTTCCCCCTGCGGGGTGCGGACGACGCCCTGGTGTCCCAGGTCTTCGCGACCCTGGAGCAGGTGCGCGCCGGCGCGTACCGGTACACGGCCCCCGGCCCCTTCGGCGAGGCGGTCGACCGGGCACGCGAGCTGGCCCGCTGGGGCGACACCGACCAGGCATGGCGCACCTTGACGGACGCGCTGCCCCTGTGGCGGCCACTGGGCCCGGACCACTTGGTGCCCCTCGGCTGGGTGGCCGACCCGGTCCTCGGGCCGCTGCTCACCGTGGAACGGGGCCGCGAACTGCTGTCCACCCCCAGGGGCGGGCACCCGGGAGAGGCGCCCGCCCCGACGCCCGGCCTCGACCCGCCCGGCCTGGCCTGGCTCGTGGATCCCGGACCGGGAGGCGGACGAGG
The DNA here is from genome assembly GCF_002899455.1 of Streptomyces sp. DH-12. Classification (GTDB taxonomy): domain Bacteria; phylum Actinomycetota; class Actinomycetes; order Streptomycetales; family Streptomycetaceae; genus Streptomyces. Next base: position 6,653,043 of record NZ_PPFB01000001.1, on the reverse strand, counting down.
GCCCTACCGCTTCGTCCTGGTGGAAGGGGTGGAGCCGGAGGACCTGCCCGCGCGTCTGGGCGACGAGGACGCGGAGGGTGCGGCGCTCGACGCCCCCAGGACCCTCCGGGAGGCGCGATGGCACCTGCCGCGCGGCCCAAGGGAGTCCTCGTCCTACGAGGACAGGCCGGTCATGGCGGTCGGCCGGGCCGGCGCCGGATGGAGCTTCGCCTTCGACGGGGACCCGGCCCCGTTCGCCCCTCGGCGCTTCGTCTCCCCCGCCGCGTCCGCCGCTGCGGGCACCCGCGCGGTGGTGGTGTGGAGCGACCTCGGAGCCCGGCGCGGAGAGTCGTTCTTCCACCTCTCGGTGGCACGCGACGGCACGCGGGAGTACGCCTTCACCTGCACGGACGGCGAGATCCGGCGCACCGGTGACATCCCCCGGGCACTGGACCCGGACCGCTTCTTCGCCGTGCCCGGGGCCGGCGCCGCGGCGGAACGGCCGCTGCTGGAAGCCGTGGCCGAGCACTTCGGCGTCCGTCTCCCCCGCCACGCTCTCCTGAACGGCCGTCTGCACACCGTCACCACCCGTTCGTGGACCCGGCCGCCGCGGGACGGCGAGACGTACCTGGTGTGGTCCATGGCGTGAGGACGCCGGTCGCGGGGCCCGCCCCTCGTGACCGGCCGGCGGTCACGAACCCTGGCGGTCCTCGGTGTCCCCGCTCTCCTCGTCCTCGGCGTCCGCGGGAGCCTCGACCCCCTCCAGGGGGTTGCCCGCCGTCGTGCCGCGGCCGGTCTGGTAGCCCTCCTTGGCGCTCCCCTCGCCCGGGATCGTCCGGTCCTGCGCCTGCTGCTCACCGCCGGAGTGGGCGCCGGGCTCCTCGCCGCTGCGCGCCCGGCCGTAGCGGTCGGTGTCCTGGTCCTGCTGCCCGGTCATGTCCGTTCCTCTCGTCGGCGTCGGCGGCCCGCCGGGTTCCCGGTGACGGACAGCGCGAAACGCCCACCGCGGCATGGGGCCGGCGCGACACCGGAACGGGGTCCTTGGCGTGCCGGTCGGTCTGCGCCACGGCGCGTTCCGCCACCCCGGCGGAAATCCACGCGTGGTCACCCGGTGTGCATGTGGTCCCTGCTGGGCGGTGGGCGGGAGCCCCAGGACGCCGCCCTGGAGCACGCCGTCCGGTCCGACTCCGTCCGGTCCACGGCTCGGGACTCCGGCAGTTCCCCGGCGGCGAGCTGGGAGATCCGCATGGCTCCCATGCGATCGACGGTGAGCCTTCGCCCCGGCTCGAAGGTCGAGCCGGGGCGTTCACTGAGGTGAGCGGTTCAGCAGCAGGAGCATCCCGAGCCGCAGCCGCAGCCCATCAGCGTTCCGGACACTGGCGGCGCGGTGGGGGCGGTCGGCGCGCAGCAGCCCTTCCCCTGCCAGGCGTCGCGGCCCTCCTTGACGGCGATCGCGGCGATGACGAGGGCGGCGATCGGGTCGGCCCAGGACCAGCCGAGCAGCAGGTTGGCCAGCAGGCCGACCAGGAGCACGGCGGAGAGGTAGGTGCACAGCAGGGTCTGCTTGGAGTCGGCGACCGCGGAGGCGGAGCCGAGCTCGCGGCCGGCCTTGCGTTGGGCTGCCGACAGGAAGGGCATGATCGCCAGCGAAAGGGCGGCGAGGACGATGCCGGTGATCGAGTGGCCGGCCTCGCCGGTGCCGGTCAGCGCGCGGGCGGCATCGACGGTGACGTAGGCCGCGAGCGCGAAGAACGACACGGCGATGATCCGCAGAGTGCGCTGCTCGCGTGCTTCGCGGACAGCGGGGTCGCCGGCGGAGAACTGCCAGGCGACCGCTGTGGCGGAGGAGACCTCGATGACGGAGTCGAGTCCGAAGCCGATCAGGGCGGTCGACGAGGCCAGAGTGCCTGCGGTGATCGCGACCACGGCTTCGATGACGTTGTAGGCGATGGTCGCGGCGACGAGCAGGCGTATGCGCCGGGTGAGCGTGTCACGGCGGACCGGGCTGGGGCGGAGGGACAGCGCGGTCATTCAGCAGCAGCCCTTCTCGTCCGCATCCGGGCAAGTCTTGTCCACCTCGACCGCGACGACAGCTGTCCGCAGGTCGTCGAGCGCGTGGCCGAGGCGTTCGTCGGCGAGTTCGTAGCGTGAGCGTCGGCCGTCGGGGACGGTGACGACCAGGCCGCAGTCGCGCAGGCAGGCCAGGTGGTTCGACAGCCGAGTGCGGGAGATGCCCAGGGCGTCGGCCAGGTCGGCCGGGTAGGCGGGGGTCTGGCGGAGGGCGAGCAGGATGCGGCAGCGGATGGGGTCGGCGAGGGCGCGGCCGAACCGCGCCAGCACCTCGATGTCAGCAGCGAGTGTCGGCACCCCCTGAGAGTACATCAAATCCTGAATTCAGAGAATCCTGGATCATGGGAGGCCGGTGACCTCCTCGGCGCAGGCGTTGTCCTGCCCACCGATGCACTTCCAGGAGTCGGCGGTGTTCTGGTGGACGCCGGGCAGCCGGCTGGCTATGACCGCGGGCAGCTCGGAAGCCGGCTCGACGAGTGCGGTGCCGCGGACCGTGCGAGGCCGGATGCCGAGCGGACGGAGGCGGCGGACAAGCCGGCTGCGGCTGAGGTGCCGGGCCGGAGAGCGGCCCGGGAGCAACCGGCGTTCCCCGGCCGTGTCCGTGGCCGTCGCCTGGGCGTGGAGCGTCCGGATGCAGTCGTCCAGGGGGCGGGGGCATCCGGGCCGGCTCCTGTCCGTCTACGCCGAGGTCCTGGCCGACCTGCGGGCGGTGGGCGCGGCCGTCGTCCAGGTGGACGAACCCGCCCTGCGTGAGACGCTGCCGCTGCGCACCGCGGACCGGGCCGGACACCTGGCCTGGGCCACCGAAGCCTTCCGGCTCGCCACGTCCGGCGTCCGCCCGGGCGCACCCCGGTCCACACCCACGTGTGCTACGCCGAGTTCGGCGGCATCGTCCAGGCCATCGACGACCTCGACGCCGACGTCATCAGCCTGGAGGCGGCCCGCTCCCCCATGCAGGTCTCCCGCGAACCCGCCGCCCGCGGCCACCCGCGCGAGGCCGGACCGGCGTGTACGACATCCTCTCCCCGCGCACCCCGAGCACCGACGAGGCCGCGGACCTCCTGCGCACCGGCCTCAAGGCCGTCCCCGCCGAACGTCTCTGGGTCAACCCCGACCGTGGTCCGAAGACCCGCTCCTGACCCGAGGCCCGCGCCTCGCTCGAACACCCGGTGGCCGCCGCCCGCACCCTCCGCGGAGCTGTCCCCTCCTGACCCCGGCTCACCGGGCTGGGCGCACGGCTTCCGGCCCGGTGAGCGGCACAGCCCGGAACGGATGCACCTCATCGCGGGGCTCGGCGGCGTACCTCACCGGCCAGCCCGCAGTCACCGCACTTCGAGCCGTTCGGCGCGCGGTAGTAGAGGCAGCAGCTTCGGCGGCGGAACGCGAGGTCGGGGCCGGTGAGCACTCCGGTGCCCGCCAGGCGTCCGGTGTCAAGCAGCGCGGTCGTGAGGTCGGTGAGCGGCCCGCGTACGGCGGGACGGAGCGCGAGCAGGGCGTGGGCCGCCCCGGCGAGCGCCGACGCCGAGTTGCCGTCCAGCAGACGCGGGGCGACCTTGACGCGCAGTCCGTCGGCCAGCGCCGACAGGTGACGTGTCACCTGCTGGTACAGGGCGCGGGCACCGCCGTCGTCGAGCCGGCCGGCGTACCAGCCGGCCGGGCGGGGCACCCGGAGGGCCGGTCCGTCGTCGGCCCGCTGCAGTCCCTCCAGGTCGGGGACGATCCCGTGCAGGACGAGGCAGGCCAGGGCCGGTGACCAGAGGCGGGCGGCGTGACCGAGCTGGGCGATGGAGACGGCGACGCGCGGTTCCGGAGTGTGGTGGCGGCGTGCGACGGCTTCGGCGAGGTCGGTGAAACCCGCCGCGTAGGAGCGGGCGACCGGATGCCAGCCGTCGTCCCGTCCGCCGACCTGCGGGGCGAAGAAGCCGCCGAGTCCCGCCACGTCGTGCAGGGCGGCGGTGACGGACGCGGTTGAAGCACGGGCGTCGCGCACGCTTCTCGTCCTCCCTCCGGCTCCCCGTCCGTACGGTCAGGAGGCCGTACGCCGTCGCGGCGGCGTGATGGCGTACAGGTCGAGGATGTCCGGCCGGGGCGCCACCCCAGGACCGCCTGCGCGGGTCCACGCGACGATGTCCTCTGTCGCGTCCGGGTCGTTGACCAGCCCCAGCCAGACCGGCCGGGCGCCGGCGGCCCGGCCCTCGGCGGAGGGCTGGACGACGATGACGTTGGCGTGTTCGCAGACGTCGAGGCAGTCGGAGACGCGTACCGGTGCTGCGGCACGCAGGCGTTCGGTCTGGGCCGCGTGGTCGACGCCGGTCACCTTCGGGGTGCCGCAGCAGCAGTCGCGGCACACCACGATGCGGCACGGCACGGTGCCGGTGGCCGTCGCGGGCCTCTTGTCGTCCGTCGTCGGTCCGGTCGGCGTTACGGGCATGCGGTGCCGTCCCTGTCTCCGGGGAGATCCGCCCCGGTGGTCCGTCGAGGAGGCGACCGCGTGAGTCTCCTGGCTCCCGGGTCGATGCTCGTCCCGGCCTTCCCACCCGTTGCCGGGCAGTGGCCTGTCGGGACTCGCTCGCCGATCACAGTGGCGGGACCGCGCCGGATTCACACCGGCTTCCTCGTTCCGCCGTCGCCCTGTCGTCGGCCATCATCCCATCCCGGGACTCCGTCCCGTCTATTCGGACCGAGCCGTCAGTCCGTCTCCTGGGCGTGGGGGGCCGTCGCGGGCGGGTGGGCCGGACGGTCCCGTCCTCCGTCGCGGCCGGACACCACCACGACGAGGAGCCCGACGACGACGGCCGCGACGGCGACCCGTCCCGCCGCCCGCAGCCACCAGCCCGGCCGGGCCGCGCCCCCGCCGGCCGACCCCAGCCGTTCGGCCCGCCGGGCCGGCCGCAGCAGACGGAGCAACAACAGCACCGCGACCGGCAGCTGCAGCAGCCACAGCACGGTGCGCGGCCACTGTCCGTACCAGACGTTGGTCCCGTACAGCAGCGTGTGCCACACGCTCAGCACGTACACGACGATCACGAACCGGTGCAGCCGGCGCCAGGTGTTCGCCCCGATGCGGTGCCGGACGTAGAACAGCAGCCCCAGCGGGATCGCCAGGTACAGGGCGCCCTGACCGATCGGGATGGCGATGCGGCCGGTCCCGGAGTCGTACCAGCCCGGCACGAAGGTGTCCGCGAAGGCCACCCACAACCGCTCCGCCCAGTCCACCTCCGTCTCGTAGCGCACGAGTTCGGCGGCGAACATCAGCGCGTGCGCGAACATCAGCGCCGTGGTCGTCAGGCTCGTGGTGCGGTGCCAGCGCTCCAGCACCTGCCGGGAGACCGGCAGGTAGGCGGGGCGCGGCCCCGACAGCAGCAGACCGAGCACGACCGTGCCCCACGCCCACAGCAGGGCGGACCAGCCGAACGCCTGGCTGAGCAGGTACATCCAGTAGGTGCCGGGATCGTCCATGAACGGCATGACCGCGACGGTGTCCGAAGCACCCGAGTCCATGCGCGCCCACAGCAGGGCGAACACCAGCGCCGTGACCACCACCGCCGCGCCGGCGTCGGGCAGGGCGGCCCGCAGGTCGCCGCGCAACGCGACGCGGTCCCCGGGAGGTCGCCGCCGTCCGGACGGGGTCACCGCCCCGTCCTCGTCCGGCCTCACGTCTGACGTCATCAGGGGCCTCCCGGGCACGGGCCACCGCAGCAGCGGTGCGCATGTGGCGTGAGGCGACAAGTCTGGCCGATGAGGGAGTGATCCCCGCAGACGTTATCCGGCCAGAGCCGCCACGGGAACCGCACGGGGCACACCTGGTCCCCGCCTCCCCTCCGCATTCAGGACAACCGCCGAAGCCCCACTGCCGCAGGAACACGAGCGCCTCTACCCTGATACACGCAGTCGGCTCGCGCCTCCCGTCCCCCCGGACGCCCGGTGGCGCGACGCAAGGAAGAGGAACTACGGGGCGGTCCCCGAACTGGCGAGGAAGGAACCTTCGTTCGAGAAGATCCTGGACGCCGAACCCGACTTCGTCCACGGCGGCTACGGCAGCGCCTTCGCCGAGAACGAGGGCCGCTCCCCACCGCCGGAGCCCGCCACCTGGTACGCGGCGTCTCCCCGACCGCCCGGGCGAGACCATCGGGCTCGTCGGCCCCAACGGCAGCGGCACGTCCCGCCTCCCGTGCACCGTCTACCGCGTCCTGTGCCCCGGCACCGGCCAGGTCCGGGTCGACGTCGGCTGAGCAGCAAGGCCGGACTCGGTCTCTCAGTCCGGTCACCTGCCACTTGACGCCTCCGAGTTGGTCGTTCCCAGATGCCCGGGTTCAACGGAGCGTAGTCAGCACCAAACCAGCACGGGAGTCAGCACGGCATCGTCAAATCACCCTGAACCACGCCCCCCGGACGGCACTCGTTTCGACCCCCACCGATCCCCTGAACCGCCTTTCCCTGAGCCGGCATGGTGGCCGCGCGCATAGCCGACCCTCGAACTATGTCGCCCCGCCACATGTGCGCCTGACCTGCGGATTCCTACGGTGCGGCAACACGCAAACGTCCCCGTCACGCCCCAGGAAGCGGTGCCGATGTCGTCGCCCGCAGCCGCTCCACCAGCCCCGAACAACCTCAAGCGCATCGGCACCGCGTCCCTCATCGGCACCACCATCGAGTGGCACGACAACTCATCCGGCCGGGGCTAGGACCTGCGGATTCGACTGATCTCGGGCGTTCGAGTCAGCACCGAACCAGCACCGGGATCTCCCCGTGCTGGTAGAGGCCCACGAGGCGATCCAGGACGCTACCGCGACGCGCTCCAGCCAAGCTCGCCAGCGGTCACAGACCGTGTTCACAAAGCGGCGGTCGCCGGTGCCAGCAATGGGCCTTGACCCTTGATCCTGAACACACGAGACACTGGATCTTGAGGGTCTGAGAACGGACATCTCGTGGCCATGAAGAACTATCCGCCTCAGTTCAAGGCGGACGCGGCCGCGCTGTACCGGTCGCGGCCCGAGGCAGCGATCAGGCAGGGCGCTGCCGATCTGGGGATCAACCCCGAGACCCTGCGGAACTGGGTCCGGGCGGCCGGAGCGAGCCGGCCCCAGGGGCGCCGGGCGGAGGTGCCGGCGGAGCCGCCGACGCCGTTGGAGGCGGAGAACGCCGCTCTGCGCAAGAAGGTCCGTGAGCTGGAGGAAGAGCGCGAGATCCTGCGGAAGGCGGCGAAGTATTTCGCCGGGGAGACGCGCTGGTGAACCGCTTCCAGTTCGGGGTCCCCCTGGACGACTCCCGTCCTCCTGCCCGCCGACAGCTCGCTGTACTACCAGGGCACCACGCGCATGGGTCCCGCCGACGACGGCACCAGCGTCTGCGACAGCCACGGCCGCGTCTGGGGCACCCGGGGCCTGTGGGTCGCGGGCAACAACGTCATCCCGACCGCCACCGCCTGCAAAACCCGACCCTGACCTCCGTCGCCCTCGCCGTCCGAGGCGCCGCTTCGCTCCTGGACCGCCTGCGCCCGCCGGCGGATCAGCCGTCCGGTCGGCTCGCCTTCTCCACGCCGACCGAGGACAGGTGGTCACGCAGGTAGGCGGATGCCTCGTCGCGCTTGCCGGCCAGCAGCAGGTCGGCGATCTCCACGTGTTCCGCGCACCGGACGAGTGCGCGGTCGCGTTGGAGCGAGCGACGGTATTCCATGAGCCGGCGCAGGCGGTCGACGCGGCGCAGCGCGTCGATGAAGAAGGAGTTGCGGCTGCACGCCATCACGGTTTCGTGGAAGCGGCTGTTGAGGTCGTACAGCTGGGCGTTCCCGATGGTGCGGATGTCACCGTCCACCAGACGCCGCTGTTGTGCGCGGACGGTTTCGAGGGCGTCGCGGTCCAGGACGAAGCCGGGTTCGAGGACGGCCGCGGGTTCGATGGTCAGGCGGAAGCGGTAGCTGTCCTGGTAGGCGTCCATCGAGGTGAGCATGGGCTGGAACTCCCAGCCGTAGCCCGGGAGGCGTTCGATCCAGCCTTCGACGGCGATGCGGCGCAGGAGGTGGGCGAGTTGTCCGGGCGTGAGGTCGTAGCGTCGGGCGAGGGCGTTCTCGGTGACCCGGTCGGGCAGGTTCCCGTCGAGGCGGTCCGCGGCGATGCGCAGGTAGGCGTCTTCGGCGTGGTCCTCCGTCGGCGTGCCCACTGCCGCCTCGGTGAGGGCGGGCCCGGAGAGGGCGACGGTGTAGCCACCGCGTTCGGCCGGGGCCACGGCACCTTCCTCCGCCAGCAGGCGCAGGGCCTGGCGCACGGGTGAGCGGGAGACCTTCAGCTGGTCCGCGAGCGTGCGCTCGACCAGGCGGGTGCCGACGGCCAGTCCTTCCGCCGCGATGTGCTCCGCGATGCGTGCGGCCGTTCGGCGCGTCAGCGGGGTGGGCGCGGCCACTTCGTCCGGCCGGGACGTCCCGTTCCGCGTGGTGGGCGGGGTCATCGTCTGTGCCTCCGCGAGAGTGCCGGGGCCGGCCGGGACAGGCTGTGCGGTCCCGGCCGCCGACGTCATGGTGCGAGGACGGAGTATACGTGTTCGACCTGCGGCGGAGCCGCGAAGTGCGGTCCGGCCAGGGCCCGCCAGCGGGCGAAGCCCTCGGAGGCGCGGAAGGTGACGGTGTGGTGCTCGACCGTCTCCCACCGGACCATCAGCCGGTAGCGTGAGGGATGTTCGACACTGCGGTGCAGGTCGACTCCGTCGCAGCCGTCGGCCGCGAGGAAGTGGGGAAGAGCTTTGGCGACGGCCTCCTCGAACTCCTGCTCCTGGCCCGGATGGATCTCGATCTGCGCGATTTCGGTGATCAAGTGATGCTTCTTCCCGGTGTCAGTCGCGGCCTGCGGCGGCGGCCTTGTCGTGCTCGGCGTCGACCCGCGCCGTGACACCCGTCTCGACGATGGTGCGGGTGGCGTCGACCGACGCGTAGATCCACAGGATGCGCATCGGCTCGGTGGCGGAGGCGTTGCGGAACCGGTGGGGCATGCCGGCGGGGACGTAGGTGGTGTCGAAGCGGGTGACGTGGTGTTCGGTGCCGTCGATCTCCACGATGGCGTCGCCCTCGAGGATGGTGACGCTCTCGGGGCAGTTGTGGGTGTGCAGGGCGATGCCCGCGCCGCCGTCGAAGAGGGTCTGTCCGGTGAGGAAGACCTCGGCTCCGGTCGCCTTGGTCACCAAGGGGATCGTTCGGGCGCCGCCACCGCGGCTGAAAGCGGTCAGTTCGGCCGGTCGCAGCACGGCGGGCGGGAAGGAGCTGAAGCAGGGCTGGTCGCATGGGTGGTCGTGCACGGTGTCACTCCGGGTGGGGGTGGTCAGGCGGCGGGGCCGATCCAGACGGTCTTGGTGTTGGTGAACTCGCGAATGCCCTCGACGCCGAGTTCGCGGCCGTAGCCGGACTTCTTGATACCGCCGAAGGGCAGCCGAGGGTCGGAGGCAACCATGCCGTTGACGAAGACGGCACCGGCGTCGATGACGCGGGTGAGCCGGCGGGCGCGCTCCAGGTCGGTGGTCCACAGAGCGGCGCCGAGGCCGTACTCGGTCCGGTTGGCCAGCGTGATCGCCTCGTCGGCGTCGGCGACGCGGGTAATGGCGGCGACCGGGCCGAAGGTCTCCTCGTCGAAGGCGGCCATGCCGGGGCGGACGTGGTCGAGGACGGTGGGCGGGTAGTAGCAGCCCGGGCCGTCAGGGACCTCGCCGCCGAGGACGAGAACAGCGCCGGCGTCGACGGTGCGACGGACCTGGTCGTGCAGGGTGTCGCGGAGATCGGCGCGGGCCATCGGGCCGATCGCCGTCTCGGGGTCGGAGGGGTCGCCGACCTTCAGTTCCGCGGCGGCGGCCGTGAAGGCGGCGACGAACGCGTCGGCCACGGCCTCCTCGACGATGAACCGCTTGGCGTTGACGCAGGACTGGCCGACGTTGACGTACCGGGCCTTGACGGCGGTGGCGGCGGCGGTCGCGATGTCCGCGTCGGCGAGCACGATGAACGGGTCGGAGCCGCCGAGTTCGAGGACCTGCTTCTTCAGCACGGCCGCGGCCTGGGCGGCGACGATCGCACCGACCTCGGTGGACCCGGTGAGGGTGACCGCCGCGACGCGCGGGTCGGCGATGATTCCGGCGACTTGGTCGACCTCGATGAGCAGGGTGTGGCACAGGCCCTCGGGGGCACCGGCCTTGCGGACGACCTCCTCGACGGCGAGGGCGCACTGCGGGACGTTGTTGGCGTGCTTGAGGAGGGTGCCGTTGCCGGCGGCGAGGGCGGGGGCGGCGAAGCGGAAGAACTGCCAGAAGGGGTAGTTCCACGGCATGACGGCGAGGACGACGCCGAGGGGGTCGTAGACGACGGCGCTCTCGGTGGCGTTGGAGGCGACCGGCCGGTCGGCGAGCTGGGCCGGGGCGTGCTCGGCGTAGTACTCGCAGGTCATGGCGCACTTCTCGATCTCGGCGCGCGCCTCGGTGACGGGCTTGCCCATCTCGGCGGTGATGAGGGCGGCGTACTCCTCCTTGCCCTCGCGCAGGACGCGGGCCATCTCCCGCAGCAGGGGGGTGCGGTCGGTGACGTCGCGTCGGCGCCAGGCGGCCTGGGCCGAGACCGCCGCGTCGAGGAAGCCGTCCACCTCCTGCGGCGAATGCGTGGTGTGGCGGGCGAGTTCGGTGCCGGTGGCCGGGTTGCTGGAAACGATCATCGGGAGGTTTCTCCGGTGTGCGCGATGGTGCGGACGATCTCGGCGGCGAAGTCGGCGGTGCCGAGGCTGCCGCCGATGTCGCGGGTGCGGGTGGCGGGGTTGTCCAGGACGGTGCCGACCGCGTCGGTGATCAGGGCGGCGGCCCGCGTGAGCCGGTCGTCGCCGTCGCGCCGGCCACGCCAGTCCAGCAGCATCGCGGCGGACAGGATCAGGGACGTGGGGTTGGCGACGCCCTGACCGGCGATGTCGGGGGCGGATCCGTGCTGGGCCTGGGCCACGCACAGGGTGTCGGAGGCGTTCACGGAGCCGCCGAGGCCCAGGCTGCCGGAGAGTTCGGAGGCCTCGTCGGAGAGGATGTCGCCGAACATGTTGGTGGTGACGACGACGTCGAACCGCTGCGGGCTGCGGATGAGGAGCGCGGCGGTGGCGTCCACGATCAGCTCTTCCAGTTCGACGTCGGGGAACTCCTCGGCCACCTTGCGCACCTCGCGCAGGAACAGTCCGTCCGACAGCTTGACCACGTTGGCCTTGTGGACGGCCGTCACCTTCTTGCGGCGGGCGCGGGCCAGTTCGAACGCGGTCCGGGCGACCCGCTCGCTGGCCGTCGCGGTGACCTTGCGGATCGAGAAAGCCGAGTCCTCGTCGGGCATGAACTCACCGGCGCCCGCGTACATGTTGCGGTCGGAGTAGAAGCCCTCGGTGTTCTCCCGGACGATGACCAGGTCCATCGGATCGCGCAGGATGCTCAGGTCGGGGTGGGAGCGGCAGGGGCGGATGTTGGCGTAGAGCTTGAAGGCGGTGCGCAGTTCGGCCGAGGGGTTGATGCCGCCCTCGGGGCGCGGCGGGTAGTCGAGGTGTGAGACCGGACCGAGCAGTACGCCGTCGGCCTGCGGAACGCGTTCCAGTACGGCGTCCGGGAGGGTCGAGCCCGAGGCGGCGAGGGACGCGAAGCCGATGTCGTGGGTCTCGTAGGTCAGGGCGAGGCCGAGTTTCTTGTCGGCGGCGCCGAGCACGTCGAGGGTGGCCGCGGTGATCTCGGGACCGATGCCGTCGCCGGGTAGGACGAGGATGTTCACGGGGGCCTTTCAGTGGGGAGTGGAGGGGAGGGGACCGGTCACAGGCCGAAGGTGTGCGCGGCCACGAGGGCCAGGGTCACGGTGATGCCGCCGCCGATGCGGGTGGCGATCTGGGCGAAGGGCATCAGCCGCATGCGGTCGGCCGCGGTCAGGATGGCGATGTCGCCCGCGCCGCCCATGCCGCTGTGCGTGGCCGTGACGAGGGCGGTCTCGGCGGGGTGGAGACCCACCTTGCGGGCGTCGAGGAATCCGGTGCCGACCATGGCGCACACCGTGAGTACGCAGGTCACCAGTGGGGCCGGGGAGAATCCCTCGACCAGGGTCTCCCACGGTGTCTGGGTGGCACTGAAGGTGAACAGCATCGGAAAGGCCATGGCGGCCAGGCAGAAGTCGTAGACGAACCGCGAACCGTACTGGAGGCGCGGGGTGACGCCGTGGGCGACCTTGAGGATCACCGCGAGCACCAGCATCACGACCGGGGCCGGCCAGCCGAGCAGGCTGTGGGCGAGGACGCCGGCCAGGTAGAGGGTGACGGCGGTGATGCCCGCCGCCGCGACCTGCTGCGCGGTCACCGACGTGCGCTCACCCGGACCGGACTCGGCGGCCTCCAGCAGATCGGGGCCCTCGCCGGCGTCCAGGCGTCCGTTGCCGGTCAGGTCCGGACGCCTGCGGCACACCTGGCTCAGGAGCCCGGCGAGCAGGACGGCGGTCAGATTGCCGACGAAGATGGCGGGCAGCACACGGGCGAGGAGTTCGCCCTGCGCGGCGCCGAGGACACCGGCGTAACCGATGGTCAGCGGGATGGCGCCCTCGCCGACGCCACCGGCCATGATCGGTACGACGACGAAGAAGACCGTGTGCTTGAGACCGAGGCCGGCGGCGGTGCCGACGGCGGTACCCACCACGAGAGCGACCACGCTGCCCGCCAGCAGCGGAACGAAGATCCTCGCGAAGCCCCGGACCAGCACCGTGCGGTCCATGCTCATGATGCTGCCGACGATGACGAAGGCGATGAACAGGCTCAGGACCTTCGTATCGGTGAAGAACCCTCCGATCGACTCCACGGCGGCCTTCGGGATCCACCCCTGATGGGCGAGCCAGGACGGCACCAACGTCACGAAGATCGCGGCTCCGCCGACCGAACGCAGGACGGGAACCCGCTTGCCGATCTCGGCCAAGGCGAAGGCGAAGACCACCATGATCCCGATGACCACGGCGAGTTCACCAGTGATGTGACCGGTGGCGGCCAAGGCGGCGATCAGCGCCGCGAGCACCACGAACACCGGCAGCGGCACGATGCCGATGTCCCGGTCCATGCACCGGTGCCACAGGGTGGGGGTGCGGTCGTCCGACGGAAAGCCGTCGGAGTCGCGCTCTCGCCGGCCAGGTACGCCTGGTGGCTTGTGCTCCGCCGGTGTCGCGGAGCGTGCGAGGTCGGACATGGTGCGTCCTTACAGCGGCTCGGGGAGGAGACGGCCGGCCCCGGACGGGTGACGCGGCTGTCCGGGCCGTCCGTGGCGAGTGATCGCCGAGATGAGCAGTGGACTTGCCGCGCCCCGGCAGGTCCCTGCTGCGGATACGTTAAGCACATCTGTTGGTTTTTTGAAAGAGCGTTGTACCAAAAGATGGCTGGGAGTACTGTCCGAACGCGGCACATTCGCCGCGTAACCCCCAGCTCACGCGAGGAGCCAGCGTGTCCGCACCACCGTCCGAAGCCCGCACCGTCGAGGTCCTCGGCACCCGGCACAGTCCGGGACCGGACCTCCCCGACCACGCCTGCGACACCCACGTGCACGTCTTCGGCCCCGCCGACCGGCACCCGTACGCGGCCGACCGCGGCTACCTCCCGCCCGACGCCCTCCCCGCCGACCTGCGTGCCCTGCACCGCCACCTGGGGATCACCCGGACCGTGCTGGTCCAGCCCAGCCCGTACGGCACCGACAACACCCGGCTCCTGGACGGCCTGCGCACGCTGGGTGAGTCGGCGCGCGGCGTCGCGGTCATCGACCCCGGCGCCGACCACCGGGAACTGCGGGCCATGGACCGGGCCGGCGTGCGCGGAGTCCGTGTCAACCTCGGCGCGAACGCCTCCAACGACCTGGAACGGGCGCGCGAGCGCATCCGCACCACGGCACGGACGATCGCGGCCTTCGGCTGGCACCTGGACCTGCACCTGGACGCCGCCGCCCTGGCCGCTGTCGACGACCTGCTTCCCCGGCTTCCCGTCCCGGTGGTCCTCGACCATTTCGCCGGCATCAAGCCCTCCACCGGTACCGACACCGACACCGAGACCGACAGCCTGGCGCGTACGTGCCGGCTGCTGGAAACCGGTCGCGTCTGGGTGAAACTGTCCGCCCCGTACCGTGCCGCCGCCGGCGGGAGCTACGACGATCTCGGGCCGGCCCTCGAAGCCCTTCTCGGCACGCGCGCCGACCGGACCCTGTGGGGCTCCGACTGGCCGCACACCGGCGGCTCCCCCGCCACTCGGCACCCCGAGCGTGTCGAGCCCTTCCTGTCCGTGGACGACGGCCTCTCCCTGACCCGTCTGTGCGCGCACCTCGACGCGTCTCACCTGCGGCAGGTCCTCGTCGACAACCCGGCGGCGCTCTACGGCTGGTGAGTTCGCCGCCGCCGGCGGCAGCCATCGCCGCTCCGGCGCAAGACGCTTTTCCTCGGCGCGGCTCTTGACGATCAGCCGGGACTCTAGTTGTGTACCGGCTAACCGGTAAACCGGTGCCTCGTCACCGGTCGTGCCCGGTGCGGACCCCCGAGCGCCCCTGGGATCCGCCCTCGTGCACGCACCGCCTCCGACCAGGTACCGAGCCTCCTCGCGTGAGAGGTGACAGTCCTCCCGGCGTGCATTCCGCCGTGACACCGAGGCACCGGTCACCGCGACCCCGCGAGCCGCGTCGCAGTCCGCGCCCGAGAAGACCCACGGGCGCGGCGGGGTCCGCTTCCGCCCGCTGATCGCACCACGGCCGCCTCCCCGGCGGCGGCCTCACCCTGCCCCAAGGAGCAACGATGCTCGCCGTCCTCGGCTTCGCCACTCTGGGCAGCTTCATGCTGCTCGTGATGCGGAAACACCTCTCCGCGTTCACCGCCATCATGCTCACCCCGATCGTCGCTGCCCTCATCGCGGGCAAGGGCACCCAACTCGGCGACATGATCATGAACGGCCTGGACACCGTGGCCTCGACCGCGGCGCTGCTGCTGTTCGCCGTCCTCTACTTCGGCCTGATGATGGAGGCGAAGCTCTTCGACCCGATTTCGGCCCTCATCATCCGCGCCTCCAAGGGCGACCCGGTCCGCATCGTCGTCGGCACCGCCGTCCTCTCCCTGCTGGTCGCACTCGACGGCGACGGCACCACCAGCTACATGATCGTCTGCTCCGCGTTCCTGCCCATCTACCGGCGCCTGGGCATGAACCCCCTCATCCTTGCCACACTGGCGGCCATGGCGCTGGGCACCATCTCCGGCACCACCCCCTGGGGCGGCGCCGCCACCCGCGGCATCAGCGCCCTGCACCTGGACGCGGGCGAGTACTTCGTCCACATGATCGGCCCCATGGCCCTCACCAGCCTGGCCATCGTCGCCGTCGCCTACTGGCTCGGCCTGCGCGAGCGCCACAAGATCGACGGCGAGAAGCTCGCCGCCTACAAGCTGGAGATCGCCTCCGGCGAGGCCATCCCCACAGTGAAGGCCGACTGGCGCATGTGGTTCAACGCGGCGCTCACCCTGCTGCTGATGGTGCTCCTCATACTCGAGGTCGCCGACCTCGTGGTGCTCTTCATGGTGGCGTTCGCCGTCGCCCTGCTCGTCAACGTCCGCTCCATCGCCGACCAGCAGGAGCTGATCAAGCGCCAGGCCGCCAACGCCGTCCCGGTGATGATGCTCGTCCTGGCCGCCGGCATCTTCACCGGCATCATGACGGACGCCGGAATGATCAAGGCGATGGCGGATGCGGCCCTCGCCATCGTCCCGGACGGCTGGGGCACTATGGTGCCCCTCTTCACCGCCCTCCTCGCGCTCCCACTCGGCTTCTTCATGTCGAACGACGCCTACTGGTTCGGCGTCGTCCCCGTGCTGGCCGAATCGGCGGGTCACTACGGCATCCACGCCAACGAGATCGCCCGGGCCGGCGCCATCGGCCAGATCCTCCACAGCATGGGCCCCACTTCCGCGCCCCTGTGGGTGCTGCTCGGGCTGGTCAAGGCGGACCTCGGTGACTTCCAGAAGACGGCGCTGCGCTGGGGCGTTCCCGTCTCGCTCGCCTACATCGCCTTCGCCGTGATGACCGGCGCCATCACGGTCGTCTGACGCCGGGTGCCGGGGCGACGAACCGTCGGGCCCCCGCACCGGCACGGCACGAACCCGGTGGACCGCACCGATACGGGGTGCGGCCCACCGGGCACGAGGAGAACTGCGAGGCACAGTGTGCGGCTCAGGTGACGCTGATGGCGCCGGTGACGACGGCGAAGAGGATGTACGCGACGGAGACGAGGACACCCCAGCGCAGGGCGTGCCTCTGGAAGTCGCCCAGCTCGGCCTTGACCAGTCCGAGGAGGACCCACAGGGGCGCGCTGGTGGGGCCCATCATGTGGAGGATCTGACCGATGGCGCCGGCCCGGGCGATCTCGTTGGCGGGGATGCCGTAGTGCGCGGCGGACTCCGCGAGCACGGGGACGACACCGAACCAGTAGCCGTCGTTCGACATGAAGAAGCCGAGCGGCAGGGCCAGGATCGCGGTGAACAGCGGGATGATGTCGCCCCAGCCCTCGGGGACGATGGAGAGGGCCGCGTCGGCCATCGCCTTGATCATTCCGGAGTCGGTCATGATGCCGGTGAAGACGCCGGCGGCCAGGACGAGGATCATCACCGGCACGGCGTTGGCGGCCTGGCGCTTGATGAGTTCCTGCTGGTCACCGATGGCACGGATGTTGACGAGCAGGGCGATGACGAACGCCACCATGAACAACACGAGGAGATCGGCGACCTCCATGATGAGCAGGACCATCAGGAGCAGGGTGAGGGCGGCGTTGAACCACATGCGCCAGTCCGCCTTGACCGGCTCGAACGCCTCGCCGGAGGCGATCTCCAGCTTGTAGGCGGCGAGCTTCTCGCCGTCGATCTTGTGGCGCTCGCGCAGGCCGAGCCAGTAGGCGACGGCGACGATGGCCAGGCTGGTGAGGGCCATGGGGCCGATCATGTGGACGAAGTACTCGGTGGCGCTCAGGTGCAGGACGCTGATGCCGCGGGTGGCGGCGCCGCCCCAGGGGGTGGTGCCGGAGATGGTGCCCAGCGCCATGGCCGCCAGTGTGGCAAGGATGAGGGGGTTCATGCCCAGGCGCCGGTAGATGGGCAGGAACGCGGAGCAGACGATCATGTAGCTGGTGGTGCCGTCGCCGTCGAGTGCGACCAGCAGGGAGAGGACGGCGGTGCCGACGACGATGCGGACCGGGTCGCCCTTGGAGGCGCGGACGATGGCCTGGACGATCGGCTCGAAGAGTTTGACCTCCATCATCAGGCCGAAGTAGAGGACGGCGAACAGCAGCAGCGCCGCGGTGGGCGCGACCGTGTCCAGGCCATTCATGATCATGTCGCCGAGCTTCGTGCCCTTGCCCGCGATGACGGCGGCGACGATCGGGGTGAGCATGATGGCGGTGAACGCGGAGAGGTGTTTCCGCATCACGAGCAGCATGAAGCTGCCCAGAGTGGCGAAGCCGAGGACGGCGAGCATCGTTGCTCCTTGGGGCAGGACTGAGGGCCGCCGGTCGGACGGCGGCGCAGGACGGCGCGTGGTGTCGGTGCGGGTCGGTTCAGGCGGCGACCGGCAGCGCACGCGGTGCCTTGCTCGGCTCGTGCGTCGGATCGGTCACGGGGGCTGCGGGCTCCTGTACGGCGGTTCGGCGAGCGCATGGTCGCGGCGGGCGATGGCCCGATGGGGATGTGATCAGTGCGCCTGGCATGGCTGGGACTACCGGGACACCCGGTCGCTCACGGACGGCGGATCGGCTCGCCACTTCCGGACAACCGGTTTACCGGATTGCCGGTAGGTAACTAGAATCCGGCCATCGCGTCAATACCGAAGTGAGGAAATCGATGGCCGAACTCGCCAGGATCACGGTCGAGCCGCGTGAGCCGCTGGCCGCGGAGGTCTCCCGTCGCCTGATCGACTACCTGATGTCCGGCGAGGTCCAGCCCGGCGACCGTATCCCCTCCGAACGGCAGCTCACCGAGATGCTCGGTGTGAACCGGCCCACGGTGCGGGAGGCGATCAAGTCGCTCGGGTTCCTCGGCCTGCTGGAGATCCGCCAGTCCAGCGGGACGTACTTCCGCGGCACCGACTCCGACGTGCTCTACCGCCTGTTCGAGCTGGGGCTCGTCCTGGGAGAGCGAGGCGCCCGCGACATGGTGCAGGCCCGCGCCGAGCTGGAGGTGATCGTCGCCGGCCTGGCCGCGCAGGCGCGCGACGAGGCGGGCGTCGAACTGCTGCGGGCCCGGCTGACGGCGATGCGGGAGTGCCCGGACGAGGAGTTCCCCGAGGCGGACACCGCCTTCCACGCCGCCCTCGGCGAACTGGCCGGCAACACGGTGCTGCGCGACATGCTCAAGGGCATGCGCGCGATGATCCAGCGCGGCTGGGTCGAGCGCACGGGCGCCGTGCGGTCCCGCGAGGTCGCCTACGCCGACCACGTGCCGATCTATGAGGCGGTCGCGAAGGGCGACGCCGAGGCCGCCCGCACGGCGATGGCGCGGCACATGGAGGGTGCCTCCCGCCGCCTGATGAAGGCGCTCGAACAGCGCGAGGCGTAGCGGGAGACCGCGGGCAGCCGGGCCGGTACCGGCGCCTGCGGGCTCCCCGTCGACACAACCGGTTGACCGGTTGACCGGTTCGGCCTACAGTGACGGCACGGCACCGCGACACCACGCCGCCGTCCCCCATCTCGGGCCCGCGCCCCCGCCGTCGGGAAACATGTCCCACGTCGGCCGGAGGCAGGCCCGCGGTCGGGACCCTTGCCGGTCCCCGCCTACCGGAAGAGGTAAGAACCCCGGTGATCGAACCCCAGCCTCTGGTCGCCATGATCCACGCCGTGCCGGCCGCTCACCGCATCGCCGAAGAGGCGTTCGCGCGGGAGTTCCCGCAGGCCACGGTCTGGAACGTGCTGGACGACCGTCTCCTGGACGACGCCCGCTGCGCCGGCGGACTCACCGGTGCGCTGCGCCGGCGGATGCTGCGCCTGATCGGCCACGTGGTGGACGGCGGCGCCCAGGCCCTGCTGCTGACCTGCTCCTCCTACGGCGAAGTCGTGGACACCGCCCGCACCCTGTGGAACGTGCCCGTCCTGAAGTCCGACGAGGCGATGTTCAAGGCCGCACTGGCCGGCCCGTACGGCCGTATCGCCGTCGTCGCCTCGACGCCGCCTGCCGTACCGGCGGCCGTCGCCCAGCTCGAAGCGCTCGTCCCGGCCGTACGCCCGGACCGGCCGGTCGACATCGTGACCGCCCTGAGCGAGGAGGCCGCCGGGGCCCGCCCCGAGGAGGCCGCCCGGCACCTGGCGGACGCCCTGCGCGCAGCCGGGGGTGCCGACGCCGACGCGGTGCTGCTGGCGCAGTACTCGCTCACCCCGGCCCGCGACGCCCTGGCCGACCTGCTGGGCGTGCCGGTGCTGGACGGCGCGGGCGCCGCCGCGCGCGAACTGCGCGGCCTGCTCGCCCCGGCGGAAGCACCGGTGGTCGCGTCATGAGCACGGGGCTGCCGTGGCCGCTGGCCTACACCGTCTCCGGTGACGACTGTCTCGCCCCCATGCCGCTCGGCCACTCGGCGCCGCTCGCCGAGGCCGCCCGCCAACTGGCCGAACTGGGCTACGACGGTGTGGAGGTACAGGTCCGCGAGGTCGGCGCCCGGGACGCCGAGGCCCTGGCCGGGACCGTCGAGGCCGCCGGTCTGAAGGTCCTGGGCGTCGGTACCGGGCCGGTCGCGGCCCAGGACCGGCTGACGCTGACCGACGCCTCCCCCGACGTCCGCCGCCACGCCTTGTCCCGTCTGCTGGGTGCGGCCCGTCTCGCAGGTGCTCTCGGGGTGCCGGTCACCCTCGGCCAGACCCGGGGCACCTTCCTGCCCGGGCTGGCGGACATGCAGCGGCTGTGGGCCGAACGGGCCGTGGAGCGACTGGCCGAGGAGGCCGCCGCGCGCGGCAGCCGCCTGCTGCTGGAACCCCAGTCACGCGCCACCACCTCGTTGTGGCACACCCCCGGCGAAGCCCTCGCCGTCATCGACTCCCTCGACACTCCGGCCGGACTGGTGCTGGACACCCACCACCTCGACGCCGAAGGCGTCGACGCGGTCCAGGCCGTCACCGAGCACGCCGCCGTCACCGGCTGTCTGCAGCTCGCCGCCCCCGCCGGCCGCGGCCCCCTGACCATCGGTGACCCCCGGCTCCCCGCCCTGCTCACCGCGCTGCGCGCGGGCGGCTTCACCGGCTGGCTGACCCTGGAGCACACCCAGGACGGCGACAGCACCAAGGCCGCCGCCCGCTCCTGGACCGCGCTCACCGACGCCGCGACAGCACTTTCCTGACCCGCCCCACCCCCCTGTTCTGAGAGGAACCCGCACCATGAGCAGCAAGACCTACCGCCTCGGCGTCCTCGAGGGCGACGGCATCGGCCCCGAGATCGTCCCCTCCTCCGTCGAGATCGCCACCGCCGCCGCGCAGGCCGCCGGCGTCCAGGTCGACTGGGTGACCCTGCCGCTGGGCGCCTCCGCCATCGAGACGCACGGCACCCCGGTCCCCGAGGAGACCAAGGACGCCCTCGCCGGGCTGGACGGCTGGTACCTCGGCCCGCACGACTCCGTGAGCTACCCCGAGCCGCACAAGTCCGCCCTCAATCCCTCGGGCACCCTGCGCAAGCACTTCCAGCTCTTCGCCAACATCCGCCCCGCCAAGTCCTTCCCCGGCGCGAAGGCCGTCTGCGACAACGCCGACCTGGTCATCGTCCGCGAGAACACCGAGGGCTTCTACGCCGACCGCAACACCTACGCGGGCACCGGCGAGTTCATGCCCACCCCGGACACCGCGATCATGCTGGGCATCATCACCCGCGAGGCCACCGAGCGCGTCGCCCGCGTCGCCTTCGACCTGGCCCGCTCGCGCCGCAAGAAGCTCACGATCGTCCACAAGGCCAACGTCCTCAAGCTCACCACCGGCCTGTTCCGCACGGTGTGCCAGGAAGTGGCGAAGGACTACCCGGACGTCGCCGTGGACGACTTCCACATCGACGCCATGACCGTCCACCTGGTGCGCCGCGCCCAGGACTTCGACGTCATCGTCACCGAGAACATGTTCGGCGACATCCTCTCCGACCTGGCCGGCGAGATCTCCGGCTCGCTCGGCACCGCCCCGTCCATCAACTCGTCCGCCACCACCGCCATGGCCCAGGCGTCCCACGGCTCCGCCCCGGACATCGCCGGGCAGAACGTCGCCAACCCGGTCGCGATGATCCTTTCCGGCGCCATGCTCTTCGAGTGGCTCGCCGCCAAGCACGGCGACGAGAAGCTCGCCACCGTCGCCGAGATCATCGAGAAGGGCGTGGCCGACGCGATCGCCGCCGGCACCTCCACCCGCGACCTCGGCGGCTCCGCCTCCACCACCGAGTTCACCGCCGCCGTCATCAAGGCCATCGGCGCCGGCCAGCACTGACCGTCCACTCCGGGGCGGGTGACTCCGCCGCCCGCCCCGGCCCCCTGCTCCGCCCGCGCGCCTGAGGAGAGACCACGACCATGACCCTGCGCATCGGCTGCATAGCCGACGACTTCACCGGCGGCACCGATGTCGCCGCGGCCTTCCGGCGTGCCGGCCTGCGCACCGCCCTGGTCTTCGGCACCCCGGACGACACCACCGCGCTCCCGGCCGACTGCGATGCCGCCGTGGTCGCCCTCAAGTCGCGTTCGACGCCTGCCGACGAGGCCGTCGCCGACTCCCTCGCCGCCCAGCGCTGGCTGTGGTCCAAGGGCGCCGCGCAGGTGTACTTCAAGTACTGCTCCACCTTCGACTCCACGCCCCAGGGCAACATCGGCCCCGTCACCGACGCCCTCCTGGACTCCGCCGGCGGCGCCGTCACCCTGCACTGCCCCGCCTCCCCGCCCAACGGCCGCACCGTCTACCAGGGCCACCTGTTCGTCCACGACCAGCTGCTGTCCGACTCGCCGCTGCGCCACCACCCCCTCAACCCCATGACGGACTCCGCCCTGGTGCGTCTGCTGTCCGCACAGACCCGCCACCCGGTGGGCCTGGTCGACTGGGCCACCGTGCGGCGCGGGGTCGAGGCCGTCCGCGACGCCGTGACCGCCCACCAGCAGGCCGGCGTCCGGCACGTCGTCGCCGACGCCCTCACCGACGACGACCTCGCCGTGCTCGGCGCCGCCGCCCTCGAACTGCCGGTCGTCGCCGGGGCAGCGGGCCTCGCCGAAGGACTCGGGCACGCCTACCCCGCCACCGGTCCGTCCGTCGCCGAACCGACGCCGTCCCAGGGACGGGCCGCCGTCCTGGCCGGCAGCTGCTCCGCCCGTACCCTGGAGCAGATCGCCCAGTTCTACGCCGCCGGCCTGCCCTCCTTCCACCTCGACGTCCTCGCCGCCGCCACCGGCCGCGACGTCACCGGCGAGGCACTGGCCTGGTACGACCAGCAGGACCCCGAACTGCCCGTCCTGATCTACGCCTCCGCCTCACCCGAGGAACTGTCGGCCGTACAGGCCCAGTTGGGCGTCACGGAAGCAGCCGCGCAGGTCGAGGAACTCCTCGGCGCCCTTGCCTCCCACCTCGTCGAGCGCGGCGTACGCCGACTCCTCGTCGCCGGCGGGGAGACGTCCGGCGCCGTCACCACGGCCCTCGGCGTCCGTGCGGTCCTGGTCGGCGAGGAGGCCGACCCCGGTGTGCCCTGGACTTATGCCACCACCCAGCACGGCGACCTCGCCCTCATGCTCAAGTCCGGCAACTTCGGCGCACCCGACCTGTTCACCCGCGCCCTCGCGGCCCCGGTCGAGGAGACCAAGTGACCGCCTACACCGACGAGTCGGCGGCTCGCACGCTCATCGTCCGCACCGCCCGCTCCCTTTTCACGCGCGGTCTGACCCACGGCTCCACCGGCAACCTGTCCGTCCGCCTGGCCGACGGCAGCCTGCTGCTCACGCCCACCGGCTCCAGCCTCGGCACGGTCGAGGAGACCGACCTGTCGCGCACCGACCTGCACGGCAAGCACCTCGACGGACCCCGGCCCACCAAGGAGGCGTTCCTGCACGCCGCCTTCTACCGCGCCCGGCCCGGCGCCCACGCGGTCGTCCACCTGCACTCCACCCACGCCGCCGCCGTCTCCTGCCTCGCCGACGTGGACCCCGCCGACGCGCTACCCCCGCTCACCGCGTACTACGCCATGCGCGTCGGCACCCTCCCCCTCCTCCCCTACCACGCCCCCGGCGACAGCGCCCTGAAACCGCTCGCCGAGCGGACGGCGCGCACCCACCACGCCGTCCTCCTCGCCAACCACGGGCCCGTCATCGCCGGCGCGTCCATGGAGCAGGCCGCCGACGCCATCGAGGAACTGGAGGAGACCGCCAAGCTGCACCTCCTCCTGCGCGGACGCACCACCCGTCCCCTCACCCCCGAGCAGGCTGCCGCACTCGCACCCCCATCCCCCTGACGGCCGGATGAGCCGCGAGCGCGGCAGCCACCCAGCGAAGAAGGAGCACATGATGGTCACCCCCGTCCCCACCGCCGACCTCGTCGACCGGTACGGCACCGAACTACGCGTCTGCGACCTGCAGTTCCGCCAGTTCGGCGCCCACCGAGGCTTCGCAGGACCCGTCCGCACCGTCTCCTGCCACGAGGACAACGGGCTCCTGCGCGACCTGCTGCGCACTCCCGGGGAAGGCGCCGTCCTCGTCGTCGACGGCGGGGGCTCCCTGCGCACCGCCCTGGTCGGCGACCTTATCGCCGGCGCCGCCCAGGACAACGGCTGGGCCGGCCTCGTCCTGCACGGCGCCGTCCGTGACAGCGCCACACTCGCCGGACTCCGGCTCGGCATCAAGGCGCTGGGCACCATCCCGCGCAAGAGCGCCAAGGACTCCGCCGGAGCCGTCGACGTCCCCCTCACCTTCGGCGGCGTCACCTTCCGCCCCGGCGACATCCTGCACGCCGACGACGACGGCATCGCCCTCCTCCCCGAAGGCACGGTGAGCTGACCCGTGGTTCTCAAGACCTTCGGGTGGTCGTTCGCGGTCACCGCGCTCGGCCTGGTGGCCGCGATCTTCTACGGGGGGTGGGCCGCCTTCGGCGTCGTGGCGATCCTGTCCGTCCTGGAGATCTCGCTGTCCTTCGACAACGCGGTGGTCAACGCCGGGATCCTGAAGAAGATGAATGCCTTCTGGCAGAAGATCTTCCTCACCATCGGCATCCTGATCGCCGTCTTCGGCATGCGCCTGGTCTTCCCGGTCGTCATCGTCGCCGTCAGCGCGTCCCTCGGCCCGATCGAGGCCGTCGACCTCGCCCTCACCGACAAGGACCGCTACCAGGAGCTGGTGACCGACGCGCATCCGTCGATCGCCGCCTTCGGTGGCATGTTCCTCCTGATGATCTTCCTTGACTTCATCTTCGAGGACCGGGAGATCAAGTGGCTGGGCTGGCTGGAGCGCCCGCTGGCCAAGCTGGGCAAGGTCGACATGCTGTCGGTCTGCATCGCCCTGATCGTGCTGCTGGTCTCCGCGATCACCTTCGGTGCCCACGCCCACCAGCACGGCGGCACCCACGCCGACAAGGCGGAGACGGTCCTGCTCTCCGGCATCGCCGGTCTGATCACCTATCTGGTCGTCGGCGGCCTCTCCGGCTTCTTCGAGGACAAGCTCGAGGAAGAGGAGGAACGCGAGCACGAGGCCGAGGAACAGGCCGAGCGAGCGGGCAAGCCCAAGTCGGCGGTCGAGCTGGCCGGCAAGGCCGCATTCTTCATGTTCCTCTACCTGGAGGTCCTGGACGCGTCGTTCTCCTTCGACGGCGTCATCGGCGCCTTCGCCATCACCAACGACATCGTCCTGATGGCCCTCGGCCTCGGCATCGGTGCCATGTACGTCCGGTCGCTGACCGTGTACCTGGTCCGTGAGGGCACCCTGGACGACTACGTCTACCTGGAGCATGGCGCCCACTACGCGATCGGCGCCCTGGCGATCGTCCTCCTGGTCACCGTCCAGTACGAGATCAACGAGTTCATCACCGGCATGATCGGTGTCGTCCTCATCGGCGCCTCCTTCTGGTCCTCCGTGCGCCGCAACAAGCGGCTCGCCGCGGCCGGGGGAGAAGGCGGCAAGGAGAAGGCGCAGGTCTCCTCCGGGGTGTGAAACCCTTCCGTTCCCGGGCCGGGTTCACCCCAGGCGCGTCAGGGCGGGTGGTGCGGGCACCGGGGGTGAGCCGTAGGCGTACACCGGCTGCCTGCCAGGGATCGGGCCGAGGTAGGTATGGCCAGTCATGGGGCACCAGGCGGGCAGATCGAGCGGTACGACGAGGTCGGTGGCGATGACGTGGACGACGGTGCCGGGTGGCGTCGTCGATCCGCTTGCGCAGGCGCAGCAGGATGGTGACGCGGAGCAGGCGGTGCCCTCGACAGACAGGTCTGCCTCGGCCAGCGGCGGCGCCGGTGTCACCGTCCGTCCGGGACCGGAGCGTTCGCGAGGGCTGTGGCGGCCCGTCTACGCCGCGGGAGGTGGCCAGCCGACGCTGCCTTACTGATCGTTTCAGGATGAGTCGAGGCCCAGGTCTTGCGTTCGGTGATCATGGGCGACAGGGTCACCCGCGTGCGTGCTGATCTTGTCCTGACACCCTGTGGGAGCGGGTGGCCCCGCTGTGCCGCCCGCTCCCGAACGGCGCCGACGGTGTCCCGGGCGATTGCGTCTTCCCGACCGCGTGGCTCTCGTCGGCGTCATGTACGTGCTGCGGACCGGTGTCGCGTGGCGCGATGTCCCCCGCGGAGACGGTGGGTTGTTCCGGAGTGACGGCCTGGCGCCGACTGCGGGACTGGACCGAGGCTGGCGTCTGGCCACGTCTGCACGCCGCCCTGCTGACAGAACTGCCCCGCGCGGGCTCGTTGAACCTTGACGACTGCTCCGTGGACGGATCGCACGTCCGTGCTCTCACAGGGGGACCATGTTGGACCGTCGCCGGTCGACCGGGGTCGGCCGGGCTCCAAGCACCATCTCCTCGTTGATCGCCGCGGCACTCCGCTCACCGTCTCGCTGACCGGCGCTAATCGGCACGATGTCACCCAGTTGCTCCCTCTACTCGACGCTGTCCCCCGCATTCGAGGAATGCGAGGCCGGCCACGGGGCAAGCCGAAGCGGTTGTTTGCCGACCGCGGCTACGACTTCGACAAGTACCGTCGCCTGCTGTGAAAGTGCGGCATCAAGGCTCTGGGTGGCAGAGTAGGCGCCAGCGAGAGGGCCGGGTCCCTGACAGTCGACCTCGACCCAGACGACGGGGCTGTGCACACGGACGTAAAAGGCCGAGTCGTCGGCAATACCGCCGGCCCAGGTGACGTAGGTGTCGTCGAGGTGTCGGCAGACCTCCGCCATCCTTGCCCTGGCGACATCGGCTTCGGCGCGGCCGACGAACACCTCGACGATGCCGAGAAGACTCTTCTTCTGGACGGTGGTGGCCTGTTTCCGCGCAGGCCCTCGTACGTCTGCACCGCATTGCCGAAGAAAGCCCCCGCCTTCATCGACTCGTTCGACTTGGTCGAGGAGCCGCTGAGCAGGGGTGAGGGAGTTGATGAAGGCCGGGCTCGCGACGACCTCCTCGTGGCAGACGGTGACCGTCTCGCCCATCGACCTTCATGGAGGTCGCTTCCGAGCCCCAGAAGCAGGGGCTCATGACGACCTGGTCACCCACGACGTAGTAGATGACCAGATGGTGCCCGTCGAACTGGAACCCCCAGGGTTCCGTGGCGGACAGGGTGCCCGTCACGACCCGGTATTGATCTGTCCCGCATCGGACTGGCGCCAGCCCGCGCGGAGTGCTCCCTGGAGCCCCAGGACTACGAAGGGACGCCACCGCCAGCGCCTACAAGTCCGGCGCTAGCAGGACGGGACTTCGGGCAACAGGGCGGGCACAGCGTGAGTCACCTACGGTTCGATTGATACGTTCACGTCTCACGTGGGATATCGTTGACTCATGGGCAGTGAGTCGGAACACGTACCGCGGAATCACCGACCTCCTCACTCCCACTACCGCACCTGCGGAACGTGTCGCCCGGGGCCCTGCCGCCGACCTGGCAGAACTCGCATCAACGGTGAGTGCAAGGCGACCCCGGAGCCGTCAACGCCCGCGGATAACAGCCACGCCCAGCGCCCTGCTTACAGTCGCTTGCCGAGGGGAAGATCATGAGCCACCGCCCCAAAGACATCGAGTCGTCCTGCGCCGGCACGTACGGCCTGCACAGCATGCGGACGAGGCTTCTTGCCCGCACCGGTGACCCTGTCGGCAAACTCATCGCGCCGGACTTCCGGGGGGACGCCTACGCGTTGTACGAGCAGATGCGCGCTCAGGGGCCGGCCCATCGCAGCCGTACAGGACTGCTCGCCGTCGTCTCGTACGACAGCTGTCACCAGGTTCTCCAAGATCCACGTTTCTCGACATGCGAGTCACTCACCCGCTCCGTACATACGTGCGCGCTCACGCGTCCGGCGCCGACTCGCGCTGAGGGGTGCTGCTCAGGGCCGACACGATTCGAGAAGGCGTACTCAATCGCCGCATCGCTGCTGCACCCGGCTCTGCATCGGTCCGCCACCCGAATCGACACCGTCGCTCACGACCTGCTTCGCCAGCGGGCTGATGCCGGCTCCATAGATCTTGTGGACGACTTCGCCTTCCCACTGGTTGTCGCGTGTCTCAGTGAAGTGCTGGGCATTCCGTCAGCCGACTCGGCATACTTTGCTGATATTTGCGACGTCATCGGCCGACCCGTCGACGAGACGCTTTCGGAAGCCCAGGCGGAAGCAGTCCACGATGCGCACGAGGATCTGGCAGCCCTCGCCATCCGATTGGAACGTGAGCGGCGAGGAAGTCCTGGAGGCGACCTCATCAGTCGGCTCACCGCTTCCCGTGGCGGAGATGAGACAGGTAATGACCTCTCCGCACTGATCGATCACATACAACGGCGTGGCCGTCAGGACACAC
Source organism: Streptomyces sp. DH-12 (assembly GCF_002899455.1). Lineage (GTDB taxonomy): Bacteria > Actinomycetota > Actinomycetes > Streptomycetales > Streptomycetaceae > Streptomyces. The sequence continues at coordinate 6,625,029 of NZ_PPFB01000001.1, read as the reverse complement.
CAGCGACGAGTCCGGGAGGCTCAGGCATGGCCTCTGACAAGTTGAGCCTGGAAGAGATCGCCGCAGTCTGTAGGACCCTGATCGCCTCCGGCCTGGAGACCGCGGTCTGTCTGATCGGCAACGCGGTGGCCGCACTCGCGGCCCGTCCTGACCAGTGGCAGACGCTCAGAACAGCACCGAACCTCGCGGCCAAGGCGGTCGAAGAGACCCTGCGCTTCAATCCTCCGCACCAGTTCGTCCTGCGTATCGCCTCCGAGCAGGTTGAGGTGGCAGGTCACCCCCTGCCCCCGCGCAGCGGCGTTCTGATTGCGCTCGCTGCGGCCCACCGCGATGGCCACCAATTCCCCGACCCTGACCGCTTCGACCTCGCACGGAGTACCCAGCCCAGTCACCTCATTGCCGACGGTGCCATGAGGCTTGAGAACTCCTTGGCGCAACTGGCAGGAGAGATCGCCCTCAGGACCCTAGCCAGCCGCTTGCCGCAACTGCGACCAGTGGGGCGGGCGGTCCGCCGGCCTGGCGGAGCAATCAGCGGCTTCACCCATCTGCCGTTCCATGCGTCTGCAACTCCATAAAAGTCCCCTTTCGGATTCGGTACAGAGAATCGGACGTTCCTCGCCGCCTTCACCGCAGAAGAAGTACACGCCCCGGGCCCCGTCGCCGAGCGAAGATCATTTGACGTCAACTCTTAGAGGGTGTCTCACGTGGTGTGAGGTGGATGCGGCATGATGTTTTGCCATGGGTGTTGGTTTGTCGCAGCGGTTGGTTCCTGACGAACTCTGGTCGCTCGTCGCACCGTTGCTGCCTCCCTTCGCTTCCCGTCCGCAGGGAGGTGGTACGGCTCCGGTTGATGAGCGGGCCGTGTTCACGGCCGTGGTGTACGTGCTGACCAGCGGCTGTGCCTGGCGGCACCTGCCGGAGACATTCGGCGTCTCGCCGGCCACCGCGCACCGCCGGTTCTCCGCATGGACCAAGGACGGGCTGTGGCGGCGGCTGCACCAGGCCGTTCTGGACGAACTCGGCGCCCGCGGCGAGGTGGACTGGACCTCGGCCATCGTGGACGCCACCTCCGTCCGCGCGAAAAAGGGGGATCGCTGACCGGGCGCAATCCGGTCGACCGGGGCAAGAGGGGCAGCAAGCTCCACGTCCTGTCCGACGCCCAGGGCCCCCCTCTCGCTCTTGGCGTCTCCGGCACGAACATCCATGACAGCCAGGCGCTGCTGCCGCTGGTCCTGGGCATACCCCGCCATCCGCTCCCGGCGCGGCCCGCGAAGGCGCCGCCCCGGCAGACTCCGCGCGGACAAGACGTACCACTCCGCCGACAGGCTGAAGTGGCTGCGCGAGCGGGGCATCGTCCCGCGCATCGCCAGGCCCGGCATCGAGTCCAGCGAACGGCTCGGCCGGCACCGCTGGAAGATCGAACGGTCGATCTCCTGGCTTTTCGGCTACCGCCGCCTGACCGTCCGATACGAGCGAAAGGGCAGCCACTTCCTGGCCTTCCTCGGACTCGCGGCGACCCTGACCTGCTACAAGAAGCTCGCAAAACTCACCACGTGAGACACCCTCTTAGCGCCGTCGTACTACCGACGCGCCTAGGGACAGAGCGTGGAATTCGTCGAACCGTCGCAGGTCCGCTACTGCGAGGCGGACCAGTAGGGCGTGGTCTTCAACGCCCGGTACCTCGTCTGGTTCGACGAGATCCTGTCCGCTTTCCTGCAGCACCGAGGCCCAAGGAGTACCGAGATGGCAGACCACGGCATCGACTTCCAACTCGTCCGCTCCGAGATCGACTGACGGTCCGGGTGCGGTGCGGTGACGATGACGACATCACGATCGCCGTGGAGCCGGCCCGCCTGGGGAGCACGAGTTTTTCGAGGTGTGCTTCAGCCGGCTACGCGCGACCGAAGTGACCTGCGGGGCAGGCATCGCCTACGTGTCGGCGCGCAGGGACGGCGTGGGCGAGGTGCCCCGTGCCGCCACTGCTCCGCACAGCTCTGACCTGGGCGGGAGTAATACGTGTCCGACGGATCATGCTGCGATCGGAACGGTGAAGCAGGTCATCACTACGATCGTGAGATGTTTGAGTATCACGGGTGGATCACGGTCAGAGAGACCGCAACCGATGACGACGAGCCCCGGTTGCGGCAGATCGTCGATGAACTGCACCTCCACCTTGCCCAGATGGAAAGCCCGTACTTGCTTGATCTCAGGTGGATGAACGGCGAGCCGTTCATCCACCTCGGCGGCTCTTCCAATCACCGCTCGTCGCCTGACGTTGTCGAACTGTTCGAGCATGTGGCAGTGGTTGCCCCTGGTTCCTACGGGCTCCTCCACGTTATCGATGACGAGGAACCGGAACACGAGAACGAGGTACGCGTGCTGAGGCTCGTCCGAGGCAGGGTCACGCACCACACGGAGGCATTGCTGTCTCCGTACATCCCTACGGTGGAAGATCCCTTCACTGGGTGAGGCACCGGCAGCGGTTCACGCTCGGAGCCAGAGCCTGATCGTGGCCAGGTGACGGTGCCATGGAAGACGTAGGCTCGCTTGTCGGAGCAAGTCGCGACGACACGAAAGCTCTTGAGGCGGTTGATCGTCCGTTCCACCTCGTTACGGCGCTTGCACCGTTCCTTGTCGAAGCCGAGGGGGCGACCGCCCTTGCTGCCACGGCGCCGACGATTGGCTCTTTGGTCCCTCGGTCCGGGAATGGTGTGCTTGATGCCGCGCCTGCTAGGTACCGGCGGTTGCTGCGGGATGAATACGCCTTATCCGCGCCGAGCCAGTCCGGGGTGGTGCGCGGCCGTCCCTCCACGGTCCGGGGCACGCGGATGCGTTCGAGGACCGGAATCATCTGCGGAGCATCGCCCCACTGACCGGGAGCGACCAGGAGAGCGAGCAGCCGGCAGCCGCCGTCGCACGCGAGATGCAGCTTGCTCGTCAGCCTGCCCCGGGACCTTCCGAGTCCTTCGTCGGGGCGGTGCCGCCGGGGCGCCGATCTATTTTCGGTGTCCGCGGACCCTTCCTGCGGGCGTCGGCGGCGGGCTGGTGGGCACGGCAGGACGTCGAGTCGACACCCATCATGCTCCAGTCGATCAGGTCCTCGGCATCAGCGGCACTCTGGACGGCCTGGAGGACCCGATCCCAGGCGCCGTCGGCGGACCAGCGTCGGTGCCGTTCGTAAACCGTCTTCCACCTGCCGGACCTCTCCGGAAGGTCACGCCAGGGGATCCCCGTCCGCTCCCGAAACAGGATCCCGTTGATCATCCCCCGATGACCTGGCCCACCACCCATCACGCCGTCCGCCCACCGGCAGATGAGGCTCCAGACGGAGCCACTCCTCATTTGTCAGATCACCACGGCCCACGACCAACTGCACGGCCACGGACACTGGAACGCTCATGATCCGCCAGACACGCCTTAGCGCCGCCCCACGGTCACAGGAAGCGTCGCGGGGCCGCGCAGGTTGATCCGGCCGTTCCACGTGACGTCCCCGGCCAGGGAAAGACGCGGGAAACGGTCCAACAGCCGCTCGAACACAACTCGTCCTTCCAAGCGCGCCAGTGCCGCGCCCAGGCAGTGATGAGGGCCGGCCCCGAACGAGACCTGATGGTGTGCGTTCTGACGGTCGATGCGCAACTGCGCGGCGTCGTGGCCGAAGTGCCGCTCGTCCCGGTTGGCCGAGCCGAGCAGTGCCATGACGAAGGAGCCCGCCGGAATCTCGACGCCGCTCAGCACGGTCGGTTCCAACGTGACACGACCGCTCGCCTGAACAGGGCTGTCGTAGCGGAGGAATTCCTCGACGGCTCCGGGCACGCGAGTCCTGTCGGCGAGGAGTGTCTTCATCTGACTGGGGTTGCGCAGCAGCGCGACGGTGCCGCTGGCGAGCAGATTCACTGTGGTCTCGTGGCCGGCGATGTACAGCAACAGCACCTGGGCGACCAGTTCCTCCTCGTTCAGAACGTCACCGCCTTCTTCGGCGTTGATGAGCGCGGTGAGCAGGTCGTCCTTGGGATGGTTGCGCTTCCACGCGATCATTTCGGCCGTGATGCCGACGAGCTCCTGGTGCGCTGCCTCGACCTTGCTCATGATTTCCGGATCGACCACCGGTTCCAGCGATCGAACGGCGATCCTGCTCAGGTAGCGGATCCGGGCATGATCGGTGGGCGGCGTACCGAGCATCTCGGCGATCACCGCGAACGGCAAGGGAAAGGCCAGCGCGGAGACCAGGTCCACGCTTCCCGTGACCTCCATCCGATCGAGCAATTCGTCGGTCAGTTTCCGGATCCGGGGCTCGAGCGCGCTGATGGCCCTGGGCGTGAAGGCCTTCTGCACAAGGCGACGAAGGCGTGTGTGGTCGGGTGGATCGCGGTCGAGCATCGACATACTGTCGATCGGCTGGAGGGCGGCGTGTGCTGTCGATTCCTGCTCAGAGGTTCCCGGGCCGGTCACATTTCGCAGCTCGACGGAGGCGCCTGAACGCAGCAGCGTCGAGACGTCTTCGTAGGTGGACACCACCCAGAAGCCGAGCGGGTGCTCATGTACGGGGGCGCTCTGCCGTATGCGCGCGTACTGCGGATAAGGGTCGTCGGTGAACCCCTCCGCGAACGGGTCGAACAGTGAGGGCTTGTTGCGCTCCGAGTCCTCCGGAGCGGCTGAGTCGCGGGTCATCCTGCGGGCCTCTCGTGCGTTGGGATTCTCCCGCCCGCAGATCCGACGGCGCCGCGTGGCTGGTGTCCTTCCGGGGCGCGCCGCGGGTTCGGCCGCGAAGGCGAGATACACAGAGTCGGTCACATACATTGTGTATGTCTGTAGTCTCAGAGTATGCCAGACGTCAAGAGCCGCAGGGATCTGTACTCGGAAGCCACTCGCGCAGCGTTGCTCAGCGAGGCGACCACGCTGTTCGCTTCCCGGGGATACGCCGGAACGTCCTTGACGGACGTCGCGACGGCGACGCAGGTGACCCGCGGAGCCGTCTACCATCACTTCGCGAGCAAGCAGGCGCTTCTGGAAGCCGTCCTGGACCAGCAGGAGTCGTGGGCGATGGAGGAGGTCGTGAGGGCGGCGACCTCGGACAGCCCCGTCGAGGCGGCCCTGCAGGGGGTCGATGCGTTCCTCGACCGCTGCTGCGATCCGGTGTACGCGCGGTTGTGCTGGATCGAGGCTCCGGGCGCCCTCGGCCTGCAGAGGTGGCGGGAGTACGAGGAGAAGTACTCCTACGGCCTGATCGAGAATCTCGTCACCGACCTGCGTGGTGCGGGCCACCTGACCGAGTCGGGCCAGGAGACGGCGGTGCAGTTCGTCTTCTGGATGATGGGGGGCGCGGCGGCGGCGCTCGCCGACACCGCGGAGGGCGAGAAGGTGCGCGTCAGGGACGAGTGGCGCGCGCTCCTGGTCCGATCGCTGCTTGGCGGCAGTTCCGCCTGACGGCGGCAAGGTCCCACCAGGGGTACGGGCGACGGCTTCTCAGACGGTGAGTGCGCAGTCGACCGCTTCCCCGTCGTCGTTCTCCCTGACGTTCAGGTGGAGGAACTCCGCCCCCGCCCGCCTCGGCGATACCGGCGGCGGTCTCCTTGCCCGTGGCGTCGAGGATCTCCGTGAGCAGATACGCGGCACCTTCGGCCGCCATCCGGCGCGCTTGCGCCGCGCCCTGACCGCGCGCGGCTGTGGAGACGAAGACTGCCTTCCCCTGCATGAACATGGCGTGATCAGTCTTCTTCTGTTGTGAACTCCTGAGGGAGGATCGCCCTGTGGTCCGCTCTGGCCGACGTTCACACCCTTTGCCGCATGTGGCGCGGGACGTTGTCGGAGGGCGCCCGTGCATGGGGCGTCCCTGCCAGTTGCCCGCGACACGTGGGCCGTCCCCGGGGGTGCGCCTACAGGTGAGGTGCTCGGAGCGGTAGCCGAAGGAAGTCGCGGACGGTACCCCTGGGGCGACGCACCGCAGGCCCTGCCGGAGACAGTTCCGGCAGTCGGTGCGCCAGTGTCCACAGGGCGGTCTGTCCCACGAGGCGGGCAAGCGAGAGTGCCAGACCTGTGGCGCCGTCCGGAACGAGGAGGTGGCCCTCACCATCGCGGGTGATGTCGAAGCGCGTCGGGCGCGCAAACCGGTCGACGTCGCGGTGTGCCGCGGCGAGCATCACCAGAACGCCGGTTCCGCGCGGCAGTGTGTGGCCTGCCAGTTCTACCTCTTCGGAGGTGACACGCAGGGCGAACTGGTGTGGGGGATCAAAGCGCAAGGTCTCCTCGACCGCCTTGCTCGCGAGTCGGGGAGAAGCCGTGAGCATCTTCCATTGGTCCGGATGCGCCGTCAGTGCGGCGATGGCGTTGCCGATCAGGCCGACCGCGATGCTCAGGCCGACGGTGATCAACGCCTCGCAGAGTTCGGCGATCTCCTCCAGATCCAGCCGATCGGAGACGCTGTATGGCTTTGCGGTCCCGTCGGCGTTCAGGAGACCGCGCCGACGCACCTGATCGACCGGGCCGGCCAGGTCCATGGCGGCCGGGCCCCGGGCTCGGGACGAGGCGAGTCGGCTGATCAGGTCGTCGGCGGTACTGTGGCGCCTCTCCCGTTCGAGCCGGATGACAAGAGCCGCCAGGTCCTCGCGCGCATCACGCACCGCCTCGGCATCGGCCGTCGCCGGAGCCCCACGGGCGGGCCCGCCGAGCGCGTCACAGATCTTCATGAAGCGCTCCGAGTCACCCGGCGGGACGTCCAGTACCTCACGCAGACACGTCACGACCAGAGGGAAGGCGAACCCTTCGACGGCGTCGAAGGATTCCCCATGCGCAAGCCGGCGGACCAGGGCGCGTGCCGCGGCATCGACGTGGACCGCGGCGTGCCGCAGAGCCGACTCCACGGACGGAACGGCAACGGCGTACGCGCGGGGAGTGAGCGTATGCACCCCGGAAGGACGGACGAGTGACTCGCAGGTCGAGTAACGCGGATCCCGGAGAATCCGGTAGCCGCGTTCGTACGAGAGGACGGCGAACATTCCTGTGCGGCTGCGGTAGACGGGGCCCTGTGAACGCATGCGTGCGTGCAGCGCGTGGGCGTCGCCTCGAAAGCCCGGTTCGAGGAGTTTCGCCACCGGGTCGCCGGAGCGAGCCGGCAGCCACAGCCGCATGCCGCGCACAGCGGGCCCGTTGCCCCATGCGGAATGCTGTGCCACCTGGTCGGGGCGGTCACCCATCGTGTGTCTTTCGTCGTCTCGGGGCCTAGCTGTCGATCCGCAGGCGTCGCCGATGGAGCCACTTGGGCAACCCCGGGGCCTCCAGAAAGCCCTCGGCGCGGGCCGACGCCAACCCGATGCGCAACAGGTCCGCGCTCTTCTCGAAGAGCAGAAAGCGCGGCTCCCATGTGGGGCGGTACTTCGCGTTGGCGCGGTACAAGGACTCGATCTGCCACCAGCGGGAGAAGAAGCTGAGCAGTGAGCGCCACAGCCGCAGGACCGGACCGGCGCCCGGTCGGGACCCGCGTTCGAACACGGAACGGAACATCGCGAAGTTCAAGGACACTCGGGCGACGCCGATCTCGTTCGCGCGGCGCAGCAACTCGATGGCCATGAACTCCATCAGCCCGTTGTCGGAGTCACGGTCCCGGCGCATCAGGTCGAGGGACAATCCCTTCGAGCCCCATGGCACGAAGGACAGCAGCGCCCGCAGCTCGCCGTCGCCGTCATGGCACTCGGCCATCACGCACAGCCCGTCCTCCGGGTCCCCGAGTCGGCCCAGCGCCATGCTGAATCCGCGTTCGGTGTGGCCGTCGCGCCAGTCGTCGGCGTGCTCGACGAGGAGCGCCATCTCGTCTGCGGGGATGTCCTGGTGGCGCCGGATGCGCACGGTGTATCCGGCCCGCTGCACTCGGTTGTGGGCCTGCCGCACGGTGCGCATGGCACGCCCCTCCAGGGTGAAGTCGGCGATGTCGACGATCGCTTCGTCGCCGAGCTCCAGCGCGTCCAGTCCGTGCCGCGCGTAGATGGTGCCCGCCTCCTCGCTCGCCCCCATGACCGCGGGCGACCAGCCGTGGGCGCGCGCTTCGGCGAGCCAGGGAGTGATGGCTCCCGGCCATGCCTCCGGGTCCCCGATCGGGTCGCCGGACGCCAACGACACTCCGCCCACCACGCGGTAGACGACGGCCGCCTTGCCAGTCGGCGACCACATCGCGCTCTTCTCCCGGCGCAACGAGAAGTATCCGAGGGAGTCGCGTTCTCCGTACGACTCCAGCGACGCCCTCAGCCGTGTCCCGTCGTCCTCGCTGAGCGGGTCTACGGCACGGCGGGCCCGGAACGCGGCGTAGGCGACGGCGACGAGGAGCACCGTGCCGAGCACGTTGATGGCGACATCGACCCCGTGCGCGACGGTGATGCCCGGGAAGCGTGACTCGTCCACGTTGACGGTGAACAGTTGCAGGGTGCCGTAGCCCCAGCGCTCGGCGAACGAGGTGCCGGTGCCGTGCGGAGCGTGGTCGGCGACCGTCACCAGAAGCCACGCGAGCAGCGAGGACAGCAGCAGTCCGCCGACGGCCACCGCCGCGGCGAGCTTCGGGTTGGAGCGGTCACCCTTCGCGTAGAACTCGCGCCGCCCCAGCAGCAGCGCGACCACGAACGTCACGGTGATGAACAGGGAGATCCAGTCCAGCGGGTGCTGTCGGAACTCCTGGAAGAACATGGCGAAGCAGACGATCGCCAGGAACAGTCCGCCGAGGGCCGTGTTCAGTATCCACGCCGCGCGCTTGCGACGCCGCATGGTCACCGCGAGGAAGGCGGCGAAGACCCCGGAGGTGAAGCCGGCGGTCAGCAGGTGCGGCGTGAACAGGTCCTGCTGATTGTGCCGGCGTACGTCCTGGCCGAGGGAGACCCATATCGCGCTGAGGAAGTTGATGAACGCGACGATGCGCAAGTACCACACCGCGTAGGCGGCCGCCCGCTGCGAGAGCAGGGACCTGCGATCCACAGAGATCTGGTTGGCGGCGGGACGGTTACTCATGGTCTCTTCCTGAACGGGCTGTTCTCGGTGGGGCGCTGGTGACAGCCGCAGCGCGCCGACGGCCGTCGGCGGAGAACCTGTCCGGCCCTCCGCCGACGGCACGCGCCGACGCTGATTGCGTTCGTGCTCAGTGCTCGACGGGTTCGTTGGTCAGCTTCTGGCCGCGCAGCAGGAACCAGGCGACGGCGGAGGCGAGCAGCAGCAGACCGGCGCCGACGCCTGAGGCGAGTGCCACGCCGTCGACGAAGGACTCACGGGCCGCTGCCAGTAGCGCCGCGGCCGCGTCGGCGGGCATGTGCATGGCCGCCACGACGGCTCCGGCCAGCGATTCGTGTGCCGCCTCCGGGGTTCCGGCCGGTCCGGTGAAGTCCTGGTAGATGTTGGTGACGACCGACCCCAGCAGGGCGATGCCCAGGGCGGTGCCCAGCTCGTAGGCCGTCTCGGAGACCGCGGAAGCGGCGCCGGCCTGTTCCTTGGGTACGGCGGTCAGGATGATGTCCGAGGTGATCGTGAACGACAGTCCGGCGCCGAAGCCGACGACCAGCAGGGTGGTGCCGATCAGGGGGTAGCCGGTGGACTGGGTGAGCGTGGTCAGGGCGGCCAGGGACAGGCCGATGGCGGCCAGGCCGCTGGAGACGACCGCGCGCACCGAGAAGCGTCGCGCCGCGGCGCCGGCGACCAGACCGGCCACGACCGCGCCCGCGGCGGCCGGCAGTTCGGCGATGCCCGCTTCGATGGGCCGCCGGTCCTGGACCAGCTGCAGGTACTGGGAGAGGAAGAACAGCAGCCCGGAGAGCCCGAGAATGGTCAGGACGTTCGCCAGGACGGCGCCGCTGAAGCCACGGTTGCGGAACAGACTGACGTCCACCAGCGGGACGGGCAGGGCGCGCTGGCGCCGGACGAACCCGTAGAGAGCGGCGACACCGAGCACGCCTGCCGCGAGGATGAGCCAGGAGAACCCTTCGGACGCGGTCTCCTTGACGGCGTAGACGACGCCGACCATGCCGACCAGCGACAGGAAGACACTCGGCAGGTCCCACGGTCCCGGGGAGGGGTTGCGCGATTCCGGCAGCATCTTGAAGCCGATGACGACGAGCAGCGCCATGACGGGCAGGTTGATCAGGAAGACCGAGCCCCACCAGAAGTGCTCCAGCAGCACACCGCCGACGATCGGGCCGACCGCCATGCCCGCGGAGGCGGCGGCGCTCCAGATACCGATGGCGAGGCTGCGCTCACGCGGGTCATGGAAGAGGTTGCGGATCAGCGCGAGCGTGGAGGGCATCAGCGTGGCGCCGGCGACACCGAGCAGCGCCCGGGCGAGGATCATCATCTCGGGGGTCTGTGCATAAGCGTTCAGGATGGAGACCAACCCGAACAAGGTCGCGCCCGTCAGCAGCAGACGTTTGCGGCCGATCCGGTCACCCAGACTTCCCATGGAGATGAGCAGGCCCGCAAGGACGAACGAGTAGGCGTCGCCGATCCACAGCAGCTGGGTGCCGGAGGGCTGCAGGTCCTCGCTGAGGTAGGGCGTGGCCAGTCCGAGGACGGTGGCGTCCACCGCGACGAGCAGCACGGCCAGGACCAGGACGCCCAGGGCGATCCAGCGGCCCGGAGCCCGTTGGGTGCCGGCCTGTTCAGCCGTACTCAGGGGATGGGTCATGATGCGTCCCTTCGCATGGTGCCGCCGAGCAGCAGCTCGGCGATCATGTGAGTGAAGTCGTTGCGGGCCACCCGGCCCTCGATGACCGCCCAGCCGCCGGCGGCCAACAGTCCGTACAGGGCCTCGGTGAGCCACACCGCACTCAGGTCGATGCGGAACTCGCCGCTCTCCTGGCCCCGGCGGAACAGTTCGGTGAGCCGGGCGTCGATACGGGACCAGCCCGCGTGCTGCCCCTCGCCCTCGAAGAGCTGGTTCTCGGAGTACAGGAAGGCAAGCAGGCTCGTGCAGGGCTCGAGGGCACGGACCAGACGGCGCACCGCCTCTTCTGCCGTCCCCTCCGTCAGGCGGGCCGCGTCCAGAGCCGCCTCGCACTCGGTGATACCGAGGTCCTCTAGGGCACGCACCAGAACGTCACGTCCGGGGAAATGGCGGTTCAGTGTCGCCCTGCTGATCCCGGCGGCCCGGGCGACCTCTTCGGTGGTCGCCGTTGCCTTGCGCGTCAGCAGATCGGCAGCGGCACGCAGCACTTGATCACGATCGAAGCTCATGAGTCAACTTTAACTCATACGAGACGATGATGTCTCACCCGCTACGCCATCGACTCCCGCCGCGATCCCCTGGCCCCACTCTCACGCCCTCACCGGCCGTCACACACGCGCAGGCCGGCCACGTCATTCCGAGACCCTTCGGCCGCATCGAAGAACGACTGCTGCCACATGAGGGCCGGCGCACCACGCTCGGGCCGTGCGGGCGCCGCCAATGAGGCCGCCCCGCCCTGACCGAGGCGGCCCCCGTCGTTGACAGGCCCCACACTCACCCATAAACTATACTGACGCGTCAGACTAGTTTTGGAGGGTGTATGGCATCCGGGACCGTGGAGACCGCTCGCCGACGGGCTCTCGTGGTGGGTTGCGGGATGGCCGGATGCGCCGCGGCATGGTGGCTGGAGCACGAGGGATGGGAGGTCGTGCTCGTCGACAAGGAGGCCGAGCCGTACCCGAGCAGTTATCTGCTGCAACTGGATGCTCAGGCGACGCGGGTGCTGCGACTCATGGGCGGCCAGGAGATCATTGACGAGGTGACCTTCGCGGCGCCGGCGATGTCGGTGCGGTGGGGTACGCGCAAGGTCCGCGAGCTCAAGCTCGACGGCGACAGCGATTGGCGTCTGGCCCGCCGTTCGGTGCTGCTGTCGAGGCTGTTCGCGCACCTGCCGAGCACGGTTCAGAAGAGGCTGGGCGTCGGGCTCGAGGCGCTGGAGCACCGTAGCGACGACGTCCTGGCCCGGTTCAGTGATGGTTCGTCGGAGTCGTTCGACGTGGTGGTCGGGGCGGACGGGCTGCACTCGACGGTGCGCCGGCTGACGCTGGCGTCAGAAGCGCACAGCGTGTACCGCAATGGCCTGACCCACGTATGGATCAACGCCGACGTGCCCCTGCCCGACGGGCGTGCGGTGATCGCGTCCCGCGAGGGGATGCTGTCGCTGATCTACCCGTTCCTGGACACCGACCAGACGTCGGTCATGGCGGTTGTTCCCGTGCCGGGCTCGACCACGCCGGACGAGCCGATGCTGGTCGAGCAGGTTTGTGACATGGTCGAGCGCCTGGGTCCGGACATGCGCGCCGTCGCGGCGGCAGCACGCAAGTCCGAGGACACCAAACTGACCCGGTTCTCACAGGTGCGACTGCCACGCTGGTACACCCGCCGGGTCGTCCTCCTCGGCGACTCCGCCCACTGCATCGACCCGGTCTCCGGCATGGGCGCGCACGCGTCCCTGCCGGGCGCCAAGGTGCTCGCCGAGTCCCTCCGCGACACCGATGACGTCACTCTCGCCTTCGCACGGTTCGAGGCCGAGATCCGTCCCTTCGCCAAGACGGCACAGAGCATTACGGCGCGGACCGTGGAGTTCAGCACCCGGGCCGAGGGACGCAACCGCGCGGCCACGCTCACTGGAGGGATCGGCGACCTGCTGGCCACCATCCCGGCGATACTGACAAGGCACAGCAACCGCAGGAAGACCCCCTTCGGGGCTGAGCCCTCCCGCCCCAAGCAGATCACCAAGCTGTGACGAGATCGCGCGACCGGGCACACTGGTCGCCGAACGACGTCAACTGCACATGAGAGAGATCAATGGGACGCACAGCAGGACGAGGACCTGAGGACACCAAGCGGTTGATCCTGGACGCCGCGAGGGGTGTCGTCGTGGCCCAGGGAGCCCGGGCGACCCTCGATGACGTGGCGGACGCGGCCGGGATGACTCGCGGGGCCGTGATCTACCACTACAGCTCGAAGAACGCGCTGTGGGTCGCCCTGACCCGCGATGTGCTCACCCAGTTCCGCAAAGCGGTGCATGACAACGTTGAGGACGGCCAGGAGCCCGGGCGTCTGGCACGCGCGTTCATCCGCGCATCTCTGGAAGGCGACGAGATCGATGCGGTCGGCGAGCGGCTGTTCCTTCTGGCTGCCCTCGCCGTCACCCCCGGGGTGCCCGAAGTTCTTGCCGAAGATGGGGCCGCCTGGAAGGCCGAGATGGCCGAGGACGGACTGTCGGTCGGAGCGCGCACGGTCATCCTCAACGCCATCGACGGCGCCGGCCTGATGACCGGATGGGGGCTCAAGCCTGATCGCGCCGAACTCGTCGCCCTGCGTAACAAGCTGGAGGACCTTGCCAGCCCCGGCGCCTGAGGTCCGCTTCCTAGGGGATTTCGCCCGGAGCAGGATCGACGCAAGGAAGACCGCCACTTTGCAGGAAGTGGCGGTCTTCTCGCATGTGGTGGCGTTCCCGCGGAAGCCGTTCTTCCTAATCGCCCACAACTCCTTCCACCTTCACCTCGGAACATGGCACCCGACTTGAAAACTGTACTGACATGTCAGTACAGTATTGGGAAGAGCTAGACGGCCGGCAGGCCGCATACGAACGGAGCGCGACCATGACCAGTGTCAGCACCCGATCCGCCGACGTCGTCGTCGTCGGCGCCGGGCTCGCAGGGCTCACGGCAGCGGACCAGCTCTCCCGAGCCGGGTACGACGTCGTCGTCATCGAGGGCCGTGACCGCGTCGGCGGACGGATCCACACGGTCGAGGTCGCGGGCGTCCCCGTTGACGCCGGAGCGACCTGGGTCGCACCGGGTCACACCGCAGTGCGCGACCTCGCACGCCGATTCGACTGCGAGTTCGTGCCCCAGTCCCAGCCGGGCAAGGGCGTCATGTCCTTCGGAGGCAAGCGCAAGATCGAGAGCGCCACGTCCATGGCGCCCTGGGCGATGCTCGACCTCACGCGGATCATGGGCACCCTGCAGAAGATGGTCGACGGCCTTCCCGTCTCGTCCCCCTGGGAACACCCCCATGCCGAGCACTTCGATTCGATGTCGCTCGGCGAATGGCTGACCCTGAAGCACGCCCTGAAGGACACCCGCAAGTTCATGAACATGTTCAGCCTGGTGCACTGGGGCGCACCCGTCGGCGAGGTCTCCCTGTTCAACGTGATGCGGTACATCAAGAACCTGGGCGGTATCGAGCACATGCTCGCCGTCGAGGGCGGCGACCAGCAGGACCGGCTGTTGGGAACGATGCACACACTGGTCAGCAGGCTCGCCGGCACGCTGGAAGACTGCCTGCTCGTCGCCTCCCCGGTGGAGCGCATCACCACGGCCGGCGAACGCGTCACGGTCGAGACCAGCAAGCACACCGTCGAGGCCCGGTACGTCATCGTGACGGCGTCGCCGGCGCACCGCTCGACCATCGAGTTCACGCCCGCCCTCCCGGAGCGTCACTACGGGCTCTCGCGCAGTTGGCGGCTGGGAGCACTCAGCAAGGCTTTCGTCGCCTACGACCGCCCCTTCTGGCGGGACGAAGGTCTCTCGGGAGAAGGAATGTCCGACGACGAGACCGCCTTCCTCACTTTCGACGTCAGTCCGGACGCCGATGGCCCCGGCATCCTCATGGTCTTCTGTGACGCGCGCGGGTTCGACGCATACGACGAGGCCGAGCGCCGCCGCCGCGTCATGCGGCACCTCATCCACCTGTACGGTGCGCCCGCGCGCCACGCCATCGACTACACCGACTTCTCCTGGGGCAACGACAGCTTCGCACCCGGAGGGCCGAACCCGGCAGTCGGGCCGAAGACGTGGACCACCTTCGGACCGTTCCTGCGCGAGCCGGTCGGACGCGTCCACTGGGCCGGCACCGAAACAGCCGACGAGACCTCCGGCACCATGAACGGCGCCATCCTCTCGGGACAGCGCGCGGCCACCGAAGTGGCAGCACGCCTCGACGCCGGGCAGTGACGACACCCGCCCTCGCCGGCCCCGTCCCCCGGACCGCCGTGCGCAACCTCCCGCAAGGCACCTGACCACCGGCTCTTCGCGGTTCGCTACCGCAGGCCAAGAGCAGCAACGACGGGAGGGGCTGGACAGTCCACCCCGGACCGGCCCCCAGCCCGCCCAGAGCACGCCCAGAGCACGCCGGCATGCGCACGCTGGAGATCGGCTCCGCGCTCTGCACTCGGTCCGCCGTCTCCCTGCACCATCGGAGCCGTCGTCCACGGTCTGCTCTTCCGCCGCGCCCTGCCAGGCAGGATCCCGCCGCCGCACCCGCCGTCCCCATGTCCCCGGCCGCCGCATCACGTAGCGGATCCGCAGTCACGGACCCGCACTGCAGAGGAGAGACCCCAAGTGAACAGCAGCACACCCCGAGCCCTGGTCGTCGGCATGGGCATCGGTGGCCTCGCCACTGCGATGCGCCTGCATGAGATCGGCTGGGAGCCCGTGATCGTCGAGCGGGCCCCCGAACGCCGTGCCGCCGGCTATTTCATCGGCCTCTTCGAAACCGGCCGCGCCACCGCGAAGCGCATGGGCATCCTCGACGCCATCGGCAACCGCACCGACCCCACCAGCATCACCTACGACGTCGAGCGGGACGGACGCCGCCGTCCCGGGATGGGCTACGGCGACCTGCCCGGTGGCCCTCGCCTGATCCTGCGCGGCGACATCGAGACCGCCCTCTACGACACCGTCGCCCCCCGCACCGAAATCCGCTACGGGACCACGCCCACCGCCCTCGACGAACACCCCGCAGGCGTCGACGTCACCCTCCGCACCACCACCGGCGAAGACGCCGCGGACACCACCGAGCGCTTCGACCTCGTCATCGGCGCCGACGGCCTGCGCTCCACCGTCCGCCGCCTCGCGTTCGGCCCCGACAGCCGGTTCATGCGCCCGCTGCACCACATCGTCGCCGCCACCACCATGAAGGAACCCGTCCCCGGCTACCGGCCCCAGGACGGCATCGTCCTCGCCGAACCCGGGCGCTCCGTGTGGACCTTCCCCTTCACCGACCACCAGCCCGGACTGCTGTTCAACTACCGCACCGACGACGAGGACGCCCAGTTCCGCCGCCCGCCCATCGAGTCCCTTCGCGCCGCCTTCGGACCCGAGCCCGTCGGCCCCGTCCTCGGCCACCTGCTCCGGCAGTTCGAGCAGGCAGAGGACTACATCTTCGACTCCGCCCACCAGATCGAGATGGACACCTGGCACACCGACCGGATCGTCCTGCTCGGCGACGCCGCCTGGTGCCTGACCCTCTACTCCGGCATGGGAGCCTCCACCGCGATGGCCGGCGCCGACCTGCTGGGCACCCTGCTCCAGCGCAACCCCGGCAACACTCCCCGCGCCCTGCGCGAATGGGACCAGAAACTGCGCCCCTTCATGGCGCTCCAACAGAAGTCCGCCCGTACCGAAGGCCTGCCGACATTCGTCCCCCAGACCCGCAAGGACAAAATCGTACGCACCGCCATGCAGAAGGTACTGACCAACCGCGTCGGCAAGAAGGTCATGACGGCCATGTTGGACAAGGCGTTCAAGGAGATGTCCATCGACGTCGCCGCCGTCTGACAGCCCCCACCACGAGGCCGCGGACTTCGCCGCCATGAAGGTGATCGAGGTCGCCGGCCGCGACGCCTCCGGGCTCGATAAGCTCCCTCGTCGACGTCGCGCTGATGTCACGAACAGAAGTCAGACTTCGCCTTGTTCGCCGGAGCCAAGAGCCGTTCCATGAACCCCACCAGTCATCGCACCGTTGGCTTCGAGGAACCGATCGAAACGGTTCAGGTCGTCCAGTTGGCCAATCTGTTGCTGCGCCAGGCCGACCGTTTTCGGGTCAGGAATAGCCGAGAAAGTCCGCCTGACAGTAGCGGCCTCTCACTGGGCCCGCTGTGGGCCTTTCCGGTCTTGGGATGAATTCTCGGGTCAGCCTCCGGCTAGTGTGGTCGATCACCACTACGCGAATCAGGGCCTCAGAGCAGCGGGATGGGCTTTTCAGTCTGGGGGTTGAGCCAGCCGGTTGGGTCGACCGCGTGAGGCACTCGCACTCGTTCCAGTCCCGTTCCGCGCAGAGGTGTCCACCACCGTACGCACCTTGCGGTGCTTCAATCCGTTCGTTTTCACGTGTGTCCCTCTGGGTCATACCTCCATTCCGGTCAAGGTCTCGGTTCCGATAGGTTGGGCTTTATGAACGCGGAGAATGATAACCAGAATAAGGTCGCCGTGACGGTGACCGCTGATTCCGCTGTGTGGGACGAGCGGGCGACGGAGCGGAAACTGGGCTCGCGGGCCCCCGAGTTCATCCGGAAGTCAAGTTTCCTCCGCCTGGGCTGGCAGGTCGGAATCTTTGTCGTTGGTCTCGCCGTAAGTGGGGCCGGCGTCGCGATGCTGGTGCTGCCCGGCCCGGGCTGGCTGGTGATCTTCGGTGGCATGGCCATCTGGGCGACCGAATTCGCCTGGGCACAGATCGTCCTACGCTGGACCCGGCGTAAGGTCACCGAAGCCGCCCAGCGCGCACTCGACCCTAAGGTACGGCGGCGCAATATCATTCTCACCACGGCGGGGCTCGTGATCATCACAGCGCTGACAGGAATCTACCTCTGGAAGTTCGGCATAGTTGTACCGTGGAAAATTAAGCAGTGATTCAGCAATGGTCCGGCGGTGCCGCCGACAAGGCAGATCTTCTATTGTTCGTCCAATCACCTGGTTTCGGAGTCGCGAGTTGGGAGGTGAGGCGTCTTCCGTTTCCGGTTGCGGTACTCGACTTCGGCGAGATACGCAGCAGGTCTGAGGCCGGGTGACTAACAACGGCTAACACAATGAGGTGAGCGGTCAACTGGTGACGTCAAGGACGGCAGTAGGTTCGGGGGACGCGCGAGTTCGCCTTTGGGCTACATTTCGCGCCAGTTCACGAACATGTGCGGGCCCGGCCCTGAGACCCGCTCGCTGAACGGATCCACTACGTCAGTCAGGACGTCTACCAAGAACTGTGCCATGTCACCGTCGAAGACAGTCCAGCGGTTCGCCCCATACTGCGCCTGCCTACGAAAAGTGGCCAATCTCCAACTGTCGGATGCACCCTTCCGAAGCCAGAAGGCGACACCGCTGCTCGCCGAGTCCGCGAAGGGCAACAGAGGTGGCACGCCTTGCCCACCAAGGACAGCGTCCAATTCCTGCCAATCCCGGTCCGAGAGTGTGGGGTCGAGTCTGTCGAGGAGACACCCGTAGGGCGATCCTTGGACCGGAGGTGTGCTAACGGCCAAGTACTCGTTGATCTCTCCTCCGCCGTACAGCTCCACGAACTCACGGTAATCCATCGGAAGTTCCAACTGCGCTGTGTCGGCTAGTGACCTGAGTCGGAGATTTGCCGTTGGTTCGGTATGAGTCGTCCGGGTCCGAGGATTCCGCCGTTGTCGGTGACCGATGCCCAGCGGGCCGTGCTGGAGGGCTGGGTGCGTCGTCGCTCGACGGCGCAGGCGCTGGCTCAGCGGTCACGGATCGTGCTGGAGTGTGCCGAGGGGCACTCGATCATGGAGGTGTCACGCCGGTTGGGTGTCTCTCCGGACACGGTCCGCACCTGGCGGCGGCGTTTTATCGAACGCGGCCTGGACGGCTTGTCCGACGAGCCCAGGCCGGGTGCCCCGCGGAAGATCACCGACGCGGACGTCGAGCGGGTCGTCGCCAAGACGCTGGAGGAGAAGCCGAAGAACGCCACCCACTGGTCGACCAGGTCGATGGCGGCGGCCACCGGCATGTCCCAGGCCGTGATCTCGCGGATCTGGCGGGCTTTCGCCCTCGCGCCGCACCGCTCGCAGACATTCAAACTGTCCACCGACCCGCTGTTCATCGACAAGGTCCGTGACGTCGTCGGCCTCTACCTCGACCCGCCGGAGAAGGCCCTGGTCCTCTGTGTGGACGAGAAGTCTCAGATCCAGGCCCTGGACCGGTCCCAGCCCGTGCTGCCGACCGGTTCCACGAGGTCGACCCTGGCTGCGTCCGCGAATTCGAGGACGGCGAGTTGTGTCAGGTCTTCCGCTGTGCGCCGGATGTCGAGGGTTCCGCCGATGCTGCCGCTCGCCCGGCTCAGCAGGGCCAGCCGCTGCCGCGCCACATAGCGGTCGGTCATGTCGATGCCGACCTCGCAGGCCCCGATCGTCCGGCCGCTCTCGTCCTGCAGCCTGAAGCAGGAGCAGGTCCACACGTGCTCGCGGTGCGAATCGAGTGGGGCCGAGCTGAGATAGCGCACGTCGACCAGCGGCTCGCCGGTCCGTACGACGTGTTCGACGATCTCCTCGACCTCTGTGGGCTGTCCGCCCTCCTGCTTCAACACGACGCCTTGCGGGACGATCTCACTCGTGAACCGGCCGACCACCTCCTCCGGCGTCACACCGAACTGCTTCTCGATGGCCGTGTTGCTCGACCGGACGCGGGCGTGATTGTCGTAGACGACCAGGTGAATCAGCGAATCGTGCTGCAGTCCGGCGAGCACCGTCCGATCCGCCGCCCGCCGGTGCAGCCCCTCCGCGTCCGTTGCCACGACCAGCCAGGCCGATCCGGTGGCGCCGTACGACAACGGCTTGAGGGTCAGTGCCACGGAGAGCGGACCGCCGTCACGACGGCGCACCGATCGGATTCCGAGTTCTTGCGCCCGCGCGCCACCGGCCGAGTACACGCCGGCGCCCGTCGCCGCGTCGGCCAGGATTTCGTCGGCGGACCGGCCGAGCACCTCCGAAGGGAGATGGCCGAAGAGTTCCTCGGCCTCCCGGCTCCAGGCGATGAACCGCAGGCTGTCGTCCAGCACGGCTGTCGCGCTGTCGGGCGTCAGCTCCGGAGCCAGGTACGGTCGGGTGCTTCCGGCTTTCCGTCACCGGAGTTAATGAGACCTGTCATGGCCGACCCTGTCGTGTCCCATTGCGTCCACTCCTCCCGCTCCTTCAGGGTAGCGTCCGGTACCCGGGGCGGTGTCCGTCCTCAGCGGCGTCGGCGAACGCGGAGTCGCTTCGTCTCCGCCGTTGCGGCGAAACTGTGCGAGAAGTCTCCCGAGAGGCCGGTCCTCGTCCAGCGGCATGATCTCCCGGCGCAGCGCGGACAGCCCGTCCACGTTGCTGATCGCCTCCCGCGCTTCGGTGCTTCCAAGCACATCGAAATGCTGCCCGAAGGATCTCGCCCTCGCCGAACTGCGGTGCGAGCGCATCATCGGCCAGCCGTTCTCGGCCGTCGACGAGCCGCTCTACCGCTACCCGCTCATCGGTCTTCAAGCCCAGGTCCACTCGGCCGTCGGCCTCGGAGTCGCCCGGGCCGCCCTGAACCACGTGCGAGAGGCCGGCGCGCGCACCGGTATCACCGGCGCTCCACCGCTCGCCGACCGCGCCTACTACCGCACGACGTTCGCCAGGGCGTACGCCGCCCTGCACTCCGCGCGCTCCTTTTACCTCGATGTCGCCGACGAGCCGAGTCCGGAGCAGCTCGCCCGGATCCGGTTGTCCGCGGCGAACGTCGCCGACGTCTCCGCGCAGGTGGTGCACGATCTCTGCTCGATCTCGGGGGCCGGGATCATCAGCAACGACCACCCGATGCAGGTGCTGCGGCAGGACGCGCTGGTGCCACAACTGCACGCGACTCTGGGCCAGGCCATGTACGACGGCGCCGGTGCGGTGCTCATGGGCCGACCGCCCACCGTCCCGGGCTTCCTGTGAGTCTCGCGGGCGCGGCCACTGGGTCACGCTTTCCGAGGCGGACGAGTCCTTGGGCGGCCGCTTCCGGCAGCTGGGGGCGATGCCGCACGGCAGCCGCTGGATCCACAGGGCACTGTCCGTCGGTACCTGCCGGATCCGGCCGGCCGCGAAGGCCACGTTCCCCTCGGGCCGCGGGAAGGCATCGTGCGGCAGCTGACGTTCGGACTGCCCCGGCTTCGTCACCGACCGGCCGCCCCTCAGCACCGGGTCGTCCTGGGCGTAGCCCGCGCCACCACGATGACGCCGTACACGGTCCTCTGCCCGTCTCTCAGCCGACCGTCCTCTCCCGTACCGGCCTCGCGCCGATCCGGACCGTCGCAGGAGCATGCGTGGCGGCGCCCGGCGGAGTCCGGCCGGTCCTGGAACGTCGCGGGCAGAACTACGGGCTCGGGCTGCGCCTGTTCGAGCTGGGGCAGCGCGTCCCCCGCCAGCGCATCCTGCGCGACATCGCGCGCCCGTACATGGAGGACCTCCACCAGGCGACACGGGAGATGATCCACCTCTCCATCCCCGACGGCCTCGACGTCCTCTACCTGGAGAAGGTCTACGGTCACGGACATGTGGCCTGGCCCTCCCGGGTGGCCGGCCGCATGCCGCTGCACGGGCCCGCCACCGGAAAGGTATTCCTCGCCTTCGGCCCGCCGTCACTGCTCGACGAGGTCCTGGGCGCTCCACTGACACGGATCACGCCCCACACCGTGACCACCCCCACGGCCCTGCTCGCGGAGATGGCGCAGGCCCGCAAACTCGGTTACGTGGTGGAGAACGAACAGGCCCGTCTCGGATACGTCAGCGTCGCCGTCCCCCTGTACGGCACCACGGGCCCTGTCATGGCCGCGCTGTCGGTCACCGCGCCGCTGCACCGCGCGGCCCCCGTGAGATACGCGGCGCTGCTCCACGCGGTCAGCCCTCGGTTCACCCGGTCGATCGGGGCGACGGACTTCACCTGAGGTGAGCGCGGTTCGGCGGGCCGTTCGATACGGCGCGTCCAGCCTTTGCACAACCGCGTCCGGGGCCTCCAGGGGCAGGTGGGCGCGGTCGGCGATCCGAAGCGTGGTCTCGGGGACGCCACCGGCGAATTCGCGAGCGTACTCGATCAACGTCGCCACATCCCGTTCGCCACGGGTGCGCACCGTGTCGACGACGTGAACGTCCTTCTCCCCAGGTCCTCCGTGGTGACGAGCTTCGCGTCGCTCTTGGCGACGACCTCGTCGGCGTCCGCACCCGGGCGGTCTTCACCAGGACCGGGCCGCCGTCCGTGATGTCGAGGACGCCAGGGCCGGTGATGATCCGGTTCACCCACGCCTTGCCAGTGAGCGGCAGCGCGCACTTCCTGATGGTCCCGCAGATCCCGGTGGTCGTCCTGCCCGGGATTGCCCGGTTCTCGAGGTCGGGTCGGCGTCGTGAGCCGACGGGGCCGTCATCCGTCCGACTGCCCCGTCTTCTCCTGGCCGACGGAGGACAGGTGCTCACGCAGATAGGCGGATGCCTCGGCGCGTTCACCGGCCAGGAGGAGGTCGGCGATCCGTACGTGCTCGGCGCAGCGGACGGCGGCGCGGTCGCGCTGGAGTGTGCGGCGGTATTCGATGAGGCGGCGCAGCCGGTCGACGCGGCGCAGGGAGTCGATGAAGAAGGTGTTGTTGCTGCACGCCATGACGGTCCCGTGGAAGCGGCTGTCGAGGTCGTACAGCTGGGCGTTGCCGATGGTGCGGATCTCTCCGTCGACCAGGCGCTGTTGCTGGGCGCGGACGGTTTCGAGGGCTTCGCGGTCGAGGACGAAGCCGGGCTCGAGGACGGCGGCGGGTTCGATGGTCAGCCGGAAGCGGTAGCTGTCCTGGTAGGACTCCATCGAGGTGAGCACGGGCTGGAACTTCCGTCCACACCCGGGGAGTCGCTCGATCCATCCCTCGACCGCGATGCGGCGCAGGACGTGGGTGAGGTGCCCGGGCATGACAGGCGCTCTCGTGCTCCCAACGCTCGTGATAGAGGTGCACGAGGCGGCCGGCGGGGTAGCGGTGGGTATCCAGCAGCGCGGCTGCCAGGCGGCAGGAGCCCTCAAAGGTGCTGCCGTCCGTGCAGATGACGCTCACACGGGCCTCGATGATGCGCACCGGGACGCCGCCGATGACCGACAGGTAGGAGGAGCCAGCGAGCGGCTGGAGGACCGGTGGGCGCCGGCGCTGTCAAATACGGCCCAGGATCCGTGCACCGGTGGCGTGCACGGCGGCGAGGAAGCCGTTGGCGTCGAAGCCCCGGTCCCACAAGACCAGCACCTCGAGGCCCAGATGATGCAACAACCTGGTGGCGTAGGAGGTCTCGCCCTCCCGGGCGGGACCGAAGACAGCTCCGATCACGGCCCGGGTGCCGGTCTCGACCAATGTCATCAGTTCGACCTGAGGACAGCCGCCGTGAGGGCACCGCCTCAACCAGTCCCGGTCGCGCTCACTGTCAGGCACCTTGATCGAGCTGCAGCCGTCGAACGACACCGTCCGATACGGGCCGAACCGTACCCCCGGCGTGGTCGGCCGGGCCAACGGCCCGGCCAGCACCTCGAACAGCGCCCGCATCGGCGCGCTGCCGAGTCTGCGGCGCAGATCACGTAGCGCTTTCGTGCTCGGGCATACGATCACCATCCCCGGCAGAGCGGCGGTCAGCTTGTCCCAGACCAGCAGGTAGCCGACCTTGGGGAACAGGCATATCGCCAGGAGGAAGTAGACACCGCCCCGCGAGGGCAGATCACGCAATCGCCGCTGCACGGTCCTGGTCTCGGACAAGACCGCGTCGACCAGCTCGAACGGCATGACAGGCGTGAGCTCTCCAAGATGTCCGGGAGCGAACCGGCCCACGGCCACCGTCACCGTACGGGCGATGGCCGTCAGCGCCGTCAGCAGGACACAATGAACGGGCAACGGAGCTCCTTGCGGGACAAGCTGTCTTGGACGACTGCCTGTACCAACGAGCTCCGTTGCTCCACGTCAAGAACCCGCCAACGCCCCTTGCGTGACCAGCGGAAACGCTAACTACCCGGCCTTGGGTCAAGGCCCGTTACGGTCTACCCCTTGATTCGGCGGGCCCGGACGAACCCGGGTCCGCTCCGGTACCGTTCTGGACGCAGCACCCGTGAGTCCGGCTACCGAGCCCCTTTCGGAAAACGTGAACCCACGGCCTTGGCCATCGTCTTCAGGAGCCGGGCACACACCGCGCGGTCCGCCAGAGCGATGCTGTCCTCCAGTAGGTGGAACGCGCTGGTGGCACGGCCGGGGCCTCACATGTCGTCACAGGTCTGACGCAGGTGTCCGGCCTCCCCCGCGGGCACGAGGTCCACATCGCGGCGGACGACGCTGACGTCGTCGCCCCAGCCCTCACAGGCCCGCTGAAGGCCCTGCGCGTCGTACTCGATCACCAGGACCTCGTCACCGAAGGCCTCGGTGAACACGTCGCACTCCTCGTACTTGCCGCACTCCTCGACCACGGCGAAGTCCAGGCCCACCTTCTCACGCTCCGAGGCCAGTTCGGTGGTGTTCTTCTGGCCGATGGCCAGACCCTCGTCATGGGCGTGGGCGGCGAGCAGCGCGAGGAACGCCTTGGCGTCCTCCGCGCCCAGGAGGCCCTGTGGCGCGCGGGTGTAGCTGTCGTAGTTGTCCGGCTCGACCGCGTCGAAGCCCTTGGACGCGCAGGTGTCTATCCAGCCGTTCACCTTCTCGGCGACCCGCTGGCGCTTTGCGTCGGTGCTGATGTCCAGCATCGCCTCGCCCCAGTCCTCGTCCATGACGACCTCACCGGTGTCGTCTCGTAGGAGGAGGTCGGAGTCCCACTCCTTCTCGGCGTCCGGCTGGGCCTGGAAGGCGTTGACGTAACAGATGTTGTACAGGCCGGAAGCGGGCGACGCCGTGTGGTCGCGGACGACGACGTCCACCCCGTCGGGCGGGGAGTAGGCACCCCCGAGCTGGTAGTCGAACCCCGCGTGCGCGGGGGGTGGCGTCACCTGGGGTGCGGCCTCGGAACCGAGGGCCGCACCTCCCGAACACGCCGTGGTCAGCAGGGCGAGGAGGGCGGCGAACGCCGCCGGCAGGGCCGCGGTCCGGGGGGACAGGACACGGTTGCTACGCATGACGGACGAGCTCCACGTGGGGGGACACGTCCCCGCCTCGGACACGACATCGGTCCTGGCGACTCGGTCCGGACTCGCGGCGCTGGGCCGCCCACCGGCTGGGCGTGTCTCTGGCCGGAGATCGGCTCTCCGGTTCGACGGAAACCTAATCGACGACCGAAGCACCCGTCAACGCGCGGCGGATGGAACCGGGGCGTGCGGGGCGGGACCCCCTCGCCGCCCCGTGCCTCCGTCACCCGTCCCAAGGGCTCCAGCCGCGCCGTCACCCCGTTGGACGCGGGCTGATCGCTTGATCTCGGCCACGCTGTCCAAGGGCACCAGGACGTTGGTTTCGGGATAGCGGGCGGCGGCGTGCCTGCGGGCACTCGGGTACGGGACGATCTGGAAGTCCTCCGCGTGGCGTTCCGTCCCGTCAGACCACACGCTTACCAGATCGACCCGTCGGCGCCCGGCCGGACCGAGGTCCGCGAGGACGTCCGGGTTGACCATGATCGCGCGCCGGCTGTCGCTGATGCCCCGACGACGGTCGTGGGGTTACGTCGGCCGATGGCACGGGATGAACTTCGGGTTGATCAAGTTGTCCGCGTTCAGCGATGTCTCACCCTGTCCCAGGTCCCGGCGCCATCTGATGACCGCACCCGGGCGCCGGGCTGAAATGATCAACCGCTTCGCCATCTAGGACCACATCACCGGCACCACTGCCGTGTTCTCAACAGCCTGACCTGGACGAGTCTTTCCAAATGCCTGCGGGCACGAAGAGGGGGTGTTCATGATCGTTTGTGACGACGAACCTGGACACCCTCGTGACCGCACCGTACGTGAAGATCGACGGCTTGGCGGGTATCGCACGGTTGCCGGGACGGCCGCCGAAACTCAGTCACTCCGAGTTGCTGTGTCCGGCCGTCATGCAGGCCATGCTCGGCTTCCACTGCGAGGCCCGCTGGCTGCGGTACGTCCGCGCACACCACCAGGACATGTTCCCCTTCATCCCGCAGGACGCCGGCTACAACAAGCGGTTGCGGGCCACGTTGCCGCAGATCAAACGCGTGATACGGGTGCTCGCCAAGAACACCGACTTCTAGCACGACACGGTATGGATCACGGACTCGGCCCCGGTTCCGTGCGGCATGCCCCGCCCCACGGTCAAACGCTCGGAACTGGCGGGCTGGGCCAGCTACGGCTACTGCGCGTCGCATTCACGGTTCTTCTGGGAGCTTCGGCTGTACCTGGTGTGCACCCCGGCCGGGATGCCGATCCTGTGGGCACTGGCCGATCCCAAGATCGGCGAGCGCGAGGTACTGGCCGCGATGCTGGAGGTCGGCGCCGACCTGGTGCGCGAGCGGCCGGGCCTGCTGCTGATCAGCGACAAGGGCTTCGCCTCGAAGACCTTCGAACGGTCACTGTCCGAACAGGGCATGACGCTGCTGCGGCCGTCGTGGGAGAAGGAGATCCTGCGCCCCGGTGAGCAGATGCTCAAGAAAGTCCGTCAGCTGATCGAGTCGGTAAACGACACCCGTAAGGGCCAGCTCGACCTGGAACAACACGGCGGACGGACCGTCGAGGGCGTTGCTGTCCGAGTCGCCCAGCGCGTGCTGGCCCTGGCCGCCGCGATCCGGCACAACTTCCGGACCGGCCAGGCGGTCAGCCGCTCACTGACCGCCTACGACCACTGACCGTATTCGGAAAGACTCGTCTACTGGTCTGTTCGGGGTGTTGTCGGAGAGGGAGACGTGGGGTGATCCTGCGGTAGGCCGGTGGTATGCGGTGCGCGCAAGGCGGCGGGCTGATCGCCGACCTATGCCGGACGGTCTGCAGCCCGAGACTGCAGCGGCAGGGCATCAGGCACTGAGAGGGCACGACGTGAGCAGGGAACACCTGAGGATCAACCGCTTCGGGTTCGCGGAGTACGACGACATGGCCGACATCGTCCGAGAGACGGACCTGCCGGCCATGGCGGAGACTCTGCGCCAGATCGTGGAACTGGTTCTCGCCGAGGACGAGTCGGGTCTCGTCGAGGCGATGACGATGGAGGCGCAGGCTGACTTCGCGGTGCCACTCGGCATGGCCGCCGAGATGCTCAGAGACGATCGTAACTCGGACATGGAGCTCGTGGCCGCGGCCTGCACGGTGCGGTACTCCGCAGAGCGACACATGGACGAGTTCCCTAAGGAGTTGGCCACCCTCCTGCGGAGACTCCCGCGCTGAGCCGCGCGGGGACGCGGTGCACGCCGTGAGGACTGAACGTAACCGCTCCTACTGATCTTCTTGAGGTGTTGTTGGACGGCGGGTCAGTTCGAGTCCGGTGCCGGTGAGGCAGCCATCGATCAGGGCGGGGCGATGCTGGATGCGCCGCAGGCCACGGCGGAGGGTGTGTTCGAGGTGGTCGTCGTCGGTGAAGGCGACGTTGGCCAAGGGCCCGCGCCGTAGCAGCGACCACACGCCTTCCACTGGGTTGAGGTCCGGTGCATAGGAGGGCAGCTGCACGATGGTGAGCCAGTCGTGTTCGCCCGCGTACCGGCGCATTCCGGCGGCCCGGTGCGTGTTGAGATTGTCCCAGACGAGGACGATGGGGGCCTTGAGCTGGATGTGAGCGCGCACGATGAGGTCGCGATAGTCGGTCCAGGCGAAGCTGTTGCGTCCCCTGCCCCGGTATTTACGGGACGGATTCAATCGGTCGTCGCAACGCTGGTTGGTGGGAGCGATCGTAGCTGCTGGGTGAACACTTCAGCCGGGGTTCGCCACAGAACGTCCTCGACCGCCGTGCCTGGGCCACCCGCGAAGAACTCGGGATAGCGATCGTGACCTGGATCGAGCGGACCTACCACCGACGCCGCAGACAAGCCTCACTCGGCCGACTGCCCCCCGTCGAATTCGAAACCTTCATGACCACGCCGGCCCTCCAGGTCGCGTGACCGAACCTGTCACCCGACCCTGCATCAGACCCTCTACTGAGCAGCAAGGCCGGACTCGGTCTCTCAGTCCGGTCACCTGCCACACAACAACTCCGAGTCGATGAACCCCGGATGCCCGAGTTCAACGGAGCGCAGTCAGCACCAAGTCAGCACGGGACAGGTGAGGACGGGTGATGACGTGGGCTTTTAGTCAGCACCAAACCAGCACGGGAGTCAGCACCGCATCGTCAAATCACCCTGAACTACGCGTCCCGGACGGCACTCCTTTCGGCCACCATCGTCCTTCTGAACCGCCTTTGCATGAGCTGGCATGGTGGCCGCGCGCATAGCCGACCCTCGAACTATGTCGCCCCGCCACATGTGCGCCTGACCTGCGGATTCCTACGGTGTGGCAACACGCAAACGTCCCCGTCACGCCCCAGGAAGTGGTGCCGATGTCGTCGCCCGCAACCGCTCCACCAGCCCCGGACAACCTCAAGCGCATCGTCGCTGCGTCCCTCATCGGGACCACCATCGAGTGGTACGACTTCTTCCTCTACGGGTCCGCCGCCGCGCTGGTCTTCAACCAGCTGTTCTTCCCGGACTCCGATCCGCTGGTCGGCACGCTGCTGTCGTTCCTGACGTACGCCGTCGGGTTCGCCGCGCGGCCGCTCGGCGCGCTGGTGTTCGGGCACTACGGGGACCGGCTCGGGCGCAAGAAGCTGCTGGTGCTGAGCCTGTTGATGATGGGCGGGGCGACGTTCGCCATCGGTCTGCTGCCCACGCACGCCGCCATCGGCAGTGCCGCGCCGGTCCTGCTGACCGTGCTCCGGCTGGCGCAGGGCTTCGCGCTCGGCGGTGAGTGGGGCGGCGCCGTGCTGCTGGTGTCGGAGCACGGTGACGCGCGCCGGCGCGGGTTCTGGGCGTCATGGCCGCAGACCGGCGCCCCGGCCGGGCAGTTGCTGGCGACCGGTGTGCTGGCGCTGCTGACCGCCGTGCTGTCGGAGTCGGCGTTCGGCGCCTGGGGCTGGCGGATCCCCTTCCTGCTCTCCGGAGTTCTGGTGATCGTCGGTCTGTGGATCCGGCTCTCCGTCGACGAGTCGCCGGTGTTCCGGCAGGCGCTGGAGCGTGCCGAGACGCGCGAGACGGACGCCGCCGCCGAGCGCATGCCGCTCGTGGCGGTGCTCAAGCACCACTGGCGGGACGTGCTGGTGGCGATGGGCGCGCGGATGGCGGAGAACATCAGCTACTACGTGATCACCGCGTTCATCCTGGTGTACGCCACCACCTCGGCCGGGGTGTCCAAGCAGACCGCGCTCAACGCCGTGCTCATCGCCTCCGCGCTGCACTTCGCCGTGATCCCCGCCTGGGGCGCCCTGTCGGACCGGCTGGGGCGGCGACCGGTGTACCTGATCGGTGCGGTCGGCGTGGGGCTGTGGATGTTCCCCTTCTTCGCGCTCATCGACACCGGGGGCTTCGGCGCCCTGCTGCTCGCGGTGACCGTGGGTCTCGTCATGCACGGGGCGATGTACGCACCGCAGGCCGCCTTCTTCTCCGAGATGTTCGCGACCCGGATGCGCTACTCCGGCGCCTCCATCGGCGCCCAGTTCGCCTCGGTCGCGGCCGGCGCCCCCGCCCCGCTGATCGCCACCGCGCTGCTGTCGGACCACGGCACCTCCACCCCGATCGCGCTCTACGTCATCGCCGCGAGTCTCGTCACGGTCGTCGCGATCCTGGCGGCCGAGGAGACCCGGCACCGGGATCTCGCGGACGTGTCCCCGGCGGATGAGCCGGACGCGCCCGTCAAGACCGAGGCCGCGCAGGACGCCCGCGTCCTCTGATCCCGTTCCTCGGCCCCGGCCCCCGTGTCCGCCCCCCCGGCGGCGCGGGGGTCAGGGCTGTGCGGGCGGCGGCTGTGTGACGCCGGACAGGCGGTGCAGGCGCAGGGCGAGCTGGATCTCCAGGGCGCGCTGCGGGCTCTGCCAGTCGTCGCCGAGGAGCCGGCCGACGCGGTCCAGCCGCTGCGCGACCGTGTTGACGTGGACGTGCAGTTCGTCCTTGGTGCGGGCCGGACTCGTCCCGCACGCGAAGTACGCGTCGAGCGTGCGCAGCAGCTCGGTGCCGCGCCGCTCGTCGTACGCCACGACCCGGCCGATCGTGCGGTCGACGAAACCCGCGACGTCCCGCTCCCCCGCCAGCAGCAGGCCCAGGAACCCGAAGTCCTCGGCGGCGGAACCGTCGCCCGCGCGGCCGAGCAGCCGCAGGGTGTCGAGGCAGCGGCGGGCCTCCGCGTACGCCGTGGCCACCGTGTCCGGGCGGGCGAGGAGCTGTCCGACCGGGGCGGAGGCGCCGACCGTGACCGGTTCGTGGACGGCCGTGCCCAGTTCGCGGGCCGTGCGGCGGGCCAGGCCGGTGGCGGTGTCACCGGGGGCGAGCGGCAGCACCAGGACCGTGCCGCCGTCGCGGGCGGCGGCGAGGCCGTGGCGGGTCGCCGCGAGGTGGGAGGCCGCGGCCCACAGGCGTCTGCGGGCGTCGGCCTCCTGGTCGGCGTCCGCGGTGCCGCTCTCCAGCCGGGCGGCGAGCACGGCGTGCGTGGCGTCGAGGTCGGCGCGCAGCCGGGTCGCCCGCTCGCGCAGCAGGCGCGGGTCGCGGTCGCGGGCGTCGAGCAGGTCGTCGAGCAGTTCGCCGCGGACGCGCTGCTCGGCCTCGGCTGCGGAGCGGCGGGCCAGCAGCAGCAGCGAGGTGACCATGGCGGCACGCTCGAGGGTGCGCTGGTCGACGGGGTCGAGGCCCGGGTGGCCGCGCAGGACGAGCGCGCCGAGGAGTTCGTCGCCAGCGGCGACGGCAGCGATCCAGTCGTCCCCGTGCCGCACGGCGTGCCCCTCGGCGCGTGAGGACTCCAGGGCCGTCGCGGGCGCCGCCACGGCTTCGGTGAACTCGACGGCGCCGTCCAGGACCTGGGAGACGGCGGCGGCCACGTCGTGCACCCCGCCGCCGCGCAGGACCAGCTCGGCGAGGCGGTCGTGGACGTCGGAGGCGCGCTCGATGACGCCGCTGCGGTCCTGGATGATCTCGTTGGCCCGCTCCAGGCCGGCCAGCGCCTCGCGGGTCTCGGCGAGCAGGTTGGCCGTGTCGATGGCGGCCGCGGCGAGCGCGGCGAACGAGCCCAGCAGGGCGATCTGCTCCCGCTCGAACACCCGGGAGCGGCGGTCCGCGGCGAACAGCACCCCGATGACGTGGTCCCCCAGCGTCAGGGGCACGCCGACGATGGCGACGAGTCCTTCGTCGCGCACCCCGCTGTCGATGGAGCGGGTGTGCTGGAAGCGGTCGTCGCGGAAGTAGTCGTCGGTGACGTAGGGGCGGGCGGTCTGGGCGACGAGGCCGCCGAGCCCCTCGCCCATGCCGAGACGCAGCTGCTGGAAGCGGGCCGCCACCGAGCCTTCGGTGACCCGCATGTAGGTGTCGCCCCGCTCCGGGTCGTTCAGACTGAGGTAGGCGACGTCGGTACCGAGCAGGGAACGGGCGCGCTGCACGATCGCGCGCAGCACGGCGTCCAGGTCGCGCAGTCCGGCGAGGTCGTGGGCGGTCTCGAACAGGGCGGACAGCTCGGCCTCACGGCGTCGGCGCCCCTCCATCTCGGAGCGCACGCGCAGGGCGAGCAGCTTGGCCCGCTCCAGGGCCGCGACCCGCTCGGCGGGCAGGCCCTCGGCGCGGGCGAGCAGCACCGGCTGTTCGTAGGCCTCGGCGGGGGCGCCGCGGGCCAGCAGCTCCAGGAACGGCGCCTCGGCGCTGTCGGCGACGGGCCGGCCGGCGTCGGGGCGGGACCGGCCCGGCGGGCCGGTGGCGGAGGCGGACCGCTCGGCGGACCGGAGGTGATCGCGAGGCATGGGTCTCAGGATTCCTCATCCGGCGGCCGCCCCGTCAGGCCTGTGGAAAACCTCGCGGGCCGACGGCCGGCCGCGGTCGGCGTCAGGGGCTCAGTGCGCGGTCCAGCCGCCGTCCAGCACCAGCGAGGCGCCGGTGACGAAGGAGGCCCGCGGGCCGCACAGGTAGGCCACCGCCTCGGCGACCTCCTCCGGTTCGATCAGGCGCTTGACCGCGCTGTCCTGCAGCAGCACCTCGGACACCACGCGCTCCTCGGGGATGCCGTGGGTGCGGGCCTGGTCGGCGATCTGCCTCTCGACCAGTGCGGTGCGCACATAGGCGGGGTTCACACAGTTCGAGGTGACACCGTGGGCGGCGCCTTCCAGGGCGGTGGTCTTGGACAGCCCTTCCAGGCCGTGCTTGGCGGCCACGTAGGCGGACTTGTAGGCCGAGGCGCGCAGGCCGTGCACGGAGGAGATGTTCACGACGCGCCCCCAGCCCTGCCCGTACATGTGCGGCAGGGCGCCCCGGATGAGGCGGAAGGGGGCCTCCAGCATCACGGTGAGCACCGTGTGGAAGACGTCCGGCGGGAACTGCTCGATGGGACGCACCAGCTGGAGTCCGGCGTTGTTGACCAGGACGTCCGTCCCGGCGGCGGCGGACTCGGCGGCGTCCAGGTCGGTGAGGTCCAGGACGTGCGGTTCGACGGCGCCGTCCAGGTCCGCGGCCGCGGCGGCGAGCGCCTCCAGCCCCTCGGCGTCCCGGTCGACGGCTCTGACCTTGGCGCCGGCGACCGCGAGCCGCAGCGCGCAGGCGCGGCCGATGCCACCGGCGGCCCCGGTGACGAGCGCGGTGCGGCCGCCGAGGTCGAGAAGGGTGTCGTGGGGGGCCGGGAGGGCACTGGGCGCGGTCATGGGGTTGACCCTAGGCAGCACGCCCCGGTCCACCCATGTGGGCACGCACCACAGTTCAGCCGTTTCCAGTGGGGTCGAGCCATGTGGGTGCGGGCTCGAACCAGGTGGGTGCGTCGGCAAGGGCCTGCTTGATGCGGAAGCTCGCGAAGTCGTTCAGCTCGGGGAGCGCGTCCACGGCGAACCAGCCGACGTCCAGGGACTCGTCGTCGTTGACCCGCGCCTCGCCGCCGACGGCGCGGCAGCGGAAGGTGATGTCCATGTACTGGCAGATGTCGCCGTTGCCGTACGTCACCGGCTCCAGGGCCTGGACCAGCACGATCCGCTCGACCGCGCAGCGTACGGCGGTCTCCTCCTCGACCTCCCGCACCGCGCAGACGGCGGGCTGCTCCCCCGGGTCGGGGATGCCGCCGATGACCGACCACTTGCGGGTGTCCGCCCGGCGGTTGAGCAGCACGCGGTCCTCGTCGTCGAAGACGAGGGCCGTGACGCCGGGCAGCCACAGCAGCTGGTGGCCGGCCGATGCGCGCAGGGTGCGGATGAAGTCAGGAGTAGCCATGCCCCCGACCCTAACGGGCACCCGGGGGCGTGCCCGGACACGTCAGGCGGCGTGCGGTGTCCCCTTATCGGTCGCCGGTGCGCCGGGCGCGCACCCGCACGGCGACGCCCCGGCCGAGACCGCCCGCGGCGAGAAGGACGAGGGCCGCCTCCGGGAGGGCGCCGAGCCGGGTGGCGGGTGTCTGCGAGGTGCGCAGCGGCACCTCCTGCACCAGCGAGTCGGCGACGAACATGCCGGTCCTCTGGGTGATCCTTCCGTCCGGCATGATGACGGCGCTGACGCCGCTGGTCACCGGCACGGTGACGGCGCGGCTGTGCTCGACGGCGCGGACCCGGGACATGGCGAGCTGCTGGTAGGTCATCTCGCTGCGCCCGAAGGTGGCGTTGTTGCTGGGCACGGAGATCATCCGGGCGCCGTCGGCGACGGTGTCGCGCACGGCCCAGTCGAAGGCGGCCTCGTAGCAGGTGACCAGGCCGACGGCGGCGCCGTCCCGGTCGAACACGCCCGGCTCCGAGCCGCGGCTGAAGTCCTGGCGGACCATCGAGGTCCACTCCTCGTTGATCGCGCCGACCAGGGAGCGCAGCGGGAGGTACTCGCCGAACGGCTGGATCTGCCGCTTGTCGTAGGTGTCGACCGGACCCTTCACCGGGTCCCAGAGGACCTGCTCGTTGAGCAGCTTCCCGTCCCGGGAGACCACCGCGCCGACCGAGATCGGCGCGCCGACGGCCTTCGCGGCGCGGTCGACGACCTGGCGGGCGTCCTCGTTGGCGAAGGGGTCGATGTCGGAGGAGTTCTCCGGCCACAGCACGATGTCCGGCCGCTCGGCACGGCCGGCGGCGACCTCGGCGGCCAGTCGCTCCGTCTCGCGCGCGTGGTAGTCGAGGACGGCCCGCCGCTGGGCGTTGAAGTCGAGCCCGAGACGGGGCACGTTGCCCTGGACGACGGCGACGGTGACCGTGCCGCTCTCGGCCTTGTCGCTGACCAGCGTGCGCGCCGCGAACGCCCCGGCCACCGGCACGGCGACGCTCAGCACGCCGACGACCGCGGCGGCCCGGTGCGGGGCGCCGGCGCGCCGCGCCTTCACGGCGAGCCGCACCAGCTCGTACAGGCCGAATCCGCAGAGCACCACGGCGAAACCGAGGACCGGGGTGCCGCCGAGCGCGGCGAGCGGCAGGAACACGCCGTCGGCCTGGCCGAACGCGATCTTGCCCCAGGGGAAGCCGCTGAACGGCACGCGCGCGCGTGCCGCCTCGCCGGCGATCCACAGCGCCGCCGCCCACACCGGCCACCCGGGCAGCCGCGACACCACGGTGATCCCCGCGCCGGCCAGCGCCACGTACACCGCCTCGATCACCACGAGCGCGAGCCACGGGCCGGGGCCGACCTCCACGCCGGTCCACACCAGCAGCGGCAGCAGGAACCCGAGGCCGAAGAGGTAGCCGAGGCCGAGGCCCGCCTTCCAGCTCCGGCCGCGCAGCACCCAGCCGAAGGCGGCGAAGGCGGGCAGGGCCAGCCACCACAGGGTGCGCGGCGGGAAGCTGACGTAGAGGAGGAGGCCCGCGAGCGCGGCGGCGACGGGCGGGAGGAGGCGCGCGCGCCACTTCTGCCAGGCCGAGGGCGTGGTCCGCGGCGGCATGGGGTCCGACGCGCCGACGGAGGTTGCGGTGACGGTCACTCGGGGAGTCTACGGCGCGTGACCTGGGGTGGGACAGCACGGTCGTACGGCGCCGGGGCGGCCGGACGGTGCGCGGTCCCGGTGCCCGGCACCGTTTCCGCGCGGGCCGTCACCGGGCGTCCCCGAACGGGCCGCCAGCCGTTACCGTGTGCCGGTGCCTTGTCCGCGCGGCCCGTCGGAGCCCGCGGGCGGGGGCCGTCACAGCTCGGGGGCACGACGTGGGGCGGGGTGCGGGGTGGGTTCCACAGGTTCGGCGGACGGGACGTCCGCCGGTGCGGACGCGGACGGCGAGAGACGGGCCGGCCGGCCCGGGCCACACGGTCCGGCGGGACGGCGCCCGGACCCGCGCATCACGCCGTCCACGAGGCGCCCACCGATCGGGGGCGAGGCGCGCCCGCCCCGCCGGTGAGGCGCCGTGCGCCGGGAGCCCGTCCCCTCACAGCCTCGTCCCCGGCCGCCTCAGCCGCAGCCGGTCGCGGATGACGCGGACCGCCGCCTCCGCGTCGTCCACCGTCACGGTGAACGTGTGGCCGTCCGCGAGCCGGAGGACCACGCCCTCGCCGCGGCGGACGACGACCGCCGTCCCCTTCTCGGGGCGCCAGCGATAGCCCCAGCCACCCCAGTGGCGGGGCGTGACGTGCGGGGCGAACTCGGCACCCGCGACATGGGACAGCGGGATGCGGCGGCGCGGCACGCCGATGTGGCCGCAGCGCACCTCGAGGTGGTCCTCGTCGACGCGCAGGGCCACGTGCACGAAGGCGAGGGTGCCGAACAGCACCAGGAGTCCGGCCGCGATGCAGCCGACGACGGCCATGGCGAGCGGCGCGCCACCGGACGTCCACGCGGAGTCGACGGCCAGGGCGATGCCGAGCGCCATGCACGCGACGCCGATCAGCGCCAGAAGCCACTGGAAGCGGGCGGTGGCGCGACCGGTCCAGACCTCGGAGTACAGGCCGGGCTCGCCGGAGCGGTGGTCCCTCATGCCTCGAGGCTACTCAGGATCCGCCCCGTCGGTACTTCGTCGCGGGCCGTTACTGAGCCGTCCGGGCGGGGACGGCCGCCTGGAGCAGCCCGCCCTCCGGATAGGTGAGGGCGGCCTCGGGCAGCGGGCCCGGGCGCCCGCTGAGCAGCACGGTCAGCGTGCCGGTGGCGGGGGCGTCGGGGACGGGCTGCTCGCCGAGCCGCCGCAGGGCCTGGGCGGCCACCGCGCCGGCGGAGCCGTGCAGGGCGAGCGGCCGCGGTCCGGGGCGCTGCACGGCGGCGCGGATGCGGTCGGCGACCAGCTCGTAGTGGGTGCAGCCGAGGACGACGGTGGTCACGTCGTCCGGGGTGAGTTCGGCGGCCGCGGCGACCGCGGCGTCGATCGCCGTGTCGTCGGCGCGCTCCACGGCCTCGGCCAGTCCCCAGCAGGGCACCTCGGTGACGGTCACGCCCGCGGCGAACCTCTTGATCAGGTCGCGCTGGTAGGGGCTGCCCGTCGTGGCGGGCGTGGCCCAGATGGCGAGCGGGCCGCCGCCGGCCGCGGCCGGCTTGATGGCGGGGACGGTGCCGACGACCGGCAGGTCGGGCTCGTGGCGGGCGCGCAGGGCGGTGAGGGCGTGCACGGTGGCCGTGTTGCAGCCGACGATCAGCGCGTCGGGCCGGTGCACGGCGGCCGCCTCGGCGACGGCCAGGGCGCGCTCGGTGAGGTCGGCGGGCGTCCTGGGTCCCCACGGCATGCCGTCGGGATCGAGGGAGAGCACCAGATCGGCGTCGGGGCGCAGTCGCCGTACCGCGGCGGTGGCCGCCAGCAGTCCGATTCCGGAGTCCATGAGCGCGATCTTCACCCGGCCACGATAGACGATGAGCCGCTGCGGGGCCGTGCCGTGGGGCAGACTGCGCACGTGAGCGCCGTCGTGTGGAGTGCCGCCGGGTCCCTCGCCGCCTGGCTGTGGCTGCTGCTGTTCCAGGGGTGGTTCTGGCGCACGGACGTACGGCTTCCGGCGTCGCGCGACCCGGACGCGTGGCCGGACGTGTGCGTGGTGGTCCCCGCGCGGGACGAGGCGGCGGTGCTGCCCGCGAGCCTGCCGTCGCTGCTCGCCCAGGACTACCCCGGCCGGGCGGCGGTGTTCCTCGTCGACGACGGCAGCACGGACGGCACCGGGGACCTCGCCCGGGAGCTGGCCCGGCGGCAGGGCGGTCTGCCGCTCACCGTGGTCTCCCCCGGGGAGCCGCCGGCCGGGTGGACCGGCAAACTGTGGGCGGTGCGGCACGGCATGGAGCTGGCCCGCGCCGGGGACCCCGAGTACCTGCTGCTGACGGACGCCGACATCGCGCACGCCCCGGACAGCCTGCGGCGGCTGGTGGCGGCGGCCCGGACCGGCGGGTTCGACCTCCTGTCGCAGATGGCTCGGCTGCGGGTGGAGAGCCTGTGGGAGCGCCTGGTCGTGCCGGCGTTCGTGTACTTCTTCGCGCAGCTCTACCCGTTCCGCCGGATCGCCCGTCCGGGGTCGCGGACGGCCGCGGCGGCCGGGGGCTGCGTGCTGCTGCGCGCCGACGCCGCCGCCCGGGCGCGGATCCCGGACGCCGTGCGGCACGCCGTGATCGACGACGTGGCCGTGGCCCGTGCGGTCAAGCGGAGCGGCGGGCGCGTGTGGCTGGGCCTGGCGGACGGCGTGGACAGCGTGCGCCCCTATCCGCGGCTGCGTGACCTGTGGCGCATGGTGTCGAGGAGCGCGTACGCGCAGCTGCGGCACAGCCCGGTGCTGGTGGCGGGCACGGTGGCCGGTCTGGCGCTGGTGTACCTGGTGCCGCCGGTCGCGGTGGCCGTGGGCGCGGCGGCGGGGAGCCCGCCGTGCGCGCTGCTGGGTGCGGCGGCCTGGCTGGTGATGGCGGGGACGTACGTCCCGATGCTGCGGTACTGCCGGCAGCCGCTGTGGCTCGCCCCGCTGCTGCCGGTGACCGCGTTCCTCTACCTGCTGATGACGGTGGACTCGGCGGTGCAGCACCACCGCGGGCGCGGTGCCGCCTGGAAGGGCCGCACCTACGCCCGCCCGGAGACCGCCGCCGAGGAGGTCTGACGGGGCGTCACTTGCGGCCGGGCGTCCAGTTCATGCCCCAGCCGTAGGCGTGGTCGACGGTGCGCTGCGGGCTGACGCCGCGCTCGGGGACGAGGTAGCGGGCCTCGCGCTGGACGACCAGGTCGCCGCTGCCGTTGTTGCTGATGAGTGCGAGCGCGCACACCGTGGAGGGCACGGTGCACTCGTCGAGGGAGAAGTCGATGGGGGCGCCGTGCTGCGGGCGCAGGGTGACCGTCGCGTGCAGGTCGGCGAAGGAGCGGGCGCCCTCGTAGACCGTGACGAAGACGAGGATGCGCCGGATGAGGTGCCTGTGGTCGAGGTTGACGGTGAGGTTCTCGCCGCTCGACGAGGCGCCGGTGCGGTCGTCGCCGTCGAGGTGGATGAAGGGCGGCTGGTGCAGCGAGCCGAAGGCGTTGCCGAGGGCCTGGACCACGCCCTTCCTGCCGTCGGTGAGCTCCCACAGGGCGCACAGGTCGAGGTCGAGGTCGGCGTGCATGGCGACCGGCCGGCCCAGCTTGGCGGCCCAGCCGGAGAACTGCTTGCGCACCTCCCAGTTGAGGTTGACGTGCAGGGAGCCCGAGGTGCCGCCCTGCTTGGACAGCGACACGGACGGCGCCGCCTTGGTGAGCGTCACCTTCGTCAGCCGGACCGGCGCCGGGGACGCGGCCGGCGGGGGCGGGGGCTGCGGCACGGTGACCGTCGGGGTGACCGGCGGGGCCGGGGGCGCGACGGGTGCGGCGGGCGGGGCGGCGTGCTGCGGCTCGTCCACGGTGATGCCGTAGTCGGTGGCCAGTCCCTCGAGCCCGCTGCTGTAGCCCTGGCCGACGGCGCGGAACTTCCAGGCGCCCTGGCGCCGGTAGAACTCGCCGAGCACGAACGCCGTCTCGGTGGTGGCGCCGGCGCTGTCGAAGCGGGCGGCCACGGTGCCGTCCGCCGCGTCCTTCACCTCGATGGAGAGGTCCGGGACCCGCCCGAAGGCGCCGCCGTCGCTGGAGGCGGCCAGGACGACGGACTCGACGCCGGGTTCGACACGGGCGAGGTCGACGAGCAGGGTGTCGGTCACCCGGCCCCCGGCCTGCCGCTTGCCCTCGTGGCGTACGGCGCCGGAGGCGTGGGCGGGCTGGTTGTAGAAGACGAAGTCGCCGTCGGAGCGGACCTTGCCGCCGGCCAGCAGCAGCGCCGAGGCGTCCGCGTCGGGGACGCCGGGGCCCGAGCTCCAGCCCACGTCCACCCGCAGTGCCGTGGCCGGCACCTGTGTGTTCGATCCCTTCGGCATTGACATGTCCCGCCCCCATCACAGGTCGCCGCGCCAGGCCGGTTCCCGGCATCCGTCGGTGTGCGTCCGCCCAACCTATTCCCCCGCGCGTCGGACGCCCACGGCGGCCGACGGCATCGCGCTGATCGCGGCCCGCCCGCTCCCCCGCGCGTGAGCCGCCCACGCCCCACGGATGCGGACACTCCGTGCGACCGCCGGTAACACCCTGGGAGCTCGGCCTTTACACGAAAATCACGCGGCAGAAAGCCTGTTTTCCTCACATTCGCTCGTATTGGGGACCGCGAGTCACCCAGGGAGCGGAAAACAACCCTCTTATCGGTCTCCCCAACCGGCACATCGTGGGCTTAACTTATGTGCCATGACCTCCCCCCGCTCCATGTATGGCGGCGGCTACTCCTCCGCTGCCTTCCCGGACACCCCGATCTACGACTCGCTCGTGGCCGAGCGGGGCACCCCGCAGATCGCCCCGATCCGGGTCCCCGCCGCGTACGAGGCGCCGGGCAGTCACCTGCCCGCGCTTCCCTCGGCGTTGCCGGCCCTCCCGGCGGCACCGTCCCAGCCGTCCTACGGCTACGGCTACCCCCAGCCCGCGGCGCCGCAGCCCGCACCTCTCCAGCAGGCGCACACGCCGTACATCCCGCAGCAGGCCACCGCGCCGCGCGGCTACCCCGGCCCCCAGCCGCAGCCGCCGCGCCCGCCCCAGCCCGCCGGGTACGAGGCGATGCGCCCCGCCGCCCCGCGGCCGGCGCCCGCGCCGTAC
Organism: Streptomyces sp. DH-12; assembly: GCF_002899455.1. Classification (GTDB taxonomy): domain Bacteria; phylum Actinomycetota; class Actinomycetes; order Streptomycetales; family Streptomycetaceae; genus Streptomyces. The sequence goes on along the minus strand of NZ_PPFB01000001.1, from coordinate 6,585,227 downwards.
CAGGACCCGTACAACAACCAGCAGTACCGGGGGTACTGAGCGGACCGGGGGCCGTCGTCCCGTGATGGCACGATGGCCCCATGCGGAACGCTCGTGTGCGCTCGATCCACGTTCATCCGGTCAAGGCCTTCCGGAGCCTGCCGCTCCGGGAGGTCGTCGTGGAGCGCTGGGGTCCGGCCGGTGACCGGCGCTGGATGCTGATCGACGACGGGGGAAAGGTCGTCACCCAGCGCCGCCACCCGCGTCTGGCCCTCGCCGCCGCCGAGCCGCTGCCCGGCGGCGGCGTCGTGCTGTCCGCACCCGGCCGGGACCCGGTCACGGTGCCCGTGCCGGCGCCCGGCGCGACCGTCCCGGCGGAACTCTTCGGCGACAAGGTGGAGGTCGTCCCCGCCGAGGACGCGGCCGTGCACGCCTGGTGCAGCGGCTTCCTGGGCACTCCGGTACGGCTCGTGCACCTCGACGACCCGGCCGTGCGACGGCCGGTGGACCCCGCGTACGCGCTGCCCGGCGAGACGGTCACCCTCGCCGACGGCTACCCGCTGCTGCTCACCACGACCGCCTCCCTGGACCGGCTCAACTCCCTGATCGCACAGGGCGCGCACGCGGACGAGGGTCCGCTGCCGATGAGCCGCTTCCGGCCCAACGTGGTCATCGAGGGGACGGAGGCGTGGGCGGAGGACCGCTGGACCCGCGTCACGATCGGCGCGGTCCCGTTCCGGGTCGCCGAGCCGTGCGGACGGTGCGTGGTCACCACCACCGACCAGGACAGTGCCCAGCGCGGACGCGAGCCGCTGCACACCCTGGGCCGGCACCGGTCCGTCGACGGCCGGCTCGTCTTCGGCCAGAACCTGGTGCCCCTCTCCTCCGGCACCCTCCGGGTCGGCGATCCGCTGGAGGCCGTGGCCTGACGCACGACCGGGCGGATCCGCGCGGCGCGGGAACCCGGGCGCGCTCCGGCACGTTGGGCTGCGTGAGGGGTCGGTGAGAGACCGGGCAGGGGGTGCGTGCCGTGCGGGCGGTCGGCGGACTGTGGCGCTGGCGGCGCAACCCGCTGCGCCGCGCCACCGACCTCGCGGAGGCCTGGCTGGCGCTCACCGCGCTCCTGCTGGTCACCCTCGCCGCACCGCTGACCGGCGTCCTCGCCGGCAGCGCCGCGCACGCGTCGCTGCAGCGTTCGGCCCTCGCCCAGCAGCAGTCCCGTCACCTGGTGACGGCCACGGTGGTGCGCGAGCTCGAGCCCTCCCCGCCGGACACGGACCCGGAGCTGGTGGGCGGGGACCCGGGCAGTCACGTCCTGGCCCGCTGGACCGCCCCGGACGGCACCGACCGGCGGGAGCCCGTGCGGGCGCGCCTGCCGGACCCCCGGCCGGGCGGCACCTTCCGCATATGGACCGACGGCAGCGGGGACCGGGTCGCGCGCCCGCTGGACGCGGGCACGGCGACGGCGTACGCGGTGCTGGCGGGCGCGGGGGCCGGGCTGCTGGCCGCCGGGCTGTTCGAGGGCGGGCGGCGCCTGGTGCTGCGGCGCATGCTCGGCGACCGGTACGCCCGCTGGGACCGGGAGTGGGGCCGCGTGGGCCCGGACTGGGGCAGGGCGGGAGCCGACAGCTGACGGCGTTCCGGCTCCGGTCAACTCGCCGCCCCCGCGCACGCTACGGTGGTCCGGCCGAACCGATCGGCAGCGACTCGGGCGGGAACGGTCCACAGGTACGACGAGGTGGGGGCACGGCAACACCATGGCACAGGGCACGGTCCAGGTGACGCACACCGGCACATCGAGGTGGCGACGCCGCACGGGTGAGTACCCATCGCTCGCCGCCGCCCTGGAGGCCGCGGCCGAGGGCGACGTCCTCACCGTCGCTCCCGGCACCTACCGGGAGAACCTCGTCGTGCGGCGGGCGGTGACCCTGCGCGGGCCCGAGGGGGCGCCAGGATCGGTGCGCATCGCGCCGCCGGACGGGGTGCCGCTCACCGTGCGCGCCTCCGCCGTGGTGCAGGACCTGCACGTGGAGGGGCAGGACGCCACCGCCCCGGCCGTGCTGCTGGAGGACGGCACCCCGGAGCTGCGGGACATCCGCGTGGTCAGCCGGTCCGCGGCCGGCATCGAGGTGCGCGGCGCCGCACGGCCCACGGTGCGCCGCTGCACGGTCGACAACCCGGCGGGCGCCGGCATAGCCGTCCTGGACGGCGGGGGCGGGGTGTTCGAGGAGTGCGAGGTGGTCGCCGCCGGCCAGGCGGGCGTCGCCGTGCGCGGCGGAGGCCACCCCCGGCTGGAGCGCTGCCGGGTGCACCACGCCTCCGGTTCCGGGCTGACCGTGACCGGGGAGAACTCGGCGCTGGAGGCCGTCGGGTGCGAGGTGTACGAGGTGCGCGGCAGCGGCGTGCAGGTGGCCGGCCGCGCCACCGCCCACCTCACCGACTGCGACGTGCACCGCACCACCGGGGACGGCGTCACGCTCGACACGGACGCCGTGCTGACGCTGGCCGACTGCCGCATCCACGACATCCCGGAGAACGCGGTCGACCTGCGCTCCCGCTCGGTGCTCACCCTGACCCGCACCACGGTGCGGCAGTTCGGCCGCAACGGCCTGTCGGTGTGGGACCCGGGCACGCGGGTCGACGCCAACCAGTGCGAGATCTTCGACAGCACCGGCGACTACCCGGCGGTGTGGGTGAGCGACGGCGCCACGGCCGTCCTGGAGTCCTGCCGGGTCCACGACGTGCCGGACGCCCTGTTCGTGCTCGACCGCGGCTCGCGCGCGGACGTCGTCGACAGCGACCTCTCGCAGGTGCGCAACACGGCGGTCTCGGTGAGCGACGGCGCGACCGCCCAGCTCGACGACTGCCGGATCCGGGAGGCGGCGACGGGCGCCTGGTTCCGTGACCACGGCAGCGGCGGCACCCTCAACAACTGCTCCCTGGACGGCACCCGGACCGGCGTCATCGTCACCAAGGGCGCCGACCCGGCCGTCGAGCGCTGCACGGTCGACTCCCCCGCCGAGGCGGGCGTGTACGTCTCCGCAGGCGGCCGCGGCACCTTCGAGCACTGCCGGGTCACGGGCAGCGGCGGCTACGGCTTCCACGTCATCGACGGCAGCCGTACGACGCTGCGCAAGTGCCGTACCGAGCGTTGCGCGCGCGGGGGTTACGAGTTCGCCGAGGGCGCCGACGGGACGTCCGGCTCGGGCGGGCCGGTCGTCGAGGACTGCACGAGCGACGAGTCCGGCAGCCTGCGCGCCGAGCCGCCCGCGCCGGAGCCCGCGGTGCAGACGACGGGCCGCACCACGGGACTGCTGGGCGCGGTCCCCGCCCCGGCCTCCGAGACCCCGGCCCCACCCGCACCCGTGCCGGAAGCGCGGCGCCCGGCGCGCACCTCGAAGGACGTCCTCGGTGAACTCGACGCCCTGGTCGGCCTGGAGAGCGTCAAGCGCGAGGTGCGGGCCCTCACCGACATGATCGAGGTGGGCCGGCGCCGGCAGCAGGCCGGGCTGAAGGCGGCGTCCGTCAAGCGGCACCTGGTGTTCACCGGCTCCCCCGGCACCGGCAAGACCACCGTGGCGCGCCTGTACGGCGAGATCCTCGCCTCGCTCGGGGTGCTGGAGCAGGGCCACCTGGTCGAGGTGTCCCGTGTGGACCTGGTCGGCGAGCACATCGGCTCGACGGCGATCCGCACCCAGGAGGCGTTCGAGAAGGCGCGCGGCGGGGTGCTGTTCATCGACGAGGCGTACGCGCTCTCGCCGGAGGACGCGGGCCGGGACTTCGGCAAGGAGGCCATCGACACGCTGGTGAAGCTGATGGAGGACCAGCGGGACGCGGTGGTGGTCATCGTGGCCGGCTACACGGCCGAGATGGAGCGCTTCCTGTCGGTCAACCCCGGTGTGGCGTCCCGTTTCTCGCGGACGATCACGTTCGGCGACTACGGTCCCGAGGAACTGCTGCGGATCGTGGAACAGCAGGCCGAGGAGCACGAGTACCGGCTGGCGCCGGGCGCGGCCGAGGCGCTGCTGGCGTACTTCACCGACATCCCCAAGGGCCCCGCGTTCGGCAACGGGCGCACGGCGCGGCAGACGTTCGAGGCGATGGTGGAGCGGCACGCGAGCCGTGTCGCCCAGCTCGACGAGCCCACCACCGACGACCTGACGCTGCTGTACGCGGAGGACCTGCCCGCGCTGCCCTGAGCGCGGGCCGTCACGCCGCCGGGCCGGGTTCCCCGGTGTGGCGCGGGGCGGGCACCTCGGGCCGCAGCCGGGCGAGCAGGCGCCGGCGTTCCTCCGCGAACGCCGGGTCGGCCTGGTAGTCGGAGTGGCCGAGGATCGGCGCGGGCAGCGGATGGTCCGCGGTGCGGCCGTAGGCGAGGGGGTCCTTCAGCGGCGGGCGGTCCACGTCGGGTCCGCCGTCCCCGGGCAGCCGCACGGGGCCGCCGATGGGGTCGGTGCGCCGGTACAGGTTGCGCCAGCAGTCGACCTCCCGGTGCAGGGAGCCGAGCGCGTCCGGGCCGAAGTGCGCGGGGAACCAGCGGCCGTACAGCCGCTCCAGCGGGGAGCCGTAGGTGAGCAGGGCGACGCGCCGGCGGGCGGACGGCGGGAGCTGCCAGGCCGCCGCGGCGGCGAGCACGCTGCCCTGGGAGTGCCCGGAGAGCACCAGCCGTCCGCCGGTGGCGCGGGTCCAGGTGGCGATCCGCCAGGTCAGGTCGGGCACCGCGCGCTCGGCGTAGCAGGGCGGCGCGAAGGGGTGCGCGGCGCGCGGCCAGAAGGTGCCGACGTCCCACAGGATCCCTATGGTGCGGCGGGCGGAGGCGTCCTTGTAGGCGCGGCGGCCCCAGGTGACGAGGAGGACGAAGCCGAGGCCGATCAGCCAGGAGCCGAGGGCCTGCGCGGTCTGCGCGGCGCCGTGCACCACGGGGTGGGCGCCGCGCGCCGCCTCGCCGGGCGTCCTCCCGGTGGCCATCGCGCCGGCGAGGGCTCCGGCGCCCAGCAGCAGGGTGGCGGCGGAGGTGACGGCGAGGATGCGCGGCCCGCGGTCGGTGAGGGCGGCCATGGCGCGCACCGACGCGATGCGGCGGGTGCGGCCGGGGTCGGCCGTCTCGGCCGGGTACTCGTCCTCCACGACGGCACGCTCGGCCCGTGCGAGGTGCCAGGCGCGGCGGGCGAGCCAGCCGCACATGACGAGGAACAGCACGAGCAGCGGGGGGATGACGGACGCCTGCCAGGTGAGCAGGACCGGCGGGCCGGGGAGGGAGGCGCGGGTGCCGTCCAGCCAGTCGGACATCCGCTGCGAGACGCCGCCGGACATCACCCCGCCGAGGGCGCAGGCGAGCATGGCGACCGCCGGTCCGGCCAGCCCGCGCAGCGCGGCGCGCCGGTCGGGGTCGGTGCGGTGCAGGGTGTGGGCGACGCCGGCGAGGACGATCACCAGCAGGCCCTGCGCGAGGGTGAGGGCTCCGAAGGTGACGTTGCCCGGCAGCCGGTCCGCGGACTGCCAGCCGGGGCGTTCCCATCCGGCGTACAGCGCGCTGAGGACGAGCAGGGCGAGGGCGGCGAGGGGCAGTGCGCGCACCAGCGGGCGGTCCGCCTCGTCGTCGAGGCGGCGTTCGCTGCGGCCGCGGCGGCAGACCACCCACACCACCGCGCAGGCCCCGGCGGCCAGCGCCGCCTCCAGCGTCACGCCCAGGACGGCGAGGGCGGCGGGACCGCCCGGCTCGCGGTCGTACCGGGCGGCGGCGGAGCCGACGGCGGCGGCGACCGTCAGCAGCGCGGCGGCGGTGTGCGCGGCGCGCAGCCGGGCGCCCAGCCGGCGGCCGTACCAGAAGCCGGGCCGGTTGAGCGCGGTCGGGCCGGTGTCCTCCTCCGGCGCGGACGCGCCGGCCATCGGCTGCTGCGACTCGTACGCGCTCCAGGTGCGCAGGGACAGGAACCACAGCAGGCCGGTGAGGGCGGCGGGCACCAGGGCGGCGAGGGCGAGCCGGCGGCCCGGGGCGCTCCACCAGCCGCCGTCGGCCGACATGAAGCCGAGCCAGGAGTGCCGGTCCGCGCAGGCGGGCGTGCCCGCGCACTGCCAGGCGGTCAGGTCGAGGGCGACCTCGCAGGCGGCGGCGACGAGCAGCACGGTGAGGCTGAGGCCGGTCAGCCGCACCAGCAGCCCGTACAGCCGGACCGTGCGGCGGCGACCGTGGGCGCTGGGGCGCATCCAGTGGGCGAGGTTGACCACCATGAAGGGCAGGAGCAGCAGCCACAGGGCGCGGGTGCCGTTGCCGGAGGTGAGGTTGCACCAGACGTACGCCTCGGGGACCGGTCCGTCGCGGCGGACGGCGGGGTCCCGCTCGGCGTCGGCGTCGTCGGCGCGGCGGAACACGGCGGCGACGTCGTCGCCGGTGACGCGGACCGTGCGCGGGTCGTCGAGCATCCGCTCCGGGGTGGTGCCGCCCACCCCGTGCACCAGGAGCTCCAGGGCGGTCCCGGACCCGGCGGGCCCCCCGGCGGCCGGCGCTCCGCCGTCCTCGGCCGGTCTGTGCTGCTGCGCGTTCTCCACCACGTCGCCTCCCCCGTGACGCCCCGTCGGCCCTGTCCGTGCGGGACAGGATCTCCCGTATCCGGACGGTGCGCATCTGTCGTCACATGACTTCCCCGGTCCGTGTGACGCGCACGCATCACAGGGGTGACCATAAGCGTCATGTACGCGACGAGCCACCGGTGACGCCGCCCGGGGCCCGGCATGGGAGGATGGGACGTCCGCGCACCGGTGCCGGGAGGATGCCGCCCGACGCCGTGGACGTGCGGGCGGGTGTCGGACGGCTGTGCGGCGAAAGGACCGGAGCGTACGTGAGCGAGAATCAGAACCTGCTCGCCGAGCAGCGGCGCGCCCTGATCCTCGACGAGGTCCGGCGGCGGGGCGGGGTCCGGGTCAACGAGCTGACCCGCAGGCTCGGCGTGTCGGACATGACGGTCCGCCGCGACCTCGACGCGCTGGCCCGGCAGGGCGTTCTGGAGAAGGTGCACGGCGGCGCGGTCCCGGTGGCCGAGGCGAGCACGCACGAGCCGGGGTTCGAGGCCAAGTCCGGTCTGGAGCCGACCGCCAAGGAGGACATCGCGCGCGCGGCGGCCGAGCTGGTGCCGCCGGGCGCGGCGATCGCGCTGTCCGGCGGCACGACGACGTTCGCGCTGGCTCACCGGCTGACCGAGGTCCCCGATCTCACGGTGGTCACCAACTCGGTGCGGGTGGCCGACGTCTTCCACGCGGCGCAGCGCTCCTCGGGCAGCCGGCAGGGAGCGGCCACGGTCGTCCTGACCGGCGGGGTGCGCACCCCGTCCGACTCTCTGGTGGGCCCGGTGGCCGACCAGGCGATCGCGGCCCTCCACTTCGACCTGCTGTTCCTCGGCGTGCACGGGATATCGGCCGAGGCGGGGCTCTCGACGCCGAACCTCGCGGAGGCGGAGACCAACCGGCGGCTGGTGCAGTCCGCCCGGCGGGTCGTCGTGGTCGCCGACCACACCAAGTGGGGCACCGTCGGCCTGAGTTCGTTCGCCTCGCTGGAGCAGGTGGACACGCTGGTCACGGACTCCGGACTGTCCGCCGAGGCCCGCGCGGAGGTGTCCGAGCATCTGCGGCGGCTGGTGGTGGCCGGCGAGTCCGAGGAACACCCGGACGAGCCGGCGGAGGCCGGCGACGCCTGACCGGGCGCCGCTCCGTCCGCCGTCCGTGTGCCGCACGTCGCGTGATCCTTCAGGGAGTCGGGCCGACGGCCCGCCGTCTGCGCCCCGTGGGGCAGGAGTTCGCCTCGGTCGCGCCCGTGTGCCTGGTCTTCGAGCGGGAGATCACCGCGGCTCCCCCGGCGGTGTACGACACGCTCGCGCGGGACGTCACCGGCTGGCCCGCGTGGTTCCGCCCGGTCACCCTGGCCCGTCCGCTGGACGGCGGCGCGGGCCGGGAGATCCGGCTCGCGGGCGGGGCCCGGTTCCGCGAGACGGTCCTCGCGGCCGAGGGCCCCGGGGTGTACGCCTACCGCGTCGACGTGACCCATGTGCCGGGCGCCCGCGCGCCGGCCGAGGAGTGGCGGCTGCGGCCGGCCGGGACGGGCACGCGGGTGCGCTGGACGACGGCGGCCGACGGCGTCACGCCGTTCCGACTGGCGCTGAAGGCGGCCCGCCCGGGTCTCGCGGCGGGCTTCCACGACGCCATGACCTCACTGGACCGCCGGCTCGCGGGACAGCCCCTCGGGCCACACTCCGGTGCGCAGCAGGGAGTCGATCGCCGCCGCGTACGGCGTCACGTCCAGGCCCTGCTCGGCCAGCCAGGCGTCGGAGTAGTACTTGTCCAGGTAGCGGTCGCCCGGGTCGCACAGCAGCGTGACCACGCTGCCCCGCCTGCCCTCCGCGGCCATCTCCGCCACGATCTTCAGCGCGCTCCACAGCCCGGTGCCGGTGGAGCCGCCCGCCTTGCGGCCGATGACGCGCTCCAGGGCCCGCACGGCGGCGACGGCGGCCGCGTCGGGCACCTTCATCATCCGGTCGACGGCGCCGGGCACGAAGCTCGGCTCCATGCGGGGGCGGCCGATGCCCTCGATGCGGGAGGCCCTGTCGCAGGAGACGTCCGGGTCGCCGGTCGTCCAGCCCTGGAAGAAGCAGGAGTTCTCCGGGTCGGCGACGCAGACGCGGGTGTCGTACTGCATGTAGTGGACGTAGCGGGCGAGGGTCGCGGAGGTGCCGCCGGTGCCGGCGGTGGCGACGATCCACTCCGGTTGCGGGAACCGCTCCATCCGCAGCTGACGGAAGATCGACTCGGCGATGTTGTTGTTGCCGCGCCAGTCCGTGGCCCGTTCCGCGTAGGTGAACTGGTCCATGTAATGGCCGCCGGTCTCCGCCGCCAGCGCGGCGGACGCCTCGTACATCGTGCGGGGGTCGTCCACGAAGTGGCACCGGCCGCCGTGGAACTCGATCAGACGGCACTTCTCGGCGCTCGTCGTGCGTGGCATGACCGCGATGAAGGGCACGCCGATCAGCTTCGCGAAGTACGCCTCCGACACGGCCGTGGAACCGCTGGACGCCTCGATGACCGGGCGGCCCGGCCGGATCCAGCCGTTGCACAGGCCGTACAGGAACAGGGAGCGGGCCAGCCGGTGTTTGAGGCTGCCGGTGGGGTGGGTGGACTCGTCCTTCAGGTAGAGGTCGATGCCCCACCGCTCGGGCAGCGGGAAGAGCAGCAGATGGGTGTCGGCCGAACGGTTGGCGTCGGCCTGCACCCGGCGCACGGCCTCTTTCAGCCAGGCCCGGTAGGCGGGGTCGCTGCGGTCGACGTCGAGGGTGGCGCCGGTCAGGGTCTGTTGGGGAGTGCTCACGAGTGGGCTCCTTACACTGAGCGCCGACGGCGTCCAGCGCGGCCGACACTCCGATCATAAGCACCCCTCACACCACCTCTCACCTGCATAAACACATCTTTGACGGCCTGAAAGGCAGGGCTGGGGACCCGGGGGCGCGCGGGTGGGGGCGCATTGGCGCGAGTGCCCCCCGCGCCCCCGGACGGCGGGGTTCGGGCTCTGGTGCTCGGCGGCGCGTGCGGGCAGACTGCACCGGCGGGAGCAGAGGCACACTGGTTCCGGACAGCGGCCGGTTCGCGCGGCGCGGTCCGGACCACCGACGCGCACAGAGGGGGCGGGTGGCAATGGCGGAGCCGGAGTTCGAGGCCACGGGCGTGCGGATCGGCCGGCGGCTGCGGTCGCTCACCCGGGCCGGACGGGTCCGGATCAGCGACGGGCGGCTGGAGTTGCTCACCAGCTACGGCACCGAGATAGACAGCGCGCCGGTGCAGGCCGTACGGGCCACCCGGCCGTGGTTCGCGTCCGACGGCCGGGCGTTGGCCGACCTCAACGGCCACCGGTATCTGCTGACCCTCGGGGACCAGGACCCGGCGCCCGGGGAGCCGGGCCCGCCGGCGGCCCGGCGTTTCGTCGAGGCCGTCCGCCGGGCGGCGGGGCGCGACGCCTGAGATGTCCGCGAGTTGCGCCGCCTCATCCGCTGGGTCACGCTGTTCTCACGTCACTCTGGGTTTACCGGCGATAACGCTGCGAACCAGCCCGCCGGCCACGACAGCAGGCGGCAGCGTCACGCAGACGCCCTGCTGGATCCGTACTCCGTGTTCTTCCGGACCTCACGTCGGGGAGTCGCAGCCGTGATCAGTCATCCGAGCAGGCACTGCACGGTGGAGCTCCAAGCCCTGCCGTCGCGGATCGGCCAGGTCCGCAGAATCGTATCTGCGCAGTTGCGCTACTGGCATATGGATCCCCTGATAGACCGGGCCTCGCTCGGTGTGACGGAGCTGTTGTCCAACGTCCACCGGCACGCGCAGCCCGACAAGACGTGCACCGTGGAGATGGAGCTGCTCCTCGACCGGCTCAAGGTGTCGGTGCACGACCACGATCCGCGGCTGCCGGCCGTCGCGGACGCCGGACCGCTCGCCACCTGTGGCCGCGGCCTGGCGATGGTGGCCGCCATGAGCGAGAGCTGGGGCGTGCTGCCGGACGGCGAGTCGGGCAAGGCCGTGTGGTTCACCCTGCCGACGCCCGCGGCCGCCGGACCGGTGGCCTGGGACCGGCGTCCGGACCTCACGGCCGCCGCACCGGACCGGCCACGGTTCACGGAGGTCGCACTCGTCGACCACGTGTCCGGGGCCCACCGGCCCGAACCCGCTCCCGCCCGGTCCGCCGTCCCCGGCTGACCGGGCGGTGACACGACGGGCGCCGCCGAGGACAGCGGTGTCCGGCGGACCTCCCGTCCGCCGGACACCGCTGCCGCGGACCGCCGGCGGACGCGGACGAGGGCGTCCGTGGTGACGGCGGGCCGGCCGCCGGCGCCGGCCACCGCGGTCCTCACGGTGCGCCGGGCGCTCGCCGCCCGGCTCTTCGTCCGGATCGCCTGCCGGCGGCTCGTGGCCGCCGCCCCCAGTCCACCGTGGCGGCCTTGACGCGGTCGACGTACACATACCGCCTGCACACGTACGCCCGGCCCGAACTCGACGCCCGGGAGACCGCCCAGGAGGCCGGGCGGCCGGTGAACGTCCACGTCGGGCTCGCGCCCTTGGAAGCGCTGGAGTACGACGTGCCGCCGAGGCAGCTGGCGGAGCCGCGCGTGCTCCAGCTGCCGGACCGGACCGCCGCGCTCTCCCGGAGGATCACCGGGGTGCGGACGGCCGCCGTCCCGTCGCCCCTCGGCGACACGCCGAGACCCGCCCCGGGAGGGGCCCCGGTCGTCGCGCGGCCGGCGTACCGCCCGGGGAGTACGCGGGCGGTGCGCCGCTTCCGCCGTGGCCCCCGACGCGTACGGCGCGTCCAGGGGCCCCTCGGTCAGCCGGACTGGTCGCTGTCCTTCATCGCGCCCCAGCCGTGCCACCGCTCGACCTCGACCCAGGCGCTGACCCGGCGGCGCTCGCGGTCGGGGTACTCGGAGCCGCCGTAGTGGCGGGAGAGGCGGTCGATGTCGGCGAGGCCCTCGTCGTCGTACATCTCGGCGACGCGGCCCAGAAGGGTGACGTGGGTGTACCAGTCGTCCGCGGCGAGGACGGTGAGGGTGACGCGCGGGTCGCGGCGGAGGTGGCCCAGGCGGACCCGGCCCTCGTCGAAGTTGATCAGCGCGCGGCCGTTCTCCCAGAGGTACCAGGTGGGGGTGGAGACGGGCGCGCCGTCGGAGCGAAGGGTGGCCATCACGCACGGGTTGGGCTTGCGCAGCAGCGCCTCGGCCTCCGGCGGCAGTGGGGGCTTGGACACGTGAACTCCTCGGTGAGTGAAGGGAATCGTGGGGGGGATGGTCATGTGGTGGTCGCCGGTCCGTCGCCGAAGCTGGCGTAGTACGCGGCTGCCATGTCCTCGTCGCCGTGACCCTGGTCCGCCGCCCGCTCCAGGCGGCGGGCGCTCGCGGCGGCGACGTCGAGGCGGACGCCGCCGCGCTCGCCGGCCCGCACGATGAGTGCGGCGTCCTTGGCGGCGGTTCTCACCGCGAACTGAGCCGGGGAGAGCCGCTCCTCGAGGATCAGCTGTGCCTTGGCGTGCAGATAGCCCATGTCGAGCGGTCCGCCGGCGATGAGGTCGAAGAAGGCGTCCGGTGCGACGTCGAGGGCGCGGGCCAGCGCCAGGGTCTCACCGGCGGCGGCGGTGGCCGCGAGCACCCAGCTGTTGGCGACCAGCTTCAGCCGGGTGGCGCCCGCCTCCGCGCCGTCCTCGCCGGTCCACACGGTGCGGGCGCCCACCGCGTCGAACACCGGCGTCACCGTGTCGCGTCCCTCGACGGGACCGGCGGCGAGCACGGTGAGCCGTCCGTCCTCGGCGGGGCCCCGGGTGCCGAGGACCGGGGAGTCGTAGAAGCGCAGGCCGTGGTCGCGGGCGAAGGCGGCCATCCCGGCGACGTCCTCGATGCCGCTGGTGGTGCACTGTGCCCAGGCGGCTCCACGCGGGAGGGCCGGGGCGGCGGCGCGCATGGTCCCCAGGGCGACGGGGCCGTCGTACAGCATGGTGAGGACCACGTCGGCGGACTCCACCGCCTCCTCGGGGGTGCCGGCGACGTGGGCGCCGTCGGCGGCCAGCGGGGCGGCCTTCGCGCGGGTGCGGTTCCAGGCGCGGACGGTGTGCCCGGCCCGGAGGAGGTTGCGGGCCATCGCCGCGCCCATGATGCCCGTGCCCAGGACGCTGACGGTGAGCTTGTCGGTCATGCGGTCGGCCTTCCGTCGGGCGGTCGTCGTCCTTACGCCAGTGCGCCCAGAGGATCGTCCAGCACCGGCTGCCAGGCCAGCTCCGCCGCGCCGACCAGACTGTTGTGGTCCAGCGTGCAGGGGAGGATCGGTACTCCGCCACTGCGACCCCACAGGCTGCGGTCGGCGACGACGGCGCGGAGCCGGTCGGGGTCGGCCTCCAGCAGGGTGCGGTGCAGGCCGCCGAGGATGATCCGGTCGGGGTTGAGGATGTTGACCAGCCCGGCCAGTCCGAGGCCGAGCCGGTCGATGAGCTGTTCGGTGGCGGTGCGCACCTCCGGGTCGTCGTACTGCCCGCGGATCAGGTCGTCGGCCTGCTTCAGCAGGGACATCTCGGGGCCCGGGTCGCGGCCGGCCGCGGTGAGCAGGGCCAGCGGGTCCGCCTCGACGTCGAGACAGCCGCGGCCGCCGCAGTGGCAGGGGCGGCCGTCGGGGTTGACCGCGAGGTGGCCGACCTCCAGGGCGAGGCCCGAACTGCCCGTGTGCAGACGGCCGTCGAGGACCAGCGCACCGCCGACGCCGCGGTGGCCGGTGGCCACGCACAGCAGGTCGCGCGAGCCCCGCCCGGCGCCGTGCCGGTGTTCGGCGAGCGCGGCGAGGTTGACGTCGTTGGCGGCGAAGGCGGGTCCGTCGAGGCCGGCGGCGCGCACCTGCTCGGCGAAGATCTCCCGTACCGGGGCGCCGACGGGCCAGGCCAGGTGCAGCGGGTTCAGGGCCAGCCCCTCCGGTTCGGCGACCGCCGACGGCACGGCGAGCCCTGCGCCCACGCACCGCCGTCCGGTCTCCCGCAACAGCCCGGCGCCGGCCGCGACGACGGAACCGAGGACCTTCGCCGGGTCGGCGTCGACGACCTCGCAGCCGGGCGCGGTGGCGACGATCCGCCCGCCGAGCCCGACCAGGGCGGCACGGAAACCGTCGGCGTGGATCTGCGCGGCGAGCGCCACGGGGCCGTCCTCGGCGACGGACAGCCGGTGCGAGGGGCGTCCCTGGGAGCCGGCGCCGGCGCCGGGCCGGGCGTCCACGCGGATCAGTCCGAGCGCCTCCAGTTCGGCGGCCACCGCGCCGGCCGTGGCGCGGGTGACGCCGAGCTCCGCGGTGAGCACGGCGCGGGTCGGGGCGCGTCCGGTGTGCACCAGCTCCAGCGCGGGTCCGAGCGCCCCGCGCCCCCGGTCCAGCCGCGTCCTCGAGGTGGTCCCTTCCCCCGCCGGCCGGGGGTCCGCCTTCCCGCTCATGGGGGCGAGTCTCCCATGATCCGCAACGCTCGCGGACGACAGGCCGCGTGTCCGCGGGACACCCGTGGGGCGTGCGCGGCGCGCGCCCCGGCGGCTCCGCCCGTCCGCCGCGCCGGGCCGGACCGGGGCTCGGTTAGCCTGGCCGCACGATGAACGACCGTATGACGACTCCCTGGGGCGAGCCGGAGCTGGCCCGCTTCCCCGAGGACCCGCGGAACAGGCTGCGCGCCTGGGACGCCTCCGACGCGTATCTCCTCAGGCATCTCGCCGGCCGGCAGCCGCCGCCGTCCGGCACGGTCGTGGTCGTCGGCGACCGGTGGGGCGCACTGGTCACGGCGCTCGCCGCGCACCGGCCGACGCAGATCACCGACTCCTGGCTCGGCCAGGAGGCCACCCGTGCCAACCTCGCCCGCAACGGCGTCGAGCCCGGCACGGTCCGGCTGCTGACCACGCAGGACGCCCCGCCGGAGCGGATCGACGTACTGCTGGTGCGGGTGCCCAAGAGCCTGGCGCTGCTGGAGGACCAGTTGCTGCGGCTGGCGCCGTCGGTGCACGCGGACACGGTCGTGGTCGGCACGGGCATGGTGAAGGAGATCCACACCTCGACGCTGAAGCTGTTCGAGCGGATCCTCGGCCCGACCCGCACCTCCCTGGCGGAGAAGAAGGCGCGGCTGATCTTCTGCACGCCGGACCCCTCGCTGGTCCGCCCGCCGAACCCGTGGCCGTACCGCTACACGCTCCCCGCGGACGTCGGGCCGGTGTCGGGCCGGACGGTCGTCAACCACGCCGGGGTCTTCTGCGCGGACCGGCTCGACATCGGCACCCGTTTCTTCCTGCGCCACCTGCCCGCCGGGCGGGGCGGCGGCCGGGTGGTGGACCTGGGCTGCGGCAACGGCGTCGTGGGGACGGCGATGGCGCTGGCCGACCCGAAGGCCGAGGTGCTGTTCGTGGACGAGTCCTTCCAGGCGGTCGCGTCGGCGCAGGACACCTACCGGGCGAACGAGGTGAGCGGGCAGGCCGAGTTCCGGGTCGGCGACGGCCTGACGGGCGTCCCGGCGGGCAGCGTCGACCTGGTGCTGAACAACCCGCCCTTCCACTCCCACCAGGCCACCACCGACGCCACGGCCTGGCGCATGTTCACCGGCGCCCGCCGCACCCTGCGCCCGGGCGGCGAGCTGTGGGTGGTCGGCAACCGGCACCTCGGCTACCACGTGAAGCTGCGCCGCCTGTTCGGCAACAGCGAGGTGGTGGCGTCGGACCCGAAGTTCGTGATCCTCAGGGCCGTACGACGGTAGGCCCCGGCCGGTGCGCCGCTCGTCGGAAGGCCGGTCCCGCTCCCCCTGCCTAAGCTGGCAGGGGGAGCACGCGCGCCGGCCGAGGAGGCTGCGATGGACGGGACGACGGACCGGCCGGGCGACGGCTCCGGCGCCCGGCGGTACATGCCCATCGCCGATCACGGGCTGATCGGCGATCTGCGCAGCGTGGCACTGGTGGCGACGGACGGCACCATCGACTGGTACTGCGCGCCGCGCTTCGACGCGCCGAGCGTGTTCGCCGCGCTGCTGGACGCCGGGCGGGGCGGCTGCTTCGAGCTGGCGGCGGCCGTGCCGGCCCGCACCAGGCAGTTCTACTTCCCCGACACGAACGTGCTGATCACCCGCTACTTCACCGAGGACGGCGTCGGCGAGGTGCAGGACTTCATGCCCGTGTCGGGCGAGTCCGCGGAGGAGGACCGGCACCGGCTGATCCGTCGGGTGCTGTGCGTGCGCGGTTCGCTGCCGTTCCGCGCGCTGGTGGCGCCGCGGTTCGGCTACGCGGCGCTGCCGCACACGCTGCGCGTCACCGGGGACGTGGCCGTCTTCGCGTCCGAGGCGCTGGATCTGGCGCTCACCGCCACCGTCCCGCTGGAGCAGGACGGACTCGACGTACGGGCGGACTTCAAGCTGGCCGAGGGTGAGACGGCCGTGTTCGCGCTGGACCGGGTCGGCGACGGGCTGGCGCCGCGCGGGTGCGCCCACGCGGAGGCCGAGCGGGAGTTCGCCGCGACGGTGCGCTACTGGCGGGACTGGTTGTCCGCCTCCCACTACCGGGGCCGCTGGCGGGAGATGGTGCACCGCTCGGCCCTCACCCTGAAGCTGCTGACGTACGCGCCCACCGGGGCGATCGTCGCCGCGCCGACGACGAGCCTGCCGGAGGAGTTCGGCGGTGAACGCAACTGGGACTACCGGTACATGTGGGTGCGCGACGCGGCGTTCTGCGTCTACGCCATGCTGCGGCTGGGCTTCACGGAGGAGGCGGAGGCGTTCATGGCGTTCGTCTCCCGGCACATCAGCCCCGGCGACGGCAAGCCCTCGGGCCCGCTCCAGATCATGTACGGCATCGACGGCCGCACCGACCTGTCCGAGCAGACCCTCGACCACCTGGAGGGCCACCGCGGCTCACGGCCGGTCCGGGTCGGCAACGCGGCGGCCGACCAGCTCCAACTGGACGTCTACGGCGCCCTGATCGACTCGATCTACCTCTACGACAAGTGGGCCGAGCCGATCTCCAGCGAGCAGTGGGACCACGTGACGGCGCTGGTCGACTGGGTGTGCGGCAACTGGGACCAGCCCGACGAGGGCATCTGGGAGACGCGCGGCGGCCGGAAGGACTTCCTGTACTCACGGCTGATGTGCTGGGTGGCGATCGAGCGCGGCGTCCGCATGGCCCGCCGCCGCGGCCTGCCCGCCGACCTGCCGCGCTGGACGGAGTGCCGGGACGCGATCTACCGGCGGATCATGACCGCCTGCTGGTCGAAGGAGCTGCGGGCGTTCGTCCAGCACGAGGGCGGTGAGGTGCTGGACGCCGCGCTGCTGATGATGCCGATGGCGAAGTTCATCGCGCCGAAGGACCCCAAGTGGCTGTCCACGCTGGACTGTCTGACCCGTGAGCTGGTCTCCGACTCGCTGGTCTACCGCTACGACCCGCACGTGAGCCCCGACGGCCTGCACGGCGAGGAGGGCACCTTCTCCATCTGCTCGTTCTGGTACGTCGAGGCCCTCACCCGCGCCGGCCGCCTCGACGAAGCCCGTCTGGCCTTCGAGAAGATGCTCACCTACGGCAACCACCTCGGCCTCTACGCCGAGGAGATCGGCCACACCGGGAACCAACAGGGCAACTTCCCGCAGGCCTTCACCCATCTCGCCCTGATCAGCGCGGCGTACAACCTGGACCGGGCGCTGGGCTGACCCTCAGTGGCCGTGACCGTCGGAGTGCTCGGGCGGCTCCGTGTGGCCGGGTGAAGCGGGCTTCCCCGGCGCGGCCTTTCCGGCCTCCACGGTGAAGGCGGCCGTGCGGACGGCTCCGTCGTGCTTGAAGTCCAGGAAGAGGCGGTAGCTGCCGCTGCTGGGCGCCGTGGCGGTGAAGGAGACGTGCGGTCCGGGCTCGGTGGTGCCGTCGCCCGGTTCGCCCCCGGGGTGGACGTGCAGGTAGGCGAGGTCTCCGGCGCGCAGGGCGACCAGGTGGCCGTAGGCGCCCAGGTAGGGCTGGAGGTCGGTGACCGGCTCGCCGTCGCGGGTGACGGTCAGGCGCAGCTCGCTCGCCCGGCCGGGCGTCAGCGTCCCGGTCAGCTTCACGTCGTAGCCGTCGACGCGGGCCGTGGCGGAGGGCCGCGGCAGCTCGCGGGGACTGTAGGGGCCGGAGGCGGCCAGGTCCGCGCCGAGGGTGAGGTTCTCCGCGCCCGGCCGGTCGGGGGTGAAGTCGGCGAACACCCGGTAGCCGCCGGCGCGGGGCAGGTCGACGGGGGTGCTCCAGGTGCCGTCGGCGGCGCGCTCGGGGTGGAGGTGGCGGTAGGTCACCAGGTCGCGGGAGGCCACGACGAGGTGCAGTTCCTTGTCGTGCTCCCGTCGGTACTCGGTGACGGGCTCACCGTCGGCGTCCCGCACGGTGAGGCGCAGTTCGGCCCGCTCGCCGGCCGTCACGGCCGGGGTGTCCAGGTCGAGGGTGTAGCCGCCCTCGGAGATCTGCAGCCCGCCGGGCGCGTGGGCGGCCCCGCCGTGCTCGTCCTCCCCCGGCGGATGCTTCTCCCCGTGCGCCTGGGGACGGTCCGCGACGACCGGGTCGAAGGTCTGGCCGACCCCGTAGGCGGTGCCGAAGGCGGCCGCCAGCGCGGCGGCGAACGCGGTGATCCTCAGTCCGGTCTTCATGGCCGTCTCTCCCGTGGAAACAGCGGCCCGCACCCCGTCACGAGCCGATCGATACAGCTCACGATACCCCTAGGGGGTACTGAGTCAAGTCGGTGAGCGCCAGGCATGGCGTACCCGGAGGGGGTATGCGGCCGACCCTCTCGTGCGAACCCCGCCCCGTGTCCGCGAGGGACCGGGGACGACCGTCCGGGCGACCAGACCGACACCGCGGTTCGCGGCGGCCGGCTCGCGCGAAGCGACGACCGCGGGCGCGGCCACGGTGTTCTCCTCGGTGTTCGCGATGGGCGACTCCCTGCGGCTGCGGGCGTTCCAGGCGGCCCGGACCGTCCACGGGCGGGGCGGGCGATCCCGTCGCACGGACCATGCGTACCGTGGGCACCCCGTGCATCCCGCCTCACGGTGCGGGTACACCACCAGACGATGTCACCGCGGGAGAGAAAGATGAGCGAGCCGCCCACCACCGACCGGAACGACGCCCGTCCGCTCACCGGACCCGTGCCGCCCGCCGACGGACTGCGCAGGGTCGCCTCCGCCGTGCTGAGCGATCTCAGAGCGGTGGACGGTGCGCTGTACGCGGCGGTCGCCGCGACCCCGACGCCGACGCTCGACCGCGCGCTGCGCCGGCTCTCCCACACGGCCGACCACTCCAAGATCTCCTTCGCCATCGCCGGCGCGCTGGCCCTGGCCGGCTCCCGCCCGCGCCGGGCGGCGCTCGCCGGGGTCGGCGCCGTGGCCGTGGCGTCCGCGTCGGCGAACCTGCTGGGCAAGCGGCTGGTCCGGCGGAACCGCCCGGACCGGGAGGCGGCGCGGGTGACGGTGGACCGGCATGTGCCGATGCCGACGTCGGCGTCGTTCCCCTCCGGGCACACGGCGTCGGCGGTCGCCTTCGCGACGGCGGTGGGGACGGTGCTGCCCGCCGCGTCGGTGCCGTTGGGGGCGCTGGCGGGGGCGGTGGGGTATTCCCGCATCCATACGGGGGTGCACTATCCGGGGGATGTGGCGGCGGGGGCGGTGCTGGGGGTCGCGTCCGCGGCCACCGCGTTGGCGGTCGCCTCGGCCCGGTTCCCGGCGTCCTACCCGCGGTGGCCGCGGCGCGGCTGACACTTCGAAGGCATCGGGCGCCCTCGGGCGGGCCCTCAGCGGCCGTGTCCTCGGCGCGGGGCGCGTCGGGCGGGCCGCACGGCGGGGTTCATCCGCACCCGGCGCGGGGCGGGCCGGGGGTGGTCAGCCTCCCGGCGTGCCCCACGCGCGCCCCCACGGCGTCCCGGTGCGCGTGTCCCACGCGCGCCCCCGCGGCGTCACGCCCTCCCCGCCCCGCTCCACGCCTCCCCGAGCCCTCCGTGCATCGCTTCGTGGAACGGGTCACCGGGACCGATCTCGCCGGCCCGCACGGCCCGCCCCGTGAACGCCGCCTTGTACAGCGCCGCGGCGAACTCCAGCGTGTCCCGCGCCTCCCGCCCGCTCCCGGGCGGCCGTGCCCCGGCGTCCAGCGCATCCAGCACGGACCCCATCTGCGCCGTATGCGAACTGGGCACGTCCTCCCCCACCTCACGCCACGCGGCGACCCGCTCCTCCGCCACGTGCGGCGCGGGCGTATACACCCAGTCCCCGTTCGCATGCCCGTACAGATGCGTGAGCTCGACCGTCGCATCCGCGCAGTCGACCCGCACCCGGCTCACCTCGTCCGGCGACAGCACGCTGTTGACGACGGTCGCCGACGCCCCGCTCCGGAAACGCGTCAACGCCGTCGAGACGTCCTCGCTCTCGGTGGCGTGCACCAGCCTCGCCGCCATCGCCTGCACTTCCTCCCACTCCCCGAGCAGATGCAGCAGCAGGTCGTACTGATGGATCCCGTGCCCCACGGTCGGCCCGCCGCCCTCGGTGGCCCACCGCCCGCGCCAGGGCACGGAGCAGTACGCGGCGTCCCGGTGCCAGGTGGTCTGGCAATGCGCGACCAACGGGGCGCCCAGCTCCCCACCCCGTATCAGCTCCCGTGCGTGCACAGCGCCGCTGCCGTACCGGTGCTGGAAGATCACAGACGCGTAGGCCCCGGACGCGGCCTCCGCAGCCGCGATCTCGTCGTACTCGGCGAGCGACAGACACAACGGCTTCTCGCACAGCACCCAGGCCCCCGCCTTCAGCGCGGCCACGGTCTGCTCGCGGTGCAGCGACGGCGGCGTGCCGATGAGCACGAGATCCGGCCGTACGGCGTCCAGCATCGCCTCCGTCGAGGTGAACCCGGCGACCCGCTCCCCGGCCTCCGCGCGGAAGGCGCCGAGCCGGCCGGGGTCGACGTCGACGGCGGCGACGAGTTCGACGCGGTCGGCGTGGGCCTCCAGCGCGGGCAGATGTCCGCCGCTGACGTCGGCGCCGGTGCCGACGACGGCCACCCGGCGGCGGACGGAGGACGGGGTCATACGGCGCTCCTCGGCGGGAAGGGCACGCGACAGCGCGGGAGGGAAGAGGGGAAAGCGCTTTCTGACGCCCGACCCTAGGCCCCGCTCCCCCGGGGGACGACCCCGCGCCGCCCGGCGGCCACCCCGCTCGCCCCGGAGGCGACTCCACGCCCTCCGGCGTCGGCCTCGCCCCCCGCCCCCACGAACCACCGGTACCGCCGCTCAGGCCGCCCGGTCGCCCCGTACCGCAACGACACCTCGGCCGCGCCCACCGCGTGGAAGTGCTCCAGATACCGCCGCGCGCTGACCCGGGACACCCCCGTGAGCCTCGCGCACTCGCTCGCCGACAGGCTCCCCTCCGCCTCCCTCAACGTCCGTTCGACCAGCCCGGCGGTCTCCGCGCTCATCCCCTTGGGCAGCGCGGACGCGACGGGCATCGCCGCCCCCGCCAGCACCCGGTCGACGTCCGCCTGCCCGCGCACCACCGTGTCGCGCAGCAGCCCCCGCTGCACCGCGTACCGCTCCAGCCGCCCCCGCAGGTCCTCGAAGTCGAAGGGCTTGAGGAGGTAGTCGACGACGCCGTGCCGTACCGCGCCGCGCACCGCGTCCGTCTCGCGCGCGGCGCTGACGACCATGACGTCGCAGTCGTGCCCGGCGGTCCGCAGCCGGGGGATGACATCGAGCCCGAACACGTCGGGCAGATACAGATCGAGCAGGACCAGATCGGGACGCAGCTCCTCGACAGCACGCAGAGCCTGCTCCCCGCTGCCGGCGACGCCCACCACCCGGAAGGCGTCGACGCGCTCGACGTACGCCCGGTGCACCCGCGCCACCCGGAAGTCGTCGTCCACCACGAGCACCCCGACGGTGTCGGCCGCTCCCTCCCCGTCTCGCATACCGCCATCATGACCCCCGCTCCCGACCAGGCAAAGAGCGCTGCGGAAGACCTGCGGGAGACCTGCACGACCACGCCCGTCCCGCTGACACAACGACCACAACCTCCATTGCTTCCGTAACCGCGACAGTCCGCCCCCGCCCAGGCACCATGTGGCCCGCGTCACCCTCCCCTCCCCGGGTCACGCGCCTTTGGACAACACACGTCAGAATCCGACCGACAGGTGGTGGCATTCGTGCGTCTGCGCACACCCCTCGCCCTGCTCGGCGCCGCCCTGCTCGTCCTCGTGGGCCCACCGCTGCTCACGACCGGCAGCGGCGCCGAGAGCGGCACGCACATCCCGGGCCTGCGCCTCATGGTTCCCAACACGCCCGGCGGCGGCTACGACATCACCGCCCGCACGGCCGCGAGGAACGCGGAGGACGCCGGACTCACCGGCTCCGTCGAGGTGTTCAACCTGCCCGGCGCCGGCGGCACGGTCGGTCTCACCCACCTGGTGAACGAGCGCGGCAACGGCAAGCTGGCCATGTCGATGGGCCTGGGTGTGGTCGGCGCCGTCCGCTCCAACCACGCGCCGCGCACCCTCGCGGACACCACCCCCATCGCCCGGCTCACCGAGGAGCAGGACGTGGTGGTGGTCGCGAAGGACTCCCCGTACCGGACCATCGGCGATCTCGTCGAAGCCTGGAGGGCCGCTCCCGGCCGACTTCCCGTGGGCGGCGGTTCGTCCCCCGGCGGCCCGGACCACCTGGCGCCGATGATGATGGCGCAGGCCGCCGGGATCGCCCCGAAGGACGTCAACTACATCCCCTTCGACGGCGGAGGCGAACTGCTCGCCTCGATCCTCGGGCGCAAGGTCGCCTTCGGCGTCTCCGGGGTCGGCGAGTACCGCGACCAGATCGAGGCGGGCGAGCTGCGCCTGCTCGCGGTGACCGGTCCGGAGCGGGTGCCGGGCCTCGACGCGCCCACGCTCAAGGAGTCGGGCTACGACGTGGAGTTCACCAACTGGCGGGGCGTCGTCGCCCCGCCCGGCCTCACCGACGCCGAACGCGACAAGCTCGTCCGGCTGCTGGAGGCCCTGCACGACTCGGAGGAGTGGCAGGAGTCCATGAAGCGCAACGGCTGGGACGACGCGTTCCTGACCGGCGACGAGTTCGGCGCCTTCCTGGCCGCCGAGGACGAACGCGTGGTCTCGGTACTGAAGGAGCTCGGCCTGTGACCACCGACGGCACCACACCGGCGCCTACGCCGGCACCCACACCTGCACCCACGCCGACGCCTGAGCCGACGCCGAGCACGACTGCCCGCTCCTGGCTCCGCGACCACTCCGAACTGGGCGTCAGCGTCCTGCTCCTCGCCCTCGGCGGGCTCGTCCTCGCCGACGCCCTCACCATGGACGTCGACCTCACCCAGCGCGGCCCGGTCGGGCCGAAGACGGTTCCCGTCGTCGTCGGCGCCGCCCTGCTCCTCGTCGCCGCCCTCCTCGCCGTGGACGTGCTGCGCGGCGGCCGGGGCCAGGCGGAGACGGGCGAGGACGTCGACCTGACCGAACCGGCCGACTGGCGCACGGTCCTGCTGCTCTCCGGCGTGTTCCTCGGCTCCGCCGTCCTCATCGAACCGCTCGGCTTCCCCGCCGCGGGGGCCCTGCTGTTCTGGGGCGCCGCCTACGCGCTCGGCAGCCGCAGGGCGGACCGCGACCCGCTGATCGCGGCGGTGCTCTCGCTGGTCGCTTACGCCCTGTTCGACAAGCTGCTCGGAGTGCCGCTGCCCGGCGGTCCACTGATGGGAGTGCTGTGACATGGACACCCTCAACTCCCTGCTGGACGGCTTCGGCACGGCCCTCACGCCGCTCAACCTGCTGTGGGCCGCGGTGGGCGTGCTGCTCGGCACGGCGATCGGCGTGCTGCCGGGCATCGGCCCGGCGATGGCGGTGGCCCTGCTGCTGCCGGTGACGTACGGGCTCGACCCGACCGGCGCGTTCATCATGTTCGCCGGCATCTACTACGGCGCGATGTTCGGCGGTTCGACGACCTCGATCCTGCTGAACACGCCCGGGGAGAGCGCCGCCGTGGTCGCCGCGATGGAGGGCAACCCGATGGCGAAGTCGGGGCGGGGCGCCCAGGCCCTCGCGGCCGCCGCCGTCGGCCACTTCGCGGGCGGCATGGTGGGCACGCTGCTGCTGGTCGCGCTCGCGCCGACGGTCGCCGCCCTGGCGGTGGACATCGGCGCACCGGACTACTTCGCCATCATGGTGCTGGCGTTCATCGCCGTGACGTCGGTCCTCGGCTCGTCGCGCATCCGGGGCCTGGCCTCGCTCCTGATCGGTCTGACGATCGGCCTGGTGGGCCTGGACCGGATGACCGGGCAGCAGCGGCTGACCTTCGGTTCGCTGCACCTCGCCGACGGTGTGGACGTGGTGATCGTCGCGGTGGGGCTGTTCGCGATCGGCGAGGCGCTGTGGGTGGCCGCCCATCTGCGGCGCCGGCCGCCGGACCCGATCCCGGTGGGCCGGCCGTGGCTGGGCCGCGCGGATCTGCGGCGCACCTGGAAGTCCTGGGTGCGCGGCCCGTTCATCGGCTTCCCGTTCGGCGCGATCCCGGCGGGCGGCGCGGAGATCCCGACGTTCCTGTCGTACGTGACGGAGAAGCGGCTGTCGAAGCACAAGGACGAGTGGGGCAAGGGCGCCATCGAGGGTGTGGCAGGACCGGAGTCGGCCGCGTCCGCCTCGGCGGCGGGCACGCTGGTGTCGATGCTGACGCTGGGCCTGCCGACCACGGCGGTGGCGGCGGTGATGCTGGCAGCCTTCCAGCAGTACGGCATCCAGCCGGGCCCGCTGCTCTTCGAGCGTGAACCCGACCTGGTGTGGGGCCTGATCGCCTCGCTGTTCGTCGGCATGGTGCTGCTGCTGGCCCTCAACCTGCCGCTCGCACCGCTGTGGGCGAAGCTGCTGCGGATCCCGCGGCCGTACCTGTACGCCGGCATCATGTTCTTCGCGGCGGTGGGCGCGTACGCGGTCGGCGGCGAGGTGGTCGACCTGGTGCTGCTGCTGGTCATCGGCCTGATCGGGTTCGGCATGCGGCGCTACGGGCTGCCGGTGCTGCCCGCCGTCATCGGCGTCATCCTCGGCCCGGCCGCCGAGCAGCAGCTGCGCCGAGCCCTGCAGATCAGCGACGGCAGCGTCACCGGTCTGGTGAACACGCCGTTCTCCGTGACCGTCTACGCGGTCGTGGTGCTCCTGCTCGCCTGGCCGTTGATCCGCAGGGCGCTGCCCCGCCGCCGTACGACGGCACCTGACCGAAGCGCCTGAGCCGTCGAACGGCGGTCGAACTCGCCGGCGTCGGGCCGGGACTCCCATGGCGTCCCGGCCCGACGCCCCGTCTCCCCCGCAGGTCACGCGCCGGATCCGCGCCGCACCTCTTGACGCGTAACCGACAACGGTGGCTTCATGTCCCGCATGGGAGCGCTCCCACCTCCACTCCGGGAAGGGGACACCATGCGCGACACCCGCCTCCTGCGCTTATCACGCTCATCCACACGGTCACTGCTCGGCCTGCTGGCCGCCCTGCTCCTCCCGCTCGGCCTGCTCGCTCCGGCCGCGGCGGCCGCCTCCCCCTCGGGCGGGAGCCGAGCCGCCGCTCCGGTGCGGATCATGCCGCTCGGCGACTCCATCACCGGCTCACCGGGGTGCTGGCGCGCCCTGCTGTGGAACCGGCTCCAGGACGCCGGCCACACCGGCATCGACTTCGTCGGCACCCTGCCCCCGCAGGGCTGCGGGATCGCGCACGACGGCGACAACGAGGGCCACGGCGGGGAACTGGTCACCCATGTCGCCGACCGGGGCCTGCTGCCGGCCCGGCTGGCCGCCACCCGGCCGGACATCGTTGTCATGCACTTCGGCACGAACGACGTCTGGAGCGGCGTCGCCCCCGACCGCGTCCTCGCCGCCTACACCACGCTGCTGGCGCAGATGCGGGAGTCCAACCCGGACATGCGCGTCCTGGTCGCCCAGCTGATCCCCATGAACCCCGCCACGTGCGCCGCCTGCGCGCAGCGGGTGGTCGACCTGAACGCCCGTATCCCCGCCTGGGCCGCCGCCGCCGGCACCAGCCGCTCGCCGGTGGTCGTGGTGGACCAGTGGACGGGCTTCGACACGGCCACCGACACCTACGACGGCGTGCACCCCGACGCGACCGGGGACGAGAAGATCGCCGCCCGCTGGTTCCCCGCCCTCGCCGCGCAGTTGGACGGCGTTCCGGGCGGCCCCGAGGACCCGGACGACCCCGGTGACCCGGATGACCCCGCCCCCACCTGCACGGCGTCGTTCCGGTCCGTCTCCGTCTGGCAGGGCGGCTACCAGGCCGAGGTGACCGTACGGAACACCTCCGCCGCGCCCGTCCGGGGCTGGACGGTGACGCTGCGGTCGGCCGACGGCGCCCGGGTCACCCAGGTCTGGAACGGCGCCCTGACGACGACCGCCGACGGCACGGCCACCGTCGCCGACGCGGGCTGGAACGGCGCTCTGGCCCCCGGCGCGAGCACGGCGTTCGGGATCATCGCCACCACCACGGCGGCGTCGGCCTCCCCCGCCGCCACCGCCGACTGCCCGGCCTCGCCCGTCACCTGACTCCGGCTCACCGCCGACGCGGAAACCTCCCTCACCCACCTCTCCCCTGGAGCCGCCATGAGAACCACCGACCGCACCGTCCCCCGGGCCGCCGCGCTCCTCGCGGCGCTCGCGGGGCTGCTCCTGACGCTGCTCGTCCCGACCACCCCGGCCCACGCGGCGCCCACCGGGTTCCGGGTGGAGAACGGACGGCTTCTCGAGGCGTCCGGCAACGACTTCGTGATGCGCGGCGTCAACCACGCCCACACCTGGTACGCCGACCGGCTCGACGCGCTGGGCCACATCAAGGCCAAGGGCGCCAACACCGTGCGCGTGGTGTTGTCCAGCGGCGACCGGTGGACCCGGAACGACACCGCCGACGTGGCGAACGTCGTCGCGCAGTGCAAGCGGAACCGGCTGATCTGTGTCCTGGAGGTGCACGACACCACCGGTTACGGCGAGCAGAGCGGAGCGGTGACGCTGTCCCGCGCCGCCGACTACTGGATCGAGGTCCGGGACGCGCTCGTCGGCCAGGAGGACCACGTCATCGTCAACATCGGCAACGAGCCGCACGGCAACACCGACTACACGCGCTGGACCGCCGACACCAAGGCGGCGGTCCAGAAGCTGCGGGCGGCCGGGTTCGACCACACGCTGATGGTCGACGCCCCCAACTGGGGCCAGGACTGGGCGTTCACCATGCGCGACAACGCCGCCTCGGTGCTCGCCGCCGACCCGGACGCCAACACGGTGTTCTCCATCCACATGTACGGCGTCTTCGACACCGCCGCCGAGGTGAGCGACTACCTGGGCCGCTTCGTCGCCGCGAGACTGCCCATCGTGGTGGGTGAGTTCGGACACGACCACTCCGACGGCAACCCGGACGAGGACGCCATCCTGTCGGTCACCCGGCAGCTCGGCATCGGCTACCTGGGCTGGTCGTGGAGCGGCAACGGCGGCGGGGTCGAGTACCTGGACATGGTCGAGAACTTCGACCCGGACCGGATGACCGGCTGGGGACAGCGCCTCTTCGACGGCCCGGACGGCATCGCGGCCACGTCCGAGGAGGCCGCGGTCTACCGGGACGGCCCGGGCGAGGACACCACGGCGCCGACCGCCCCGGGCGCGCCCGCGGCCTCGGCGGTGAGCTCCTCCTCCGTGACCCTCACCTGGGGCGCCGCCACCGACGCGGTCGGGGTGACCGGTTACGACGTCGTGCGGGTCACCGGCGGCCAGGAGACCGTGGTCGCCTCGGCGACCGGCACCACGGCCACCGTCACCGGTCTCGCGCCGGACACGGCGTACACCTTCGCCGTCTACGCCCGGGACGCGGCCGGCAACCGCTCGGCGCGCTCCGCGGCGGTGACCGTCACCACCACGTCCGGTCCGGCGACGGGCTCCTGCGCGGTCGCGTACCGGGTGACGGGCGAGTGGCCCGGCGGTTTCCAGGGCGAGGTCACCGTGCGCAACACCGGGAGCACGGCGGTCGAGGGGTGGACGCTGCGCTGGACCTTCCCGGCCGGCCAGCGGATCACCAACCTGTGGGGCGGGGCGGTGACGCAGAGCGGTGCGGAGGTGAGCGTCGCGGCGGCCCCGTACACCGCGACGATCCCGCCGTCGGCTTCGGTCTCGCTGGGCTTCACCGGCACGCGGTCCGGGACGAACACGAACCCCACGGCGTTCCTGCTGAACGGCGCGGAGTGCTCCGCGGCGTGACAGAGCCGGCTGCCCGGAGGGTCCCTCCCCTTCCGGGCAGCCGTTCTTCGTGCGGGGCCGCCGTGCTCGGGTGCGTCGTCCTCACACGAGGCGGGCGAAGACCACCAGGTTCTCGGTGTAGTCCTTGGCGGCGCGGTCGTAGGCGCCGGCACAGGTGATGAGCCGGACCTGCGCGTCGGGGGTGTCGGCGTAGACCCGCTCGTCGGGGAAGGCGTCCTTGTCGAAGGACTCCGCCTCGTCGACGACGAACGTGGCCCTGGTGCCGTCGGCGCGCTGCACCCGGAAGCGGTCGCCCTTCTCCAGCTCGCTGAGCCGCGCGAAAACGGCGGCGGAGGTCTTGGTGTCCACGTGCCCGGCGATGATCGCGGTACCCGGTTCGCCCGGGGAGACGCCCTTGGCGTACCAGCCGACGAGGTTGGTGTCGTCCGCGGGGGGCGGTTCGAGCTGTCCCTTGCTGTCGAGGTCGAGCGCGGTGAAGGGAGCGTCGACGCCGATGGAGGGGATGACCAGCCGGGTCGGCGCGGAGCGCGGCAGGTGCTTGGCGGCGGACTGCTCACCGGGCGACGCCGACGTGGTGGCGGCCCCGCCCTCGGCCGGCCCGGCGGACGTGCCGGCCGAGGGCGCCGTGGAGACCGCGCGGGTGGTGTGCGGTCCGTGGGCGTCGTCGGGCGGGTCCCCGCCGCCGCCCATCAGCGTGGTGGCCAGCAGCAGACCGGCCCCGCCCCAGAAGACCGCGGTCATGACGGAGCGCACCCTGCGCCTCGTCGGGGACGCCTGGTCGGGTTCTACGGGAGTGGGGGGACTGGCCGGCATCGGGGGGACCACCTCATTCGGGTGCGGCGGGGGGTGCTTCAGGGAGGACTCGGGAGGGAGCGGGCGGGGCCGTCGTGACGCGCGGGGCGCCGGGGACGGCCCCGGCCGCTATGACCCCGGGCATGGCTCAGGCCATGTCCCCGGAGACCTTCTTGCGGCGCAGCGCGTAGGCGCCGGTGCCGAGGACCGCGAGCGCGGCCAGGCCGCCCGCCGTGACGCCGGGCTCCGAGGCGAGACCGCCGCCGCCGGTGTGCACGCCGCCGCGAGGCTTCTCGTGCTTCCCCTCCTTGTCCTGCTTGCCGCTCCAGGAGTCCTCGCTCTGCGAGTCCTCCTTCTTGTCCTTGTAGGTCTCGGGGTCGTACTTCGGGTCCTTGGCGGTGCCCCAGTCGTCCTCGTTCACCGCGGACAGGGCGCCGCCGCCCGTGTGGACGCCACCGCGCGGCTTGTCGTGCTTGCCGGCCTCGTCGTGCTTGCTCTCCTCGCCGTACTTGCCGCCCTCGTCGTGCTTGCTCTCCTCGTCGTACTTACCGCCCTCGTCCTGCTTGCTCTCCTCGTCCTGCTTGCTTTCCTCGTCGTGCTCCTTGCTGTAGGAAGACTTGTCGTGGCCGCCGTCGTCACCGTGGTCGGCGTAGGCCGCGGGCGCGGCGATGGCGAGGGCCGCCGTGGCCGTCGCGGCGGCGAGCACCATGCGGGCAGAGCGCATCTGAAGAGTCCTTCCACTGGAGGCCGGGCAGCTGACTCCACGCCAGCACGGATCTCCCGGGCTCCGGCGTGATCCACGCTCAGCCATGTCGCGCGCCCCCACCATCCGGGACGATCACACGGGTTAACTCCCCCACCCCTCCGGCCGTGCGCCGGCTCACTCCCGCCGTACGCGGCGGCATCTTGCCGCCGCACCGGGACGCCGCCTAGCCTGCTTTTGTGCCGCTGATAAACAAAACCCGTTCGCACAGTGCCGTGCCGGGTACCGACCTCGTCCGACTCCGATTCGCCCTGACCGCCTTCTTCGCCCTGGACGGTTTCGTCTTCGCCGGCTGGGTCGTGCGCATCCCCGCCCTCAAGGAGCAGACCGGGGCGTCCGCGAGCGCCCTCGGACTCGCGCTGCTCGGCGTGTCCGCGGGGGCCGTGATCACCATGACGCTGACCGGCCGGCTGTGCCGCCGGTACGGCAGCCACCTGGTCACCGTGGTCTGCGCGGTGCTGCTGAGCATCAGCGTGGCCCTGCCGCCGCTGACCCACTCCGCGGTCGCGCTCGGCGCCGTGCTGCTGGTGTTCGGCGCGGCCTACGGCGGGATCAACGTCGCCTTCAACAGCGCGGCCGTCGACCTGGTGGCCGCGCTGCGGCGGCCCGTCATGCCCAGCTTCCACGCCGCGTTCAGCCTGGGCGGCATGATCGGCGCGGGGCTGGGGGCCCTGGTCGCCGGTTCCCTGTCGCCGGCCCGGCACCTCACCGGGCTCGCCGTGGTCGCGCTGCTGGTGACGGCGGGCGCGGGGCGGGCGCTGATGCGGTGCGAGCCGCTGACCCCGGCGGACGGGGGACGGCCCGCCGAGGGCGCCGCGCCCCGGCGGGACCGGCGCACCAGGGCCCTGGTGGTCGTCTTCGGGCTCATCGCGCTGTGCACCGCCTACGGCGAGGGGGCGCTGGCCGACTGGGGCGCGCTCCATCTCGAACAGGACCTCGACGCCTCACCGGGTGCGGCGGCCGTCGGCTACCTGTGTTTCGCGCTCGCCATGACGATCGGCCGGCTGAGCGGCACCACGCTGCTGGAGCGGCTGGGCCGGACCCGCACGATCCTGGTGGGCGGCTCCACCGCGGCGGCCGGCATGCTGCTCGGCGCGCTCGCCCCGTCCCTGTGGGCCGCGCTGCTGGGGTACGCCGTCACCGGGCTGGGTCTCGCCAACCTCTTCCCCGTGGCCGTGGAGCGGGCCGGTGCGCTGGCGGGCCCGAGCGGGGTGGCGACCGCCTCCACGCTGGGCTACGGCGGGATGCTGCTCGGCCCGCCCGCGATCGGCTTCATGGCCGACTGGTACAGCCTCCCGGCCGCCCTCACCAGCGTGGCGGTGCTGGCGGCGGTGGCCACCACCATCGGGTTCGCGACCCGGAACGTCCGGACGGACTGAGCGTCCGGCGTGGATCGCCGGGCGGTCTCGGGGTACCCGGTCGTCGGCGTCCGCCGGTCCTCCGCCCGGTGGACGCCGCAAGTGACCACCGTGCGGACCCGGGAGAGAACGTGAGCGAACAGCAGAACCCCGTCGACCAGCACCCCACCCCCGACTTCCCCGCCCAGGACCAGCCGCACCCGGGCTGGACCGGCCCCATGGACCCGCCGCCGGACCACGGTGAGGACTCCTACCGGGGCAGCGGACGGCTGACCGGCCGCACGGCCGTGATCACGGGCGGGGACTCCGGCATCGGCCGCGCGGTCGCCCTGGCGTTCGCCCGCGAGGGGGCCGACGTGCTCTTCACCCACCTGGACAGCGAGAAGGACGAGGCGGCCGAGACCGCGCGGTGGGTGGAGGAGGCCGGCCGGCGTGCCGTGGCCGTCTCCTGCGACATCCGGGAGGAGGAGAACTGCCGGGCGCTGATCGACCGGGCGGTCTCCGAGTTCGGCGGCATCGACATCCTGGTGAACAACGCCGCGTACCAGATGTCCCAGCCGGACGGCATCGAGGCGATCACCACCGAGCAGTTCGACCGGGTGGTGCGGACCAACCTCTACGGCATGTTCTGGCTGTGCAAGATGGCCGTGCCGCACATGCGGGAGGGCGGCTGCATCATCAACTCGGCCTCCGTGCAGGCGTACAAGCCGAGTCCGCATCTGCTGGACTACGCGACCACCAAGGGCGCCATCGTCACGTTCACCCAGGGGCTGGCACAGATGCTGATCGAGCGGGGCATCCGGGTCAACGCCGTGGCGCCGGGCCCGGTGTGGACGCCGTTGATCCCGGCCACGCTGCCGGACACCGCGGAGTTCGGCAAGCAGGCCCCGATCGGACGTCCGGCCCAGCCGGCGGAGATGGCCCCGGCGTACGTGTTCCTCGCCTCGCAGGAGGCGTCGTACATCACCGCCGAGATCGTGAACGCGACGGGCGGGACCCCGCTGCCGTAGGGCCCGGCGGAAAGCACGCATGGTGCCGGCCCTCCGTGGGGCAGACTCCCGGCCATGGAGACTGCCTGGTACCTGGGAATCCTGGAGGACGAGGGCCGGCTGCTGGCCCAGGCCGCGGAGCAGGCGGGGACGGACTCCCCCGTCCCCGCCTGCCCCGACTGGCGGCTGCGGGACCTGCTGCGGCACACCGGCGCGGTGCACCGGTGGGCGGCGGCCTTCGTCGCGGACGCGTGCGCGACGCCCCGCCCGATCGGGGATCATCCGGACCTGGACGGCGCCGAGCTGGTCGCCTGGTACCGCGCGTGCCACCGCGCCCTGCTCGACACCCTCCGCTCGGCGAAGCCGGACGTGGAGTGCTTCACCTTCCTGCCCGGCGCGGAATCCGCGCTCGGCTTCTGGGCACGCCGCCAGGCCCACGAGACGGCCGTGCACCGCTACGACGCGGAGGCGGCGCGCGGCGGCGACCCGACGCCGGTCGCCACGGACTTCGCGGTGGACGGCGTCGACGAACTGCTGCGCGGCTTCCACGCCCGCCCCAGGAGCCGGGTCCGCACCCCGGAGTCGCGCGTGCTGCGGGTACGCGCCACCGACACGGACGCGGTGTGGACCGTACGGCTGTCCCCGGAGCCGCCCGTAACCACGCGGGACGCGGCCGGGGACGCCGAGTGCGAGGTGTCCGGGCCCGCCGCCGAGCTGTATCTCGCCCTGTGGAACCGGCTGCCGCTGCCGTCGGTGGCGGGCGACGCGTCGCTCGCGGCGCTGTGGCGGGAGACGTCCGCCGTCGTCTGAGGGGCCGCGACGTCCCCGCTCGTGGGCGCTTGCCCACCGGCCGCACGCCTGTTTGACTTCCGGCATGCGTGACAACGGGGGACGTACGACGGGCGGGGGCGGCCGCCGCGGCCAGGCCGAGCGGGACGCGATCACCGTCGAGATCGGGTACGCGCTGTGCAGTGCGGCGTTCGCGGCGGCCGTGGTCTTCGGCGCGATGGCGGGTCCGGCCCTGCTGTTCGCGCTGCCGGGAACGGCGGAGAGCGTGCTGGTGCGCGGCGGCGCCGTGGTCGCGGGGGCGCTGTTCGCCGTCCGCACCGTGTCCGTCCTGGTGCGCTTCCGGCAGACGGTTCGGACCGGCCGCACCGGCTCGTAGGCCAGGACGGCCGGCCGGGGCGGTCGCGGGCGTCCGGCCGACCGTGGTGCGGCTGACGTGGGCCGGGCGGTGAGCGGGCTCACCGCCGGGTGCCGGGGCGATCCCCTCGTCGGCCGGGCCGCTTCCCCTTCCGTCCAGGGACCCGCGCCGTCGCCGGAAGGGGGCGGCCCGCGGCACGGGACGCGGGCGATCAGCAGGCGCCCGGCCCACAGCGTCCCCGCCGCCGCCCGGGCCGCGCGTACCGCCGCTCCGAGAGGACGGCGTCGGAACAGGCCACGGCGGCGGTCAGGAGCACGGGCCCGTACGGATCTCCGGCCCCGAGGCACACCAGGAGGGATTCGGCCGGACGGCGTGATGACTCGTACCGCCGGGACGCGGAGGCAGCCTAAGGGGCGTCGGCGGGCCGCAGTCCCACCGTGCGGGCGAGACCGCCGACCGTGTGGCGGAAGAACGCGTCCCGTTCCTCCACGACCCCGGTGAACTGGCCGAACACCTCGAAGCCGATCAGGCCGAGCAGTTGTGCCCAGACGGCCACACAGGCCGGCGCCGCCGCGGGAGGCAGGTCGGGGACGAAGTCCGACACCATGCGCGCGGCCTCCGCCTCCAGGTCCGCCGGGAGGGCCCGGACGTCGAGCTCCCCGGCCCGGTGGGCGTCGCGGACGACGCCGATGAGGGCGAAGCCGACGCGGGAGGCGGCCGGGACGGTGGTGGCCGGCGCGGCGTAGCCGGGCACGGGCGAGCCGTAGATCAACGCGTACTCGTGCGGATGCGCCAGCGCCCAGCCGCGGACGGCCTCGCACACGGCGGTCCAGCGCTCCCCCGGGGCGGCGTCCGCGGAGGCCTCGGCGGCCGTTTCGGCCGCCTCGCCCAGGGAGTCGTAGGCGTCGACGATGAGCGCGGTCAGCAGGTCGTCACGGCTGGGGAAGTAGCGGTAGATCGCGGAGGACGCCATGCCGAGGGTTCTGGCCACGGCCCGCAGGGACAGCTCGGCGGCGCCCTGTCCGGCGAGGCGCCGGCGCGCCTCCTCCTTGATGGCGGCGGTGATCTCGGTCCTGGCCCGCGCGCGGGCGCCGTGTGCGGTGCTCGTCATGCCCTCAGTGTTCCATGAGGACAGAGCGGTGCACACAAACGAGAGCACCGCTCTTGCGGCGGCACACGGAACCGGGCACACTGAAGTCGAACGAGAGCAGTGCTCACAAAAAAGAGCGGTGTTCTCACCCTCGTTTCCCGGAGGTCCCGATGCCGTCGTCCACGCCGTACTACTTCACCGCCGGTCCCGTCGCCGCCCGGTTCAACCGGATCGTCGGCTGGCTCGCCCGGCACGGCGTCAGCCTCGCCGGCACCGCGGAGCTGTCCGTCCGCGGCCGCAGGAGCGGGCGGATGCAGCGCGTCCCGGTCAACCCGCACAGCCACACGGGGCAGCAGTACCTGGTCTCGGCGCGCGGACACTCCCAGTGGGTGCGCAACATGCGGGTCGCCGGCGGGGGTGAACTGCGCGTGGGCCGCAAGGTGCGCACGTTCACGGCGGTGGAGGTCCCCGACGAGGAGAAGCCGCCGGTGCTGCGCACCTACCTGGAGAAGTGGGGCTGGGAGGTCAACCAGTACTTCAAGGGGGTCACCGCCAAGTCCTCCGACGAGGAGATCCTGGCGGCGGCCCCCGACCACCCGGTCTTCCGGATCACTGTCCGGGGCTGACCTCGCCGCCGCCCGCGGAACGCCGGTCCAGCGCCAGCAGGGCGCGGTGGGCCATCGGGTGGCTGCGGACCAGTTCGCCGAGCGTCGTCGAACCCCGCGTGATGTCCTTGAACGCCTTCCAGGCCGGGCGGAAGCCGGTCAGGACCGCGTGGAAGACGCCCGGCCGCTGCTCGAACGCCGCCAGCATCCGCTTGCCGACGCTCATCTCCACGCCGAGCCCGGCCTTCACGGCGAACGCGTAGTTGAGGGCCTGCCGGCGCGCGTCCACGGCGTCGTGCGCCTCGGCGACGCGCACCGCCCACTCCCCCGCCAGCCGGCCGGAGCGCAGCGCGAAGGAGATGCCCTCACGGGTCCACGGCTCCAGCATCCCGGCCGCGTCCCCGCAGACCAGCACCCGGCCGCGGGACAGCGGGGAGTCGTCGGCCCGGCAGCGCGTCAGATGCCCGGAGGAGATCGCCGGTTCGAAGCCCGCGAGGCCGAGCCGGGCGATGAAGTCCTCCAAGTAGCGCTTGGTGGCGGCGCCTTCACCGCGCCGCGAGATGACGCCCACGGTCAGGGTGTCGCCCTTGGGGAAGACCCAGCCGTAACTGCCGGGCAGGGGGCCCCAGTCGATGAGCACCCGGCCCTTCCAGTCCTCGGCGACCGTCTCCGGCACCGGGATCTCCGCCTCCAGGCCCAGGTCGACCTGGTCCAGCTTGACCCCGACATGCGCCCCTATCCGGCCGGCGCTGCCGTCGGCGCCGACCACGGCCCGCGCGAGGACCGTCTCGCCGCCCTGGAGGAAGACGGCGACCGTGCGCCGGTCCGGCACGGCCGAGCCGTGCTGCTCCACGCGCTGCACGGCGACGCCGGTGCGCAGTTCGGCGCCGGCCTTCTGCGCGTGCTCGACGAGCTGCTGGTCGAACTCGGGCCGGTTGACGAGCCCGAAGAGCATCTGCCGGGAGCGGCGGGTGCGGGCGAAGCGGCCGTTGCTGGAGAACGTCACGGCGTGCACCCGGTCCTTGAGCGGCAGCTCGAAACCGGGCGGCAGCGCGTCGCGCGACGGGCCGATGATGCCGCCGCCGCAGGTTTTGTAGCGGGGCAGCTCCGCCTTCTCCAGCAGCAGCACGCGCCGCCCCGCGACCGCCGCCGCGTAGGCCGCCGACGCCCCCGCGGGTCCCGCGCCCACCACGACGACGTCCCATACCTGCCGCACGTCGTCCGCCGAAGAGTTCTCGCTGCTCACGATGGTCCGCTGCTCCGATCACGCCGCCTGCCGCTGCTGTCCTCCCGCATCCTACGGCGGCGGCCCTCACGGTCCGCTGTGGGAGGATCGGCGACGTGAGTGTCCCTTACATGGGTCACTCACGCACATCACACGATCATCGCGTACCGCGAAGTACGCACGTGCACAACGTCGCACCTACAAGGAGCGTGCCCATGTCGTCGAATCCGGTCGCCGCGACCGTCGCCTCACTGATGCCCAGGGCGAAGGAGGAGCTCACCGAGCTGGTGGCCTTCAAGTCGGTGGCGGACTTCGACCAGTTCCCGCGCGAGGAGAGCGAGGGCGCCGCCCGCTGGATCGCCGACGCGCTCACCGCCGAGGGCTTCCAGGACGTCGCCCTGCTCGACACCCCGGACGGCACCCAGTCGGTCTACGGCTGCCTGCCCGGCCCGGAGGGCGCGAAGACCGTGCTGCTGTACGCGCACTACGACGTGCAGCCGCCGCTGGACGAGGCCGGCTGGGCCACCCCGCCGTTCGAGCTGACCGAGCGCGACGGCCGCTGGTACGGGCGCGGCGCCGCCGACTGCAAGGGCGGGGTCATCATGCACCTGCTGGCGCTGCGCGCCCTGAAGGCGAACGGCGGCGTGCCGGTCCACGTCAAGATCATCGTGGAGGGTTCGGAGGAGCAGGGCACCGGCGGTCTCGAGCGGTACGCCGAGGAGCACCCGGACCTGCTCACCGCGGACGCCATCGTCATCGGCGACGCCGGCAACTTCCGCGCCGGTCTGCCGACCGTCACCACCACGCTGCGCGGCATGACGCTGGTGCGGGTGCGGATCGACACCCTCGCGGGCAACCTGCACTCCGGACAGTTCGGCGGGGCCGCGCCCGACGCGCTGGCCGCGCTGGTGCGGGTGCTGGACTCGCTGCGCGCCGAGGACGGCAGCACGACCGTGGACGGGCTGACCGGCGACAGCGCCTGGCAGGGCATCCAGTACGAGGAGGAGCAGTTCCGCGAGGACGCCAAGGTGCTGGACGGGGTGGAGCTGATCGGCTCCGGCACGGTCGCCGACCGCATCTGGGCCCGCCCCGCGGTCACCGTGCTCGGCATCGACTGCCCGCCGGTGGTGGGCGCCACGCCGTCCGTGCAGGCGAGCGCGCGGGCGCTGGTCAGCCTGCGGGTGCCGCCGGGCGTGGACGCGGCGAAGGCGACCGAACTGCTGCGCGCGCACGTGAAGTCGCACACGCCGTGGGGCGCGCGGGTGACCACCGAGCGGATCGGCCAGGGGCAGGCCTTCCGCGCCGACCCGGCCAGCCCGGCCTACCAGGCCATGGCGGACGCGATGGCGGTCGCGTACCCCGGCCAGGAGATGCAGTACGCCGGCCAGGGCGGCTCGATCCCGCTGTGCAACACGCTCGCCGCCCTCTACCCGAAGGCGGAGATCCTGCTGATCGGGCTGAGCGAGCCGGAGGCGCAGATCCACGCGGTGAACGAGAGCGTGTCGCCGGACGAGCTGGAGCGGCTGTCGGTCGCCGAGGCGCTGTTCCTGCGCAACTACGCGTCCGACGCCGACTGACCGGCGCCCTGCGCTGACGCAGCGCCTCCGTCCCCGGACGGGGGCTCTGCCCTGCGGTGGACGTCATCCCACCCGCCTTGTGACGCTTCGGCCATGGCGACCCGGTTCGGCCATGGCGACCCGGTTCGGACGGACGCGGCAGGCAGGCCACGGGCGACGCCGGACGCGATCCGGCGGGCCGCCGGCCACCGCAGCCGCCCGCGCGGGCGCCCGTCGCCCCGGTGACGGACTCGGCGCCGTCGGCCGGGGCCGCACCGCCCCAGCCACGAACAGCCGCCCCGCCTCGCGGGAACCATCGCCCCCCTGCGGCCCGCACCGCGCCGAGGACAACAGACGCGGCACAGCGCCACGCCGGCACCGACCACCGGGGCCGCCCACGTGGCCGCCCGCGCCGCGGGCGGACCGCACGGCACGCGAGCCGCGGGCCGTGCACAGCGGGGGGCCTACGGCCCCGGGGCCGTAAGTCCCCTCATCCCACC
Organism: Streptomyces sp. DH-12; assembly: GCF_002899455.1. Lineage (GTDB taxonomy): Bacteria > Actinomycetota > Actinomycetes > Streptomycetales > Streptomycetaceae > Streptomyces. The sequence continues at coordinate 6,547,450 of NZ_PPFB01000001.1, read as the reverse complement.
GGCACTCCGCCCTCCAGATACATCGCCCGCCCGCGCTCGCGCGCCCGCAGCGCCCGGCGCAGGCGCTCGTAGCGGACCGGAGGCAGCAGATGCGCCGCCTCGGCCTCGGAGGCGAAGCGCCAGGCGCGCAGTTCGGGGCCGGGCAGCAGCATGCGTCCGGCGTCCGCGGAGTCGAGGCGGCCGCCGTCGAACAGCAGCCGCAGTCCGCCGAAGGCCGGGGGCGCGGGCGGCTCCCAGTCGACGACCAGGAGGGCCGGCACGTCGTCGAGACGTATGCCGGTCTCCTCGGCGACCTCCCGCATGCCGGCCCGCGCCGGAGCCTCCCCCCGCTCGACGATCCCGCCGGGGAACTCCCAGCCGGCCTTGTAGGTCGGGTCGACGAGCAGCACGCGGTCCTGCTCGTCGAAGAGCAGCACGCCCGCCGCGACGGTCTCCGCCGTGGGCTCGGGCGTCTGCACGATGTCGCAGGCGGGCACCTCTCCGCTGCCGACCGCCTCGGCGATGCGGCGGGCGGTGTCGCGCGGGGTGAGGCAGCCGCTGTCGATCGGGTAGGCGTCGGCGGTCAGCCAGGCGGCGAGCGCCGCCTTGAACGGCTCGATGCGGTCGTACGACCACTGCCGGACGCGTATCTCCCCGTCGGGGAGGTCCTCCGGGACCTCCCGGCCGGCTATCCGCTCCCGCAGGATCGTTTCGGCCGGGGCGAGCAGGACGTGCCGGACCGGTATGCGGCGGGCGGCGAGGCCGCCGAAGATCTCGTCACGGTACTCCTGGCGCAGCAGGGTCATGGGGACCACCAGGGTCCCGCCGAGCTCGGCGAGCATCGCGGCCGCGGTGTCGATCACGAGGCGTCGCCAGATCGGGAGGTCCTGGAAGTCGCCGACCCCGGCGAGGTGCTTGGGCGGGAGCAGTCGGTCCAGCGCTCCGCCGATGACCTCGGGGTCGAAGAGCGTGCTGTTCGGGATCAGCTCGATCAGTTCGCGCGCGGTGGAGGTCTTCCCCGCACCGTACGCCCCGTTGATCCAGACGATCACGGTTCCCCCTCTTCTGTTGGCCCCCTGAGGCTTGCCCGCTCCACCCTGCCACGGAAACCAGATCGCGTTGAGAACACGCGACGGCGGCGCCGGCACCCGTCGTGGAGGGGTGCCGGCGCCGCCGCCGGCGCTTCGGTGGGCCCGTCAGGCCTTGCCGTCCCGGTCGACGTCCAGCTCCAGCGTGTTGTTCTCCGCGACCGTGCGGTCGAGGGTGCTGAGCGTGTCCTCGACGTCGAGCGCGCCGAGGGCGGTGTCGGTGAGCGCGTGCGACGGGGTGACGGCCGCGACGACGAAACCGGTGGCGAGGGAGGCGATGGCGAGCATGCTGCGCTTCTTCATGCCCGGCTCAACTGCGGAACCGGCCGTCTGGTCACGCCCCGGTCCGGACGAGTCGCCGGACGGGCCCCTCACACCCCCGCGACCGCCGGGTCCGTGCGGCTGAACAGCGCCGCCGCGGCCGCCCCCACCAGGCCGGCGTCGACGCCCGTCTGCGCCGGGGTCACCGCGAGACGCCGCACGAAGGACAGCGTGGCGTACTCGGCGAGCGCCCTCCGCAGCGGCGCGAACAGCACCTCGCCGGCCTTGCCCACACCACCGCCGATCACCGCGATGTCGATCTCGACGAGCGTCGCGGTGGCCGCGATGCCCGCGGCGAGGGCCCGGGCCGCCCGCTCGAAGGAGGCCACGGCGACCGGGTCGCCGGCACGGGCGGCGGCGGCCACCGCGGCGGCGGAGGTGTCGCCGTCCGGACCGGGCCGCCAGCCGTTCTCCAGGGCGCGCCGGGCGATGTTGGGGCCGCTCGCGATCCGCTCCACGCACCCGCGCGCGCCGCACGGGCACGGGTCGCCGTCGAGGTCGACGCTGATGTGGCCGATGTGACCGGCGTTGCCGGTGGGTCCGGGGTGCAGCCGCCCGCCGAGCACCAGGCCGCCGCCGACGCCGGTGGAGACGACCATGCACAGCGCGTTGTCGTGGCCTCGGGCGGCGCCCTGCCAGTGTTCGGCGGCCGTGACGGCGACCCCGTCGCCGATCAGCTCGACGGGCAGTCCGCCGGCCGCGTCCCGCACCTTGGCGACGAGCGGATAGTCGCGCCAGCCGGGCACGTTGACCGGGCTCACCGTGCCGGCGGAGGCGTCGACGGGGCCCGCGCTGCCGATGCCGACCGCGTCCGCGTGCTCCCAGAGGGGGGACGCGGTGAGGTCGCCGATCACCGCCTCGACGGCTGCCATGACGGTGTCCCCGGCCTCCTGGGCGGGGGTCGGCCGCTGCGCGCGGGCCAGGATCCGGCCCTCACGGTCCACCAGCGCGCCGGCGATCTTGGTGCCGCCGATGTCGAGCGCAGCCACGAGGTCGGTGTGCATCAGAGTCGGATCTCCCCGTCAACCATCGGAAACCATCAGAAAACACGCTGGGAACGGCCATGCGCGACCAGGAGGCAACACATGGAGCACGGGCAACGGCCCGGTCGAACGGTGGGGTGCGGGTCGGAGTGTGCGTCGGACAGTGTCCCCCGAGCCTGACAACGTTGTCCAGGCTCTATGCTCGACGCCACATCCTCATACAAGCCCATGGACTCACGCATCCCCGTGGCCGACAGGACAGGACACCGCATCGTGCCGGAGACGACCCGCCGCACCGACCGCTTCCCAGGGACCCGATACGGCAACCGTCCGACGATGAAGGACGTGGCCGCCCGTGCCGGGGTCGGCCTCAAGACGGTCTCCCGCGTGGTGAACGGCGAGCCGGGCGTGACGCCGGAGACCGAGCGCCGGGTGCAGGAGGCGATCGGGGCGCTCGGCTTCCGCCGCAACGACAGCGCCCGGGTGCTGCGCAAAGGGCGCACCGCCAGCATCGGTCTGGTCCTGGAGGACCTCGCGGACCCGTTCTACGGCCCGCTGAGCCGGGCGGTGGAGGAGGTGGCCCGCGCACACGGCGCGCTGCTGATCAACGGGTCGAGCGCGGAGGACGCCGACCGTGAACAGGAGCTGGTCCTGGCCCTGTGCGCCCGCCGGGTCGACGGCCTGGTGGTGATCCCGGCCGGCGACGACCACCGCTACCTGGAGCCGGAGATCAAGGCGGGTGTCGCCACCGTGTTCGTGGACCGTCCGGCCGGGCACATCGACGCGGACGTGGTGGTGTCGGACAACTTCGGCGGCGCCCGCGACGGCGTGCGCCACCTGATCGCGCACGGGCACCGCAGGATCGGCTTCATCGGTGACATGCCGCGCATCCACACGGCGGCCGAGCGGCTGCGCGGCTACCGCACCGCCATGGAGGACGCGGGGATACCGGTGGCGGACGCGTGGATGTCGCTCGGCGTCACGGACCCCGAGCGGGTGCGCCGGGCGGCGGAGGAGATGCTCACCGGCCCGGAGCCGGTCACCGCGATCTTCACCGGGAACAACCGGGTGACGGTCACGGTGATCCGGGTGCTGGCCGGGCACGCCCGCCCGGTCGCCCTGGTGGGTTTCGACGACATCGAGCTGGCCGATCTGCTGCAGCCCGGCGTCACGGTCGTCGCGCAGGACGCCGCCGCCCTCGGCCGGACCGCCGCCGAGCGGCTCTTCCGCCAGCTGGACGGCACCCTGATCGCCCCGGAGCGCATCGAGCTGCCGACCCGGCTGATCACCCGCGGCTCGGGCGAGCTGCCCCCGGCCGACCGAGCGGGGCGGTGACGGCGGAGGACCGTACGCCGCGGGTCCTGAGGAGGGCCGCGAGCCGGGGCCGCGCGCGACCGGCCGGGGCGCGGTCGGCGGGTCCCGCGCGTCACCGCCCCGCAGGCCTCGGCACCGGCGGGGCCGAGGCCTGCACCGGGTTCGTCGCCGGCTCCGCCGGCGCGTGGTCGGGTTCGTGGCGCAGCAGGTCGCCCGGCTGGCAGTCGAGCACCTCGCACAGCGCGGCGAGGGTGGTGAAGCGGACCGCCTTCGCGCGGCCGTTCTTCAGGACGGCCAGGTTCGCCGGGGTGATGCCGACGCGTTCGGCGAGTTCGCCCACGGACATCTTGCGCCGGGCGAGCATCACGTCGATGTCGACGGCGATCGGCATCAGATCACCTCGGCCAGTTCGGCCCGCATCCGCGACGCCTCCAGCTCCCGGGCCACGGCCTGGGCCAGCAGCATCCGCAGGACGAGGACGACGAGCGCGATGCCCACGATCGCCAGGCCGACCCCGCCCACCAGGAGCACGATGCCGGGCGCGACGGCCTCCCCCGGCGCGAGCAGCGCGCCGAGCGCGAAGACCAGCAGGGCCGCGGCGACGAACGCGCCGATGACGATGTGGACGTAGCAGAAGGCCGCGTGGGAGAAGACGGTGCCGCGCCGTGCCATGGTCACCAGCCGCCAGACGCAGATCAGCACGGTCTGGGCGGCCAGCACGGTGAGGACCACGATCACCAGGAGCGGGGTCCGCAGAAAGGCGTACCGCTCGTCCAGCCCGTCCAGGTCGCTCGCCAGCAGCGGCACCATCACCGTCTGCACCGCCAGGGAGCCCGCCAGCAGCACCGCGATCACCGCGCGCAGCGCGAGCACGGTCACGTGTCCCATCGCCCCTCCTTCACTCGAAGCACGATGGGAATCTATCGATTTTCGATAGACAACGCAATCGTGGACGGTGCCCCGGCGCCCATCTGCCACAGGGCGGGGACGGTCAGCCCTCCGCGCCGGGGCGAGGACCTCCGGCTCCGCGCGGGCCGGACCGCTCGCGCGGGCCGCCTCGGCGTCGTCCAGGGCGCCGCGGTCCAGGCCGCGCAGCAGGTACCCGGCGAGGGCCTGGCCGCCCCGGTCGCGGACGGCGCCGGCGGTGAACCGGTCGCCGGGGACGTAGACGGTGTGGAGGGACCGGCGGGTGCCGGGTCCGCCGGGGTGCAGGCGCTCCGGTTCGGCGTCGACCGGCGCGAGGGAGGCACCGGTCTCCTCGGCGACGGCGCCCGCGAGACTCGTCGGCACTCGCTCCTGCCGCCCCTGGCCCATGCCGCCCTCCCGGGCGACCGCGGCCCGGATCCCGTCCCATGTTCCCGAGATGCGACATCAACAATTCGTTGAATGACGGCCTCCGGCGGTCTCCGCGCCAGTCGACACCGCCCTACGGGCCGGCCCGCCCTGCCGCCGGGCCCGGCGGAACACGGCGAGGCCCCCACGACCGGAGTGCGGTCGCGGGGGCCTCGGACGGTCCGGGGGTGATCAGCCCTTGCGGGCCTTGATCTCCTCGGTGAGCTGCGGGACGACGTCGAACAGGTCGCCGACGACGCCGTAGTCGACCAGCTCGAAGATCGGGGCCTCGGCGTCCTTGTTGACGGCCACGATGGTCTTCGAGGTCTGCATGCCCGCGCGGTGCTGGATCGCGCCGGAGATGCCGTTGGCGATGTACAGCTGCGGCGAGACCGACTTGCCGGTCTGGCCGACCTGGTTGGTGTGCGGGTACCAGCCGGCGTCCACGGCGGCGCGCGAGGCGCCGACGGCCGCGCCGAGCGAGTCGGCGAGCGCCTCGATGATCGAGAAGTTCTCCGCGCCGTTGACGCCGCGGCCGCCGGAGACGACGATCGCGGCCTCGGTCAGCTCCGGACGGCCGGTCGACTCACGCGGCGTGCGGCCGGTGACCTTGGTGCCGGTGGCCTGCTCGGAGAAGGTGACGCTCAGGGACTCGACCGCGCCGGCGGCCGGGGCGGCCTCCACGGCGGCCGAGTTCGGCTTGACCGTGATGACCGGGGTGCCCTTGGAGACACGGGACTTGGTGGTGTAGCCGGCGGCGAAGACCGACTGGGTGGCCACCGGGCCCTCGTCGCCGGCCTCGAGGTCGACGGCGTCGGTGATGACGCCGGAACCGATGCGCAGCGCCAGGCGGGCGGCGATCTCCTTGCCCTCGGCGGAGGACGGGACCAGCACGGCGGCCGGGGAGACGGCCTCGTGGGCGGCCTGGAGGGCGTCCACCTTCGGCACGACCAGGTAGTCGGCGTACTCGGCGGCCTCGTGGGTGAGGACCTTGACCGCGCCGTGCTCGGCGAGCGTGGCGACGGTGTCGCCGGCGCCGCCTCCCAGCGCGACGGCGACCGGCTCGCCGATGCGGCGGGCGAGGGTCAGCAGCTCCAGGGTCGGCTTGCGGACGGCACCGTCCACGTGATCGACGTAGACGAGAACTTCAGCCATGGGACTTCTTCTCTCCTGCTTGCGAAGTATGAGGGGCGGGAAGCGAGCCGTGCCGTGCGGCTCAGATGAACTTCTGGCTCGCGAGGAACTCGGCGAGCTGCTTGCCGCCCTCGCCCTCGTCCTTGACGATCGTGCCCGCGGTACGGGCCGGACGCTCGGACGCCGACTCCACCGTGGTGTAGGCGTTCTCCAGGCCGACCTCGTCCGCGTCGATGCCGAGGTCGGAGAGGTCCCAGGACTCCACCGGCTTCTTCTTGGCCGCCATGATGCCCTTGAAGGACGGGTAACGGGCCTCGCCCGACTGGTCGGTGACCGACACGACCGCGGGGAGGGACGCCTCGAGCTGCTCGGAGGCCGCGTCGCCGTCACGGCGGCCCGTGACCTTGCCGTCCTCGACGGACACCTCGGACAGGAGCGTCACCTGCGGCACGCCCAGGCGCTCCGCGAGCAGCGCCGGGACGACGCCCATGACGCCGTCGGTGGAGGCCATGCCGGAGACGACCAGGTCGTAACCCGCCTTCTCGATCGCCTTGGCCAGCACCAGGGAGGTGCCGATGGCGTCCGTGCCGTGCAGGTCGTCGTCCTCGACGTGGACGGCCTTGTCGGCGCCCATGGACAGCGCCTTGCGCAGCGCGTCCTTGGCGTCCTCGGGACCCATGGTCAGGACGGTGACCTCCACGTCGTCGTCCGAGTTCTCCGCGATCTGCAGCGCCTGCTCGACCGCGTACTCGTCCAGCTCGGAGAGCAGACCGTCCACGTCGTCACGGTCGACGGTCAGGTCATCGGCGAAGTGCCGGTCGCCAGTGGCGTCGGGCACGTACTTCACAGTGACAACGATCCTCAAGCTCACGCCGGCTCTCCTACTGCATCGTCATTTCTGGCTGCCTGCCTGCAGGCAGCATAGGCGCCTCAAGCGGGCGGTCCCGGTCGGGGCGACCCACGCTCCGATCGAAATATTACTCGTCAGTACACTCAGTTCCTGCCCGCTAAGCAAGCGCTTTGAACTGTGACCTTCGCAACGCAGCGTAACCGGAACTCCTCCGGTCCGCGACGCGATCGAGGCCCGGCGTCTCAGTCGGGCAGTCCGCTGAATCGTCCCTGGTGGTAGACGAGGGGACGGCCGTGGCCCGTGGGGTCGCCGACCAGCACCTCGGCGACCACGATCCGGTGGTCGCCCGCGGGCACCCGCGCCGTCACCCGGCACACCATCCAGGCAGGCACGCCGTGCAGCACCGGCACCCCCTCCGGCCCTTCCCGCCAGTCCGTGCCCGGTCCGAAGCGGTCGGCGCCCCGGCGGGCGAAGGTGGCCGCGAGGTCCTGCTGGTGCTCGCCCAGCAGGTGCACGCCGACGTGGTCGCTCACCGCGATCGCGGGCCAGCTGGAACCGCCCGTGGAGACGCCGAAGGACAGCATCGGCGGCTCCGCGGACACGGAGGCGAGGGAGGTGGCGGTGAAGCCGACCGGACCGGACCGGCCGCGCGCCGTGACCACCGCGACCCCCGCCGGATGCCGGCGGAAGACGGAACGCAGCAGGTCGGGCGAGGCGGGCCGGGCGGCACCGAGGTCGGGCATTGCCGTCATGGAACAGTCCTTCTGGGAGGGGTCACGAGCGGGTTCGCGGCTGCTCGCCGGCCCGGTCGACGCACACGCGGGAAGCGGGCGCCGGCCGGGAGGGGGCCGGGTACCCGACGGCGGCGAAGGAGTCCCGACGACATGGTGTCAGGCTGACGACAAGCACCGCGCAGCGTCAAGCCGGCCGCCGTGGACGGGAGATGTCTCACCATGATCGCGGCGGCCGTCACAGCGCCGCGCCCAGGGCGGCGATCACGTCGGCCTTGCGCGGCTGTCCGGCCGCGCGCCGTACCACCCGGCCGTCCGCGTCGAGCACCAGCACCGTCGGGGTGCGCTCGATCCCCAGCCGCCGTACGAGGTCCAGGCGGGCCTCGGCGTCGATCTCGACGTGGGTCACGCCCGGGACCATGCCCGCGACCTCGCCCAGCACCCGGCGGGTGGCCCGGCAGGGCGCGCAGAAGGCGCTGGAGAACTGCACGAGCGTGGCGCGCTCGCCCAGCCCCGCGCCGAGCTCGGCCGCGAGACCGGTCCGCACCGCGCCGTCGCCCTCGGCCCGCCCCGTGTCGTCACTGCCCCGCACTCGCCGCTCCCGCCCTGGATGTCGCTTCCCGACCGCCTCCAGCGTCCCAGGATCCGCGAACATTCCCGTCCGGGCGGCACAGCCCCGGGCGGATCACGGGAACGTGACGAGAATCTCCGCCCCGGAGCGGCGCCGGGGCTGGTTCACCGGCCGTTTCTGGGGCAGCATCACCGACAGGCCGTAAACCTACGGCTGCGTAACTTCGTCTGGGAGACCCCCTGCCCAGGAAAGAGGAAGGGTTCCGACCCGCCCATGGCAGAACTTGTCTACCGGCCCGTGATCGGCTTCGCCCGCACCCTGTTCAAGGTGTGGGACCTCAAGATCGATTGTCAGGGGTCGGAGAACATCCCGCGCTCGGGCGGCGCCGTGCTGGTGAGCAACCACATCAGCTATCTCGACTTCGTGTTCAACGGACTGGCGGCGCTCCCGCAGAAGCGGCTGGTCCGCTTCATGGCCAAGGAGTCGGTGTTCCGGCACCGCGTCTCGGGCCCGCTGATGCGCGGCATGAAGCACATCCCGGTGGACCGCAAGCAGGGTGAGGCCGCGTACCAGCACGCGCTGCGCTCGCTGCGGTCCGGTGAGATCGTGGGCGTCTTCCCCGAGGCGACGATCTCGCAGTCGTTCACGCTGAAGAGCTTCAAGTCCGGTGCCGCACGCATGGCGCAGGAGGCGGGCGTCCCGCTGATCCCGGTGGCGGTGTGGGGGACGCAGCGGCTGTGGACCAAGGGCCACCCGCGCAACTTCAAGCGCAGCCACATCCCCATCACCATCCGCGTGGGCGAGGCGATCGAGGCGTCCAGGGACAAGTACGCGGGCGCGATCACCCGGCAGCTGCGCGAGCGGGTGCAGGAGCTGCTGGAGGCGGCGCAGCGGGCGTACCCGGTGCGGCCGAAGGGCCCGGACGACACCTGGTGGATGCCGGCCCACCTCGGCGGCACGGCCCCCACCCCGGAGCAGGTCCGCGAGGCCGAGGCCCACTGAGGTCCCCTCCCAGGTCCCGGACCCGTGCTTGCACGGGTCCGGGACCTGCTGCGTTCGCACGGCGCGACGCGTGGGGTCCCGACCGTGCGTCGACCTTCCCGGCGGCGGCCTCGTGTGCCGCCGTGGACACAGCGGGGCGGCCCTGGCCGGCATGCCCGTCCTCACTCGTGAAGGTCCGCACGTGACCCCGCACCAGCAGCTGTCCTACGACGCGTCCGTCGCGCCCGCCACCGCCGATCCGGCGGTCGTCGGGCTCGTCCTCAAGGGCTCCCGGGCCCATGACGGCATGACCACCCGCCGCTCCGACCACGACCTGTACGTGGTCCTCGCCGACGGCGCCGCCACCGGCCTCACCCGTTTCGCGGGCCACCGCGGCGCCGGCCTGGACCCCGTCGTCCTCACGCTCGGCGCGTTCCGCGCGGGTCGAGGCGGCGGCACGGGAGGCCGGGCTCGGCACGGTGCTGGACGCGTGGGGCGAGGATCCCGCCCTCATGCGGCCGGGTGGACGGTGATCCTCGCTCCGGGGCTGAACTTCTCCAGCAGCGCCGCGAGTTCGGCGGCGGCCTCCTCCACCTCGGACACGGGCACCGGGGGGAGGCTCTCCAGCAGGAAGAAGCCCGAGGTGGTCCCCTCCGTGAGCCTGGTGCGGGGGCCCTGACGCCAGTTCCAGCGGCGGCAGGTGACGCCGAGGTCGTCGCGCCACACCACCTCGCCGGGGTCGGGGCGCTCGACGGTCTCCTCGCCGCCGGCGACGGTCACGAAGTCCTCGTCGCCCCTGGCCCGCACCAGGCGCATGGCGCCCCGGACGCGGTCGGCGTCCTCGCCGCCCACCGGGACGAGCCGGGCGACGCTCACGGCGTTGTAGACGTCGACGAGGAGGTTGATCCGGGGCAGGCCGGCGTCCGACAGGGCCCGCTTCGCGAGGGCCTCCGCGGAGTTGCGGGTGCGGGAGGGCTTGGAGCCGAAGGCGCTGTAGGCCGCGCGCCAGGCCGCCATGTGCGGGTCCTCGTGCGGGGCGCGCCCGTCCAGGCGGGCGGCGAGCCGGCGCGCGGCCTCGTCGAGCAGGGCGGAACTCTCCTCGGTGCCGGGCCCGTTGACCAGGTCGTGCGCCTCGACGGCGACGTGGGTGAAGCCGGGCACGAGGGCCCGTACCTCGTCGGACACGATCGGGGCGAAGGTCATGGGTGCGCCTTGCTGCTCAGAGTGCGGTGGGGAGCGTCCGCCACAGGTGCGGCCGGTCGGTGGCGTTCCGAAGGGCGCGCAGGACGACGGGGTGCGGTGCAGCATACAGGACCGGGTGGTCCATCTCGTTGGACGAGGGGTCGGGCGTGAAGGCCAGCCGCTCGCCGTCGAGGGAGAACCGGGCGTCCACCCCGGGCTTGTTGCCGCGCGGGTCCTGCCGGTGCCAGGCGCCGTGGAACCGCACCGCGACCAGGCCGTGCACCACGCCGAGGTACTGGTAGCAGAGCGCGGCCGGGATGTCCTCGGCGCGCAGCAGCGCGGCCAGGGCGTGGGCCTTGGCGTAGCAGATGCCGGTGCCCTGCTCCAGCACGTCGGAGGCGCGCCAGGTCACGCGGGGGTCCCCGGCGTCCTGCGAGTGCGTGATGCGGTCGCGCACGTACTCGAAGGCCGCCTGCGCATACTCATACGAGTCACGGACGTCGGCGGCCAGGCGGGCGGACACCTCCCGGACCAGCGGATGGTGATGGTCGATGGCCTCGTCGGCGGCCAAGTAGACGGAGAGGTCCGGGTTTTCCTGGATCAGCTGCATGACCTCGGAGCATAGGTACACGCCCGGCCGAGAGTCAATGGATTTTCGACCGAGCGCATACCTATGCATGTTGTGTCAGCGGGCCATCTCCTCCTTCAGGGCGGCCACGAACCGGTCCACGTCGTCCTCGGTGGTGTCGAAGGCGCACATCCAGCGGACGTCGCCCGCGGCCTCGTCCCAGAAGTAGAAGCGGAACCGCTTCTGCAGGCGCTCGCTCACGTCGTGCGGCAGCCGCGCGAACACCGCGTTGGCCTGCACCGGGTAGAGGATCTCCACTCCGTGCACCGCGCGCACGCCCTCCGCGAGGCGCTGGGCCATCTCGTTGGCGTGCCGGGCGTTGCGCAGCCACAGGTCCTTGGCGAGCAGCGCCTCCAACTGGACCGACACGAAGCGCATCTTGGAGGCGAGCTGCATGGACAGCTTGCGCAGGTGCTTCATGTGTTTGACCCCGTCCGGGTCCAGCACCACGACCGCCTCGCCGAACAGCGCGCCGTTCTTGGTGCCGCCCAGCGAGAGCAGGTCGACGCCCACCGCGTTGGTGAAGGTGCGCAGCGGCACGTCCAGCGCAGCGGCGGCGTTGGCCAGCCGCGAGCCGTCGACGTGCACCTTCATGCCGTGCGCGTGGGCGTGCTCGCAGATGGCACGGATCTCGTCCGGGGTGTACACCGTGCCCAGCTCGGTGGCCTGGGCCAGGGAGACGACCTGCGGCATGGCCCGGTGCTCGTCGTCCCAGCCGTACGCCTGCCGGTCGATGAGCTCCGGGGTGAGCTTGCCGTCCGGGGTGGGCACGGTGAGCAGCTTGATGCCGCCGACCCGCTCCGGCGCGCCGCCCTCGTCCACGTTGATGTGGGCGCTCTCCGCGCAGATCACCGCGCCCCAGCGGTCGGTGACCGCCTGGAGCGCCACGACGTTGGCCCCGGTTCCGTTGAAGACCGGGAAGGCCTCGGCGGTGGGCCCGAAGTGGCTGCGGATCACCTGCTGGAGGTTCTCGGTGTACGCGTCCTCGCCGTAGGCGACCTGGTGCCCGCCGTTGGCCAGGGCCAGGGCGGCGAGCACCTCCGGGTGGGCGCCGGCGTAGTTGTCGCTGGCGAAACCGCGGACCTCCGGGTCGTGATGACGACGCGCGTCGGTCCGCGGCGGGTTCACGGCTTCTCGGTCAGCCACAGACGTTTTCCGTTCACTTCCGCGGCGGGCTGGTCCCAGACGCCGACGACGGCCTCGGCCAGGTCCTTGACGTCCGTGAAGCCCGCGAACTTCGCGTTGGGGCGCTCGGCGCGCATCGCGTCGTGCACCAACGCCTTCACCACCAGGATGGCAGCAGCCGACGTCGGCCCCTGCTCGCCCCCGGCCTTGCGGAAGTAGTCGGCCATGGCCAGCGTCCACGCCTCGGCGGCGGCCTTGCCGGCCGCGTACGCGGCGTTGCCGGCGGTCGGTTTCGTCGCGCCGGCCGCGCTGATCAGGACGTACCGGCCGCGGTCGCTGCGCTGGAGCGCCTCGTGGAAGGCGAGGCTGGTGTGCTGCACGGTGCGCACCAGCAGCATTTCCAGGAAGTCCCAGTCGTCGAGGCTGGTCTTGGTGAACGTCTCGCTGCCGCGCCAGCCGCCGACGAGGTGGACCAGGCCGTCGACGCGGCCGAACTCCTTCTCGGTGCGGGCGGCCCAGTCCCGGGTGGACTCCAGGTCGAGCAGGTCGACCGTCTCGCCGGTGACGGTGGCGCCGCCGTGCGCGTACCGCGCGGCGTCGACGGCCGCCGCCAGCCGCTCCGGGTCGTTGTCCGAACCGACGACGGTGGCCCCCGCCTCGGCGAGCCTGAGCAGCGCCGCGCGTCCCGCGGGCCCGCCCGCGCCGGCCACCGCGATCACCGCACCCTCGAGCGCCCCGTTCCCCATGGTTCTCGCCTCCTGAGCAGTGGTGTGGACGAGATCGCTCACGCGGCGACCCGCTCGGCGCCGTCCGCCGTGATGCCCTTGGTCGAGGCGATCACGTTCTTCAGCTTCTTGGACAGCGCCTCATAGAACATGCTCAGCGGAAACTCGTCCGGAAGCACGTCATCGACGAGTTTCCGCGGCGGCAGCGACAGGTCGAGGGCCTCGGGACCCTTGGCCCACGTGGAGCCCGGGTGCGGGGAGAGGTAGCGGGAGACCAGCTCGTAGCCGGCGAACCAGTGGACGAGCTTGGGGCGGTCGATGCCGTCGCGGTACAGCTTCTCGATCTCCGCGCACAGCTCGTTGGTGACCCGCGGGGCGCGCTCCCAGTCGATGGAGAGCTTGTTGTCGGTCCAGCGGACGACGTCGTGCTTGTGCAGGTGGGCGAAGAGCAGCTGGCCGCCGAGACCGTCGTAGTTGCGCACCCGCTCGCCGGTCACCGGGAAGCGGAACATGCGGTCGAAGATGACCGCGACCTGCACGTCACGGGCCTGCGGCACGCCCTCGCCGGCGAGCTTCACGGCCTCCTTGAAGGCGGTGAGGTCGCAGCGCAGCTCCTCCAGGCCGTACATCCAGAACGGCTGGCGCTGCTTGATCATGAACGGGTCGAACGGCAGGTCGCCGTGGCTGTGGGTGCGGTCGTGGATCATGTCCCACAGCACGAAGGCCTCCTCGCAGCGCTTCTGGTCGTGGACCATGGCGGCGACGTCCTCGGGCAGCTCCAGGCCCAGGATGTCCACGGCGGCCTCGGTGACCCGGCGGAAGCGGGCGGCCTCGCGGTCGCAGAAGATGGCGCCCCAGGTGAAGCGCTCGGGGGCCTCGCGCACGGCGATGGTCTCGGGGAAGAGCACCGCGGAGTTGGTGTCGTACCCGGACGTGAAGTCCTCGAAGGTGATGCCGCAGAACAGCGGGTTGTCGTAGCGGGTGCGCTCCAGCTCGGCCAGCCAGTCGGGCCAGACCATGCGGAACACGACCGCCTCGAGGTTGCGGTCCGGGTTGCCGTTCTGCGTGTACATCGGGAAGACGACCAGGTGCTGCAGGCCGTCCTCGCGGCGCGCGGCCGGCTGGAAGGCCGTCAGCGAGTCGAGGAAGTCGGGCACCTCGAAGCCGCCCTCGGCCCAGCGGGCCAGGTCCTTGCCCACGGCCTCGTGGTACGCACGGTCGTGCGGGAGCAGCGGGGACAGTTCGTCGACCGCGCCGATCACGGTGCGCACGGCGTGCTCCGCGTCGGCACGCGACGGAGCGCCCTCGGCCGCGAAGTCGATCGAGCCGTCCTTGGACTGCCAGGGCCGGATCCGCTCCACGGCATCCTTGAGCACGGGCCATGCCGGGTGCTCCACCACCCTGGTCATCGAAGGAATCCGCTCCTCCGAACCCTGCTGCACAAGAATTTCCGTCATGTCCCATCCTCCACAGGAGAACCTTGCGTACGCCTGACCGTATACACAGGGCGTTTCTCCCATCAAGGGGTGCCTCAGGAAATTATCCTGCCTTACCCGGGGAGTCACCGCATTTTTTCCTGTCGGCTACCCGGTCCGGCGGCGCTCCATGCGTTCTGGGTTCGGCCTCTGGACGCCGTCGGCAGAGGCGATACGGTCCCAGAGGGCCGTAGGGACGCGGTCCCCCGCCGCCGTCGACGGAAGCGAGTCGGATCTTGAACTTCCTCACCATCGGTCACCGCGGAGTCATGGGCGTCGAACCCGAGAACACCCTCCGGTCCTTCGTCGCCGCCCAGGAGGCCGGGCTCGACGTCATCGAACTGGATCTGCATCTCAGCAAGGACGGCGCGCTCGTGGTGATGCACGACGCGCGTGTGGACCGCACCACGGACGGCACCGGCGCCATCGCCGACAAGACCCTCGGCGAACTGCGCGCGCTGGACGCCGGGCGCGGCGAGCGCGTCCCCCTCTTCGAGGAGGTCCTGGACGCGGTCCGGACGCCGCTGCAGGCGGAGATCAAGGACGTCCGGGCGGCCCGGGCGCTGGCCGAGGTGATGAACGACCGGGGGCTCGCCGGCCGGGTCGAGGTCGCGTCGTTCCACGACGAGGCGATCGCCGAGATCGCACGGCTGGTGCCCGGGGTGCGCACGGCCCTGGTGTCCGGCCTCCCCCACTCCCGGACGGCCTCGGGCGGGGGGACCCCCACCGGCACCGACGTGGTGGACCGGGCGGTGGCCGTCGGCGCCTCGAGACTGTGCCTGAACATCCGCCGGATCACCCTGGAGATCGTGGAGCACGCCCGCAAGGCGGACCTGTCGGTGGTCGGCTGGGTGGTCAACACGCAGGACCATCTGCGGCTGGTGCGGGCGCTGGGGCTGGACGGGGCGACCACCGACTACCCGGAGATCAAGCGCACCGGCCGCTTCACCGCGTGAGCGGCCGGCCGCCGGACGACGGTCAGGCCAGTTCCTTGACCAGCAGCTCGAACTCCAGGTCGTCACGGAGCGGGATGCCGAAGCGCTCGTCGCCGTACGGGAACGGCGTGGTCCTTCCCGTACGGCGGTAGCCGCGTCGCTCGTACCAGGCGATCAGGTCCTCGCGCACGGAGATCACCGTCATGTGCATCTCGGTCACGCCCCAGTCCTCGCGGGCCTGGCGCTCCGCCTCCGCGATGACGGCCCGGCCGAGGCCGGCGCCCTGGAGGGCGGGGCTGACCGCGAACATCCCGAAGTAGGCGTGGTCCCCGCGGTGCTCGAGCTGGCAGCAGGCCACGATCCGGCCGTCGCGCTCCACGGTGAGCAGCCGGCTGTCCGGCGCCTTCACGACCTCCAGGACGCCCTCGGGGTCGGTCCGCTGCCCGTGCAGGATGTCCGCCTCGGTGGTCCACCCCGCGCGGCTGGACTCCCCCCGGTAGGCCGACTCGATCAGCTCGACGAGGGCGTCCACGTCGGCGTCGGTGGCACGGCGGAAGGTCGGTGCGGCGTCGGCGGCGGTTCCCATGGCGCGGTTCCTCGATTCGTGTGCGTCTCTTTCGACGTGGCCGGGACGGGCCGAGATTAACGCGCCGCTGCCGGGCGCCGGAGGGGCCGTCCACCCTCCGGACGGCGGGTCGGTGACGGTGCGCGGGCCCTCGCCCTAGGCTCGGCCGCATGGTGCATGTACTCAGCAGCCGTGTCCTGCTCCGTCCCTCCGACCCCGAGCGCTCCCGCGACTTCTACGGCCGCCGGCTCGGACTCGCCGTCCACCGCGAGTTCGGCACCGGCCCGGAGCGCGGCACCGTCTACTTCCTCGGCGGCGGCTTCCTGGAGCTCTCGGGCCGCGCGGACGCGGCTCCGGCGGGCTCCCCCGATGTGCGGCTGTGGCTGCAGGTGGAGGACGTGGAGGCGGCGCGGGAGGAACTGACCGCGCGGGGCGTGGAGATCGTCCGCCCTCCGGTCGAGGAGCCGTGGGGTCTGATCGAGATGTGGATCGAGGACCCGGACGGCACGCCGATCGTCCTCGTCGAGGTCCCGGCCGAACACCCGCTGCGGTACCGGCCGGGGATCTAGACCTCGTGCTGCCCGCCCTGCGGGACCGGGACACACCGGCTGCGTCCCCAGCCCGTCCGGCGCTCGCGGACGAGGCCCGCCAGGGCCGGAGCGGGGGTCCGGGGCGCGGCCCCCGGGTACGGTCGCCCCCTACGCGCGCAACGCCCCCAACCGCCCCTCCAGCTGGGACAGCAGTCCCCCCAGCAGGGAGGCGAGATCATCCAGCTCCGCGTGGTCGAGCCCGGACAGCACCGCGGTCTCGTAGGACAGCTGCGCCGGCAGGATGCCGTCCACCAGCTCGCGGCCCGCGTCGGTGAGACGTACGTGCGCGACCCTGCGGTCCCGGGTGTCACCACGGCGTTCCACCAGGCCCCGCTCGGTGAGCTGCTTCAGCCGCTTGGTGACGGCGGCACCGGAGGAGAACGTCTCGCGGGCCAGCTCGCTGGGGGTCAGTTCGTGACCCGTGCGGCGCAGCGCGCCGAGCAGGTCGAACTCCGGGCGGGTGAGTCCGGCCCGCCGCAGCGGGGCGTCCTCGGCCTGCTGGAAGAGCGCCGCGCAGCGGTTGATGCGGCCGATGACCTCCATCGGGCCGGTGTCGAGGCCGGGGTGGACCGCCCGCCACTGCCGGACGACCTCGGCGACGGTGTCGCGCCCGGGGGCGGACGGGTCCGCGGTGCTCGAGGTGTCCGGCGTGCCGGTGGCACCGTCGCCGGCCGTTGGCCCGTGGGGCGCCGTCATGGCGATGCGTCCTCCGTGTGCGTGTGCGTGCTGGTGCCGGGGTCCGGGAGGAGTCCCTGGCGTCGTACCGTCGCCGCGAGCGTACGGTGTGCCGCCTGCTCGGCGAGCACCACCCGCTCCTGGGGCAGTGCGCGCTGCCACCATTCTCCGGCCGCGGCGTCGGCGGCGGCGCGCAGGTCGACCACGGCGGCGGCGAGCCCGCGACGGGCGGCTTCCAGGGCCGCGGGCGCGGACTCCGGGCCGGCCGCCAGGCGAGCGGCGTGTTCGCGGGCCCGGTCGACGGCGGTGAGCGCCCGTTCGACGCGCCGGCCTGCCCGCCGGTCGGTGACGGCGACGGCGGCGGCGAAGCCGACCAGGGCGCCGACCAGCGTGTCCACCACCCGGTCGGCGACCAGCTCGCCGGTCGGCTGGTAGCCGGGCAGCTCGGTGACGAGCAGCGCCAGCGGCGTCACGCAGACGCTGCCGAGCCAGTAGTTGCGGCCGATGAGCGCCTCGGCGCCGAAGTTGCAGGCCAGGATGGACAGGACGAGGGCGAGCGGGCCGAGCTGGGCGACCGGGGCGACGGCCGCGAAGAGCAGCACGCCGACGAGGTTGCCGACCACGCGCTGCACGGTCCTGCTCCAGGTGAGCGTGATGTTGGCCTGGTAGAGGGAGGCCGCGGTGACCAGGGCCCAGTAGGGGCGGTCGGCGCCGAGGGCGAGGGAGGCACAGCCGGCGAGGGCGCAGCCGAGCGCGGTGCGGACGGCGACCGGGGCCAGGGGGCCGAGCCGGGTCCGCAGCGGGCCGGGCGCGGTGGCGCGCTCGGCGGCCACGCCCAGGAGCTCGTCCCGCTCGCCGAGCGGGACGTCGTCCTCCCTGCGCGGGTCGCCGGCGCGCGGGACGCGGCCCGTGCCGCGCACCGCGCGGGCCCAGGCGCGGAGGCGGGCGGGGTCGGCGTCGGCCGGTGCGGCGAGGGCGACCTCGGCGCGGACGACGAGCCGTTCGAGGGCGCGGCGGGTGGCGGAGGGGCGGTTCCCGGCCGCGAGCAGGGTCTGCCAGGCCGCGTGCACGGCGGCGTAGGCGGCGGAACGGGCGCCCGGGCTCCCGTCACCGCCGTGCGCGGTCTCGGCGTACGCGGCGGCCGCGTCGAGGACCCGGGCGGTGGCCCGCCGTTCGGGGCCGTGCGGCCGGAGCGGGGCGGGGGCCATGCCCACCAGCCAGGCCCACGCGCCGGCCGCCGCCGCGAGCGCGAGGTGGCCGGGGACCTGTCCGAGGGTCTGCGGCACGAACAGCGAGGCGGAGCTGACGAAGGTGAGGATGACGTGCGCGGGCGGTCCGACGCGGGTGGCGTCGCACACCGCCTTCTGGGCGGCGGCCAGCAAGGCCCCGACGGTGACCAGCACGACGGCGTTCCGGGTGAGGGAGGCGGCGACCAGGGCCACGGCGAGGCCGCCGAGCATGCCGAGGACCACCCACGCCAGCACCTTCGCGCGGGCGGCGTACGGGCGGTTGTGCGCGTACAGGGCGCACAGGGACCCGGCCATGGTGTACGCGGCGAGGTCGAGCCGGCCGAGCGCCACCAGGAGCAGGCTGGGCGGGGCGACGGCGGCGACCACGCTGAGGGCGGGCTTGAACCAGATGTCGGAGGGGCGCCCGAGGCGCAGCGGGCCGGCGACCGGGAGACGCCGGACGCGCGAGGGGGTGGGGGTGGCACTGCTCATGACCAGTAAGGTTAACAGGTGTTTTACCTGTAAAAATTTCACCGGGGAGTCCGCCCGCGCCCCCGGAAGCCCCCCGCGTACCCCCTCGCGCTCGCGTACACGCCGTCGGGCCCGGGCATCCCCTGACCGTCCGGTGAAGCGGTTCGAGGGGGGTTCGCGTGCACGGACCGGGATCGTCCGGCTGGCTGCTGGTGGCGCTCTGCGCGGCGACCGGCGCCTACTGCCTGCTGCGGATGCGCAGCCGCGTCGAGGAGCAGCGCCGGGCGGCCGGCGGCGAGGCGCTGATGGGGTTCGGCATGGCGGCGATGGCGGTGCCGGCGGCGGCGTTCACCCCGCCCGCGTGGGCCTGGCCGTTGTGGGCGGCGGTGTTCGGGGCGGCGGGGCTGCACGCCCTGTGGGCGGCCCGCGCGTCCGCGCGCCATCTTCACCATGTGGTGGGCGCCGGCGCGATGGTCTACATGGCGGTGGCCATGGCCGCCGCCCCGCAGGGGGCGCACCACGGCGGGGCGGGCATACCCGCGCTGACCGCCGCCCTGCTGCTGTACTTCACGGCGTACGTGCTGGTGACGGGCGTGCGGCTGGTGCCGGTGGTCGCCGTGGCGGGCGGGCCGGGCACCGGGTGGGGCGACCGGCCGGAGCTGGCGCGGGCCTGCCGGCTGTCGATGGGCATCGCGATGGTGGCGATGCTGCTGCTGATGTGAGGGCGGCGATGCTGCTGGCGGGAGGGGCGCAAGGGGCCGTCCGGCCGTCGGTGCGGGACCGTTGTCTGCGTCACTTCGGACCGCGGGCCCGTTTCCAGGGAGGCGTCCGCGCTTCTAGGCTGCTCCCATGATCCTCCCCGCGGTCCTGCTGCTGCTCGGTGTGCTGACCGCCGTCGTGGGTCCCCGGCTGCTCGCGCGGGCCGACTGGCCGGACCGGGAGCCGGTGGTGGCCCTGTGGGCCTGGCAGTGCGTGATCGCGGCGGTGCTGCTGTGCTGCGCCCTGTCGATGACGTTCAGCGCGGCGGCGGCCTGGCGGGCGGTGGGCGGCCATGTGTTCACGGGTGCGCCGGGCGCGGTGATGGAGGCGTACACCCTGGGCACGGCGGGTCTCTGGGCGCATGTCACCGCCGTGGTGCTGGCGTGCGGCGGGCTGTGGAGCGGGGCCATGCTGCTCCGGGAGATCGCGCGGGCCCGCGCCCGGCGCCGGGCGCGCCGCGCGGAACTGCGGCGGCGGGCGCCCCTGCTGCCCGGCGAGGAGCCGGGTTCCGACCGGCTCGTGGTGCTGGAGGGCGACCGTCCCGACGCCTGGTGCCTGCCCGGTTCCCCGCCCCAACTGGTCGTCACCACGGCCGCGTTGCAGCGTCTGAAGGGGCGGCAGCTGGACGCCGTGCTGGCGCACGAGCGCGGTCACGCGCGGGCCCGCCACGACTGGCTGCTGCACTGCTCGTCGGCGCTGGCGGAGGGCTTTCCCCAGGTGCCGGTGTTCTCCGCGTTCCGGGACGAGATGCACCGGCTGGTCGAACTCGCCGCGGACGACACGGCGTCCCGCCGGTTCGGCCGGCTGACCACCGCCCTGGCCCTGGTGGAACTCAACGAGGACCGCGGCGTGTTCGGCCCCTGCCCCACCACGCAGGCGCACGTCCCGGCGCGGGTGCACCGGCTGCTGGGCCCGGGCGACCGGCTGACCGCGGGACGGCGGCTGCGGCTGACGGCGGTCGCGTCGCTGGTGCCGGCGGTCCCCGTCCTCGTGGCGTTCCTGCCGGGATTGCGGGCACTGGGGTAGGCGACGGCCCCGACGCGGCCGGACCGTCCCGGTCCCGGGCCGGTCCGCGCCCCCTGAGGACCGGGCGTGCCGGGTTCCTGGCCCGGGCGCCTCCGGTCGGCGAGGATCATCCCATGCGCATCCCCCACGCCCCCGCACCGCCCACGCCCCCCGGATCCCGTGCACCGGCCCGGTCGGCGGCGGCGCCGGCCGCCGTGCTCGCGGCCGCCTCCGCGCTGCTGCTGGCGCTGGTCGCCGCCGAGTGGCGGCCCCTGCTCGACCTGGACGGCGGCATCTCCCGCACCACGCACCGCTGGGCGGTGGCGGAGGACGGGCTGACCCAGGCGGCCCGCGTCCTGACGGACTGGGTGTGGGACCCGTGGACGATGCGTCTGCTGTGCGCGGTGGTGGTGGTCCTGCTGCTCCGGCGGCCGGCCACCCGGTGGACCGCGGGGTGGCTGGTCGTGGTGGTGGCCCTCGGCACGGCCGTGCAGCAGGGGCTGAAGGCCGCGCTCGGCCGGGAACGCCCGGTGTGGTCCGACCCGGTGGACACGGCGCAGTACGCCGCCTTCCCGTCGGGGCACGCCATGACCGCGACGGTCGTCCTGGGACTGCTGCTGTGGGTGCTGCGCCGTCGGAGGCCGGGACCCGCGCTGTGGCGCACGGCGCTCGTGGTGGCGGTCGTCTCGGTGGCCGGCGTCGGTCTCACCCGGATCTGGCTCGGCGTGCACTGGCCGACGGACGTCCTCGGCGGCTGGCTGCTCGGCGCCCTGGTGGTGGTCGGGGCGGTCGCGGTGCACCGGCGGCTGCGTCCCGCCGCCCCTGACGCGGCGCCGGGCCCCTCGGCCGGTCCGCGGCCGTCGTCCATCCCCGAACCGTCCACCTCGGACGATCCCCCGCGTCGCCCGAGGTGAACGGCAGCCCGAAGAGGGCCCGCCAGGGCCCTTCCAGGTGCGTTGAGTATAGTTGGCTGGCAGCCAGTCAACGCAGGAGTCCAGCATGTCCCCGCGCAGCGCCCTGGTCAATGAAGAGTTGCGTCGGCGTTCCAAGGAGCGGCTGCTGCACGCGGCCGTCGAGCTGGTCGACGAGCGCGGGTACGAGGCGACCACGCTGAGCGACATCGCCGACCGGGCGGGCTCCGCGCGGGGTCTGGTGTCGTACTACTTCCCGGGGAAACGCCAGCTCGTGCAGTCCGCGGTGCACCGGCTGATGCACCGCACCCTGGAGGAAGCGCTGGAGCGCGAGCCGCGCGCCGAGGACGGCGGGGAGCGGATGGCCCGGGCCATCGACGCGATCCTGGGCCTGGCGCGGGACCGGCCGGTGCTGATGCGCCAGCACATGGCGGGGCTGCTGCAGGCGGAAGGCTTCCTGCCCTGTCCCGAGCAGCGGCGGCTGGCCGAGCTGCTGAGCGACACCGTCGCCCGGCACGGCTCGCAGGACGTCGGGGCCGACTACCCGATGCTGCGGGCGCTGCTGATGGGCGCCGTGTACGCGGCGGTGATGCCGGGGGCGCCGATGGCGCTGCCGGTGCTGCGCGCCGAACTGTTCAAGCGCTACCGGCTGGACTGGGAGATGGGTGTCCCGCCGGACCCCGAGGGGGCCGGCGGGACGGAGGAGAAGGACCGGACGGACATGGCCCGGTTCTTCGCGACGGACCCGGAGACTCAGTCGAAGTAGTCCGGCTGCGTCTGCACGTTGAGCTCCTGCATGCGGACCCAGCGGGCCGCGTCCGTGCGCCTGTCGTCGATCTTCAGGACGTCGAAGCCCTTGGCCATGTCGTTGGAGTAGATGTAGCCGTTGTAGTAGTACGCCGACCACGAACCGCCGGTGACGAGCTGGTCGGTGGAGAGCGGCCCGCGCTCGAAGTAGGCGATCTCCCTCGGCTTGGACGAGTTGGTGAAGTCCCACACCGAGACGCCGCCCTGGTACCAGGCCTGGACCATCAGGTCACGGCCGCGGACCGGGATCAGCGAACCGTTGTGGGCCACGCAGTTCTCGGTGTCCGCCTGGTGACGGGGGATCTTGAAGTAGCTGCGGAAGACCAGCTTGCTGCGGTCGCCCTTGCCGACGATGTCGTAGATGCCGTCCGCGCCGCGGTCGGGGCCGATCTCCGCGTTGCAGGTGGCCGCGCCGCCGCCGCCCAGCTCGTCGGTGAAGACGACCTTGTCGGCCCTCTGGTTGAAGGTCGCCGAGTGCCAGAACGCGAAGTTCACGTTGTCCTGGACCCGGTCGATCACCCTCGGACGCTCGGGGTTCTTGATGGAGAACAGGATGCCGTCGCCCATGCACGCGCCGGCGGCCAGGTCCTTCGAGGGCAGCACGGTGATGTCGTGGCAGCCGGTGGTCTTGGAGACGCCCGGATTGGTGGGCGCGCCCGGGTTGCCGCCGCCGTCCGGGCCCTCACCCGGGAACAGCACGGGGAATCCGACCACGGCGGCCTTGTGCGGGGCCTTGCGCGGGACCTTGATCACGGAGATGCCGTCGTGCGGCGGCTGGCAGTCCGGGTAGGCCGCGTTCGGCGAGTAGGAGGAGACGTAGACGTAGACGTCCTTGCGCTCGGGCACCAGCGTGTGGGTGTGCGAGCCGCAGGCGGTCTCGACGGCGGCGACGTAGCGCGGGTTGCGCTTGTCGCTGATGTCGAAGACCTTCATGCCCTCCCAGGAGGACTTCTCGGTGGCCGGCTGCGTGGTGCTGTTGCAGCTGCTGTCGCTGCGCGAGGAGTCCGTGGACAGGAACAGCAGGTCGCCGGAGACGGAGATGTCGTTCTGCGATCCGGGACACAGCACCTGAGCCACCGTCTTGGGCTTCTTGGGGTTGCTGATGTCGAAGATGCGGAAACCGTCGTAGTTGCCGGCGAAGGCGTACTTCCCCTGGAAGGCGAGGTCCGAGTTGGTGCCGGACAGCACGTCCTTGGGGATGTTGGCCACGTGCTTGATGTTGGCGGAGTGGACGATCTCGTCCTGGCCGGGTATCTCACCGCTCTTGATGGCCGCCCGGGCCTCGGACTGGTCGCTGCGGGACACGTCCTTCGGGGCGGCGGGCGAGTCCCCCGGGTCCGGGATCGCGGCGGCGGGCGCGGCGGTGAGCAGCGCGGCCAGCAGGCCGCCTGCCGCCGCGGCGACTCCCAGCCGTCTCCGCCGGGTTCGGGAAACGCTCAACAGGATCACTGTTTTCCTCCCTGGTTCCGTTCACATCGGAACGGTGTGGCATCGGCAGTATCGTCTTCGGCATGCACATACCAACAGAGGGCCAGCGTCATCGCACCAAAGTTTTCTGATCGGAGTCGCGCGGAAGCGTGCTAGGACGGTCATCGACACTCACGAGGTGTCCCGCACCACTGCCGAGCGGGGATACCGCCAGCCACAGGAGGTCCATGTGCACTACCGCCGCGTGCCACGCCTGTCCGCCGTCGCCGCCGGGCTGACCGCGCTGGCCGTCCTCGGGCTCGTGGGCTGCGACTCCGGCGACGACGCCGCCGAGTCGGTCCCCGCGGGCGGGCCTTCGGTGATCGCGCCCGGCGCGCCCGGTGAGGAGAACCGCACCCTGTCGGCCGAGGAGGCCGAGCGGCAGCGCAAGGAGGACGACTCCCCCAACTCCGCGGACGTGTCGTACGCGCGGATGATGATCCAGCACCACGCACAGGCGCTGGAGATGACCGAACTGGTGCCGGGGCGCGCCGAGTCGCCGAAGGTGGTCGGGCTGGCCGAGCGCATCGCCGCCGCGCAGAAGCCGGAGATCGACGCGATGAGGGGGTGGCTGCGCACCCACGGCAGAACGGAGGAGGACGCCGGTCACGGGCACGACCACGCGACGATGCCCGGCATGGCGACCGAGGCGCAGCTCAGGCAGTTGCGGGCGGCCGAGGGCACGGCGTTCGACCAGCTGTTCCTCACGTTGATGATCACGCACCACCAGGGCGCGATCACCATGGCCACGGAGGTGAAGGGTGAGGGGAACAACATCCGGATCGAGGAGATGGCGGACGACGTGGTCGCGCAGCAGACCAGCGAGATCAACCGGATGCGCGACCTGCTGTGACGGTCCGCCGGGGCGGCGGGCCGGTCAGCGGCGGGCGCGGCGCGGGGAGAGCAGCCCCGCGTCGCGCGTCCGGCCGATGAGGCGGAGCGCGCCACGCCGGCTGTAGCCGGTCTGCTCCATCACGGCGAGCACCGGGTCGGCGCCCCGCTCCTGTGCCGCCCGGTACGCCCGGGCCACGAGCGGCCACTCGGCCCGCCCGCCCGCCGGGTCCTCCCGGTGCGCGCCGCCGGCGTCCTCCCCGGGCTCCGCCTCCGGTTCGGGCTCGGCGCCGCAGGCCCGCGCCAGCGGTCCCTCGATCCAGTCGGCGAACACGGCCAGGTCCTCCAGCGCGAGCGCGGGGCGGGCCTGGACGTCCTCCACGCAGACCCAGCCCTCGCTCACGGACGCCAGCGCCTCGATCACGGCCCCGTCGGGAAAGGCCAGCCGCACGTGGAGCCACCGGGTGGAACGCTCGCCCTCCCGCACCTCCCACGCGGGCCACACGGACACCGCACCCTCCGCCGGAGAGCGATCGGAAAGTTGAAGAAAAGATGCCTCGAGCACACAGGCAACGTAACGGTGTGATCAGTTTCCCTCCGCAGGAACACGCACCCCGGACGGTGGACGGCACCCTGTCAGCGGAGTGAGGGGGATGCCATGCTGGAGGCACCGGCGGACTCCCGCCGGTCCCCCCGGGGTGAGGAGTTCCCCGTGCTGCGTGTCGCCGTCGTCGGAAGCGGGCCCAGCGGGTGCTACACGGCCCAGAGCCTCGTCCAGCTCGATCCCGAGGTGCGGGTGGACGTCCTGGACCGCCTGCCCTGCCCGTACGGCCTGGTCCGCTATGGCGTGGCCCCGGACCACGAGAAGATCAAGTCCCTGCAGAACAGCCTGCGCACGGTGCTGGAGCACGAGCGGGTGCGCTTCCTCGGCGCGGTGCCGGTCGGCCCGGACGGGGTGCCGTCGGCCCGGCTGCGGGAGCTGTACCACGCGGTGGTGTACTGCGTGGGCGCCGCCGCGGACCGGCACCTGGGCGTGCCGGGCGAAGCCCTTCCGGGCAGCTGGTCGGCGACCGAGTTCGTGTCCTGGTACAGCGCGCACCCGGACGCCGCCGACGCCGGGTTCCTGCACGGGGTGCGGTCGGCGGTGGTCGTCGGCGTGGGGAACGTCGCCGTGGACGTCACCCGCATGCTGGCGCGCGGTGCGGGCGAGCTGCGCCCGACCGACATGCCGCACGCGGCGCTGACCGCCCTCGCGGCGAGCGAGGTCACGGAGATCCACATGGTCGGCCGGCGCGGACCCTCGCAGGCCCGCTTCACCACCAAGGAACTGCGCGAACTGGGCACGCTGCCGGACACCGCCGTCCAGGTCGACGCGGCCGAGGCGGCGCTCGACCCGGCGTTCGCCGACCCGGCCGGCCTGCCGCCGACCCGGCGCCGCAACGTCGAGGTGCTGCGCGGCTGGACCGCGCCGGCGCGACCGGACGCCCGGCGTCTGATCCGGCTGCGCTTCTTCCTCCGCCCGGTCGAACTGCTCGCCCGCGACGGCCGGGTGGGCGCCGTGCGCTTCGAGCGGACGGCGCCGGACGGCCGGGGCGGGATCACGGGGACGGGCCGCTTCGAGGACGTCGAGGGGCAGCTGGTGCTGCGGTCGGTCGGCTACCGGGGCGTGCCCCTGGAAGGGCTGCCGTTCGACGCGGCGACGGGCACGGTGCCGCATCGCGCCGGGCGGGTGCTGCGCGGGGGCGCCGTCGCCCCGGGCGAGTACGTGGCGGGCTGGATCAAGCGGGGCCCGACGGGTGTCATCGGCACCAACCGCTCCTGCGCGAAGGAGACGGTGACGTCCCTGCTGGAGGACGCCCCGTCCCTCAGCGGCCGTGCCCTCCCCGGCGACCCGCTGCCGGCCCTGCGCGCGGAGGGCGTCGACCCGGTCGCCTGGCAGGGCTGGCAGGCCATCGAACGCGCCGAGTCCCGCCTGGGCGCCTCCCTCGGCCGGGGCGTCGTCAAGCTCCCCGACTGGGAGTCGCTGCTGACGGCGGCGCGGGGCGAGGACGGCGCGGCCGCCCGGCAGCCATAGCCCCGTCCGCCGGGCGGCCGGCCGGCCATGCGCGAGCGGACGGACCACGAGAGCAGGCTCAGCCGGACCGCCGTCAGCGCGCCGCTGGCCGCCTTGCCGAGGAGCAGGTCGCGCGGTTCCGCAGGCCTGTCCGCCTCGTCACGGAGGCGGCCGCGAGCGGCCCGGACGGCGGGGCGCCTCCCCGGCCGACGCGGCGCGCGGGACCCGTACGCTGCTCGCACGCACCGACGGCCTCCCCCGCCACGTCCTCACCGGCCACCTGACGGCGAGGGAGGCCGGGAACCTGCTGCACACCCCTGTCGGGGCCTTGGGAACGCCCGGGCGCCGCCGCCTCCGGGAAGACCGGCCGACCGCGCGCGGCCGGCGCGTCAGGACCGCGTGTCGCGCGTCGCCTGGTGGCTCGCCGCGGTGAGGAGGGCGTCGAGGAGGCCCGGGAACAGGGCGTCCAGGTCCTCGCGGCGCAGGCCGTTCATCTTGGCGGTGCCCTCGTAGACCTGCTGGATCACACCGCTCTCGCGCAGCACGCGGAAGTGGTGCGTGGTGGTCGACTTGGTGACCGGGAGGTCGAAGTGGGAGCAGGACAACGCGGCCTCGGCGTCCGCGAGTTCGCTGACGATGCGCATCCGGACGGGATCGGACAGCGCGTGCAGCACCGAGTCCAGCCGGATCTCGTCCCGCGCGGGGTGGGGCAGGACGCGGCGGCTGGGAAGGACGGTCGTCACGGCGGCTCCATGGTGCTCCGGGAGCCCTTATTGTACGAGAACCTTCGTAGTTTGACATCCGCCGTACTACGACGGCTATCGTACGAGCCGCACACCTGCCGTCTCCGCCGAATGGAGCTCATCGTGAGCACGCTCTTCGAGCCGTACACCCTGCGCGCCCTGACGATCCCCAACCGCGTGTGGATGGCGCCGATGTGCCAGTACTCGGCCGCGCCGGACGGCCCGGAGGCCGGTGCGCCGAACGACTGGCACTTCGCGCACTACGCCGCCCGCGCCACCGGCGGCACCGGACTGATCGTCGTCGAGGCCACGGCGGTGTCGCCGGAGGGCCGCATCTCCCCGTACGACCTCGGGCTCTGGAACGACACGCAGGTCGAGGCGTTCCGCCGGATCACCCGCTTCCTCACCCAGCAGGGCACCGTGCCGGCCGTCCAGCTCGCGCACGCCGGACGCAAGGCGGCGACCGACAGGCCCTGGAAGGGCGGGGCGCCGCTCGGACCGGCGGACCGCGCCTGGCGGCCGGTCGCGCCCAGCGCGGTGGCCTTCAGCGAGCGCCACCAGGTGCCGGACGAACTGAGCACGGAGCGGATACGAGAGATCGTGGACCAGTTCCGCGCGGCCGCCCGCCGGGCCCTCGCCGCCGGTTTCGAGATCGCCGAGATCCACGGCGCGCACGGCTACCTGATCAACGAGTTCCTCTCCCCGCACTCCAACCACCGCACCGACGCCTACGGCGGTTCGTACGAGAACCGGACGCGGTTCGCGTTCGAGGTGGCGGACGCCGTGCGTGAGGAGTGGCCGGACGACAAGCCGCTGTTCTTCCGCGTCTCCGCCACGGACTGGCTGGACGCGGCCGGCTGGACCCCGGACGACACCGTGCGCCTCGCCGCCGACCTGCACCAGCGGGGCATCGACCTGCTCGACGTCTCCACCGGCGGCAACTCCCCCGGCGTCCGCATCCCCACGGGCCCCGGCTACCAGGTGCCGTTCGCCGCACGGGTGCGCCGGGAGACGCCGATGCCGGTCGCCGCCGTGGGTCTGATCACGGACGCCGGGCAGGCGGAGAAGATCCTCGCGGGCGGCGAGGCGGACGCCGTACTGCTGGGCCGTGAGCTGCTGCGCGACCCCTCCTGGGCCCGCCGGGCCGCCCGCGAGCTGGGCGCCGAGATCCGCGTGCCGGACCAGTACCACCTCTCCGTCTGACCTGTTCCCCACCCGCCGTGCCACGCCGGCGGCCCGGAAACCCCTCGCGGGCTTCCGGGCCGCCGGCGTCTGTCGTCCTGGCCGAACAGGAACCACGCGAGGCGTTGACCAGAAAGCGCTTTCCCTCTACGTTCCGTTCATCGGCGTGACCGTGCCGCGACCGTTGGGCGGAAGCGGCCCGCGCGTCGTGCACCTCCGTGAACGTCGTTCACCCACAGGGCGCCACCCGGCCCCGCACCCCCACACCACGACAGAAGGAACGACATGACATCCGCGACACGACCGCGCACCCGCGGGCGCGCACTGACCGGCACGCTCGCCACCCTCGGCCTTTCGGTTGGCATGATCCTGACCACCGCGGCTCCGTCCGCGCAGGCCGCGTCCTGGCCGGCCCCCAACGGCAGCCAGGGCGTCTCCTCCACCATCTCCGTGTCCGGCACCAAGGACTACGGGATGAAACGCCTGTACGGCACCGGCGACCTGGGCACCGGCGGCCAGGACGAGGACCAGGGTCCGATCCTGAAGCTGGCCGACGGCGCGGTCCTCAAGAACGTGATCCTCGGCGCCCCCGCCGCCGACGGCATCCACTGCGAGGGCTCCTGCACGCTGCAGAACGTCTGGTGGGAGGACGTCGGCGAGGACGCGGCCACCTTCAAGGGCAAGTCGTCCGGCGCGGTCTACACCGTCAGCGGCGGCGGCGCCAAGGAGGCAGGCGACAAGGTCTTCCAGTTCAACGGCGCGGGCACGCTGAACGTGTCCGGCTTCGCCGTCCAGAACTTCGGCACCTTCGTCCGCTCCTGCGGCAACTGCTCCACGCAGTACAAGC
The DNA here is from genome assembly GCF_002899455.1 of Streptomyces sp. DH-12. Taxonomy (GTDB): domain Bacteria; phylum Actinomycetota; class Actinomycetes; order Streptomycetales; family Streptomycetaceae; genus Streptomyces. The sequence goes on along the minus strand of NZ_PPFB01000001.1, from coordinate 6,517,961 downwards.
GGACGATCAACCTCAACTCCATCGAGGTGACCTGGAAGGGCGGCCGCATCGCCGGCATCAACACCAACTACGGCGACAGCGCGACCCTGCGGAACATCACGATCGTCGGCGACAGCGGCAAGAAGATCGTGCCGTGCCAGAAGTACATCGGCAACAACACCGGCAAGGAGCCGAGCGGCAACGGCTCCGGCCCCGACGGCACGCACTGCAAGTACAGCTCGTCCGACATCACCTACCGGTAGACCCCCACGGGCGGCGGCCGTACGGGGCGTCCCGCGTGGCGCCCCCTACGGCCGCCGGCCTCCGCGCCTCCGCCCGCGCGCGGTCAGGACCCGCCCACCAGCGTGCGCACCTCGCCTTCCAGCTCCCGCCGGTAGTCCGCGTACGCGGCCCGCAGCGCGTCGCCCGGCCAGTCCGGTGGCAGCAGAGGCGCGGGCAGCACGGGGTCGGCCAGCAGGTGGCGCACCACGGCCGCGAACAGGGTCAGCCGCTCGGCCGGACGCCCGGTGCGCCCGAGGTGCCCGAGCAGCGCGCGGGCCTCGCCCGACCAGGCGTCCAACGGCCAGAGCCGCGCGGCGAGTTCGGCGGCGGGCCGCGCGGGACGGGTCGTCCCCCGTTCGGCCACCTCGTCGAGGGCGGCGGGCAGCGGGCGTTCCAGGTTGGCCGGGCGCAGCCACACCCCCTCGCGCAGTTCGGCGAGGCGCAGTCCGGCCAGCCGTGCGCGCAGCTCCGCCCGTTCGGCCGGGCCGCGTCCGCTCGCGGTGACGACCACCAGCTCCCAGTCCCCGTCCCACGCGCGGGTGCGCGGCCGTACGGACTCGTCCTGGCGGCGCTGACGCTTCAGCAGCCGGTCACTGAGGCGATAGCCGGCGTCCGTGCGGCGCAGATCCCCGGCGGCGACCATCCGGCTGAGCGCCGCCCGCAGCGTCGATCCGCCGACGCCGAAGCCCTCCAGCAGCCGTCCGAGCTCCCGCGCCGACAGCTCCGGCGGGTGCGCGCCCAGCAGCAGGCTGAGGACGACCGACCTCGCGGAGAGGGGGCGCAGCCGCGGTTCTTCCGGTGCCGGCTCCGCCGGGTCGTCGCCGCTCATGGGGTCGTACTTTAGGCCCTCACGCCTGAGGCCCACCCGAGAGCGACGCCCCTGCGCGCTGCACTATTGATGCGACCGAAGGAATAGTGCAACACTCAGTCATGACCCTCACGCGCACGGACGAGTCGCGGCAGACCTCGTACGGACTCGGCGTCGTCGGCGGCGCCACGCACGACGTCACCAACCAGCCCCCTCCCCCGGCCCCGTACGACGCCTCCGACGACGTCGCCCTGCTCGAAGGGGTACGGCGGGAGGGCGCCGGCTGGGCGGAGGAGGATCTGCGCCGACTGGGACGGGCGGCGGGCAGCGAGGAGGCGCAGGAGTGGGCCGAGCAGGCCAACCGCCACGAGCCCGAGCTGCGCACCCACGACCGGTACGGGCACCGCGTCGACGAGGTCGACTTCCACCCGAGCTGGCACCACCTGATGCGCACGGCCGTCACCGAGGGGCTGGCCGGCGCGCCCTGGGCCGACGACCGCCCCGGCGCGCACGTGGCGCGCACGGCCGGCGGACTCGTCTGGGGCCACACCGACGCGGGACACGGCTGCCCGACGTCCATGACGTACGCGGCGATTCCCGCCCTGCGCAAGCAGCCCGAGCTGGCGAAGCTCTACGAGCCGCTGCTGACCAGCCGTGAGTACGACCCCGGGCTGCGCGTGCCGGCCGAGAAGCGCGGGCTGCTGGCCGGCATGGGGATGACCGAGAAGCAGGGCGGCTCCGACGTCCGCACGAACACCACGTCCGCCACGCCGACCGCCGAGCCGGGTGTGTACACCCTGCGCGGCCACAAGTGGTTCACCTCGGCGCCGATGTGCGACGTGTTCCTGGTGCTGGCCCAGGCGCCGGGCGGGCTGTCCTGCTTCCTCGTGCCGCGGGTGCTGCCCGACGGCACGCGCAACACCTTCCGCATCCAGCGCCTCAAGGACAAGCTGGGCAACCGCTCCAACGCCTCCTCCGAGCCGGAGTTCGACGGGACGGTGGCCTGGCTGGTCGGGCCCGAGGGGCAGGGCGTGAAGACCATCATCGAGATGGTGAACTGCACGCGTCTGGACTGCGTGATGATGTCGGCGGCCCTGATGCGCAAGACGCTCGTCGAGGCGGGCCACCACGCGCGGCACCGCAGCGCCTTCGGGGCGCGCCTGGTGGACCAGCCGCTCATGCGCAACGTACTGGCCGACCTCGCGCTGGAGTCCGAGGCCGCCACGACGCTCACCCTGCGGCTGGCCGGTGCGGCGGACCGCGCGGTGCGCGGGGACGCCGGGGAGGCCGCGTTCCGGCGGATCGCGACGGCGGCCGGCAAGTACTGGGTCACCAAGCGGGGCACGGCCTTCACCGCCGAGGCGCTGGAGTGCCTGGGCGGCAACGGGTACGTCGAGGACTCGGGCATGCCCCGGCACTACCGGGAGGCGCCGCTGCTGTCGATCTGGGAGGGCTCGGGCAACGTCAACGCCCTCGACGTGCTGCGGGCCCTCGGCCGGGACCCGGCGACCGCGCAGGCGCTGTTCGACGAGCTGTCCCTGACCCGTGGGGCGGACGCCCGGCTGGACGCGGCCGTGGCCGGGCTGAAGGACCAGCTGGCCGAGGGGTCGCCGGTGACGGCCCGGCGTCTGGTGGAGCGGATGGCGCTGACGCTGCAGGCGTCCCTGCTGGTGCGGCACGCTCCGCCCGCGGTCGCCGACGCCTTCTGCGCGACGCGGCTCGGCGGCGACTGGGGGCACGCCTTCGGCACGCTGCCGGCGGGGGCCGGTCTGGACGCGATCCTGGAGCGGGCGCTGCCGGGGCGGGAGTGAGGCGGGGGCGGGCGCCGCGCGCCCTGTCGAGCGGGCGGAGGGCGCCAGGTCTCCCGCAGTGGGGCTCCGTGAGGTCCGCCGCACCGCCGTGACCTGCGGTTGTGCCGCGCCCGACGGTGACTGTCAGTGGTGGGGTGCACACTGGCCGGTGTCCTGATCGAGGACGTCGAAGACGATGTCACGGAGGTGATCGGCATGACCGAGGTACTGCTCGCCGTGGGCACCCGCAAGGGCCTGTTCATCGGGCGCCGGCGAGGCGGCTCCTGGGAGTTCGACGAGGACCCCTGCTTCAAGGCGCAGGCCGTGTACTCGGTCGCGATCGACACCCGGGGGCCGAGCCCTCGGCTGCTGGCCGGCGGGGACAGCGCGCACTGGGGCCCGTCGGTGTTCCACTCCGACGACCTGGGCCGCACCTGGACCGAACCGGCCCGCCCGGCCGTCAAGTTCCCACCGGACACCGGAGCGTCGCTGGAGCGGGTGTGGCAACTGCACCCGGCCGCCGCCGAACCGGACGTGGTGTACGCGGGCACGGAGCCGGCCGCGCTGTACCGCTCGGAGGACCGCGGCGAGTCCTTCGAGCTGGTCAGACCGCTGTGGGAGCATCCCACGCGCTCGAAGTGGATGCCGGGCGGCGGCGGTGAGGGCCTGCACACCGTGCTGACCGACGCGCGCGACCCGCGGGCGGTCACGGTGGCCGTCTCCACGGCGGGCGTGTTCCGCACCCTGGACGGCGGCGCGAGCTGGGCGCCGTCCAACTCCGGGGTGTCCGCGGTGTTCCTGCCGGATCCCGACCCGGAGTTCGGGCAGTGCGTGCACAAGATCGCCCGGGACGCGGCGGACCCGGACCGGCTGTTCCTGCAGAACCACTGGGGGGTCTACCGCAGTGACGACGCCGGCGCCCACTGGACGGACATCGGCGAGGGACTCCCCTCGACGTTCGGGTTCACGATGGTGACGCACCCCCACCGCGGCGACACGGCCTACGTGTTCCCGATCAACGCCGACTCCGACCGGGTCCCGGCCGGCCGGCGCTGTCGTGTCTACCGGACCGGGGACGCGGGACGGAGCTGGGAGCCGCTGTCGGCGGGGCTGCCGCGGGAGGACCACTACGGCACGGTGCTGCGCGACGCGATGTGCAGCGACGACGCCGACCCCGCGGGCGTCTACTTCGGCAACCGCAACGGCGAGGTGTACGCGTCCGCGAACGACGGCGACAGCTGGGAGCAGCTGGCCGCCCACCTGCCGGACGTGCTGTGCGTGCGGGCGGCGGTCGTCGGATGAGGTCCGGGCGGATCCCGCCGGGTCCGGGCCACGGGTTGATAGCCGCTGTCGACACGGCAGTAGGGTGACGCCCGTGGCACCACGACCCTTGAACGAAATCGTCGAAGCGGGCTGGGCGAAGGCCCTCGAACCGGTGGCGGGGCGGATCGCCGCGATGGGGGACTTCCTCCGCGCGGAGATCGCCGCGGGACGCACCTACCTCCCGGCGGGGGCGAACGTCCTGCGGGCCTTCCAGCAGCCCTTCGACGAGGTACGCGTCCTGATCGTCGGGCAGGACCCCTACCCCACCCCGGGGCACGCGGTGGGCCTGAGCTTCTCCGTCGCCCCGGACGTACGTCCCCTCCCCGGCAGCCTGATCAACATCTTCCGCGAGCTGAACAGCGACCTGGGCCTGCCCCAGCCGTCGAACGGCGACCTCACCCCGTGGACCGAGCAGGGCGTGCTGCTGCTCAACAGGGCGCTGACGACGGCCCCGCGCAAGCCGGCCGCCCACCGGGGCAAGGGCTGGGAGGAGGTCACCGAGCAGGCGATACGCGCGCTGGCCGCACGCGGCAAGCCGCTGGTCTCCATCCTGTGGGGACGCGACGCCCGCAACTGCCGCCCGATGCTGGGTGATCTGCCGGCCGTGGAATCGGCACACCCGTCGCCGATGTCCGCCGACCGCGGGTTCTTCGGCTCCCGCCCGTTCAGCCGGGCCAACGATCTGTTGATCCGTCAGGGTGGGCAGCCGGTGGACTGGCGCCTGCCGTGACCGGGGCCGGCTACCTCGCCGTGGACTCCGGAGGCTCCGGGCTGCGGGCCGTCGTCGGGGCGTCCGGGCGCGGCCCGCTGGCCCGGGCCTCCTCGGACGTGCCGGTGCGCACCGGCGGGCGGGGACTCGACCCGGGTCACCTCATGGAGCAACTGGTGCCGATGGCGCGGGCGTTGTGCGCCGAGGCGGGGCTGGAGCGACTGGACACGGCCGCGATCGGCGCGGCGGGGATGGCCAGTCTGGGGGACGCGTTGCGCGCGGAGCTGCCGGGCGGGCTCGCCCGCGAACTGGGCGTCACGCGGGCGGCGCTGGCGGCCGATGCGGTCACGGCGTACGTGGGCGCGCTCGGGCCGCGGCCCGGAGCGGTGATCGCGGCGGGCACGGGTCTGATCGCGATCGGCACCGATCTGGCCGGCTGGCGGCGGGCGGACGGCTGGGGCCACCTGCTCGGCGACTGCGGCGGCGGGGCGTGGATCGGCCGGGCGGGCCTGGAGGCGGCACTGCGCGCGCACGACGGGCGGCACGGTGGTTCGGCGCGGCTGCTGGCGGACGCGGAGGAGATGTTCGGCCCGGTGACCGGACTGCCGGGGCAGGTGTACCCGCGCGCCGACCGGGCGGCGGTGCTCGCCTCGTTCGCCCCGCGCGTGGGCGCGTGCGCGGCGGGCGGGGACCCGGTGGCCGTGGACATCGTGCGGACGGCGGCCCGGCACATGGCCGACTCGGCGGCGGCGGTGTGCCCGGCGGACGGCACGTCCGTGGTGGGCTGCACCGGCGGTCTGTTCGGGCTGGGCGAGGTGGTGCTGGCACCGCTGGACGAGCGGCTGGCGGAGCTGCTGCCCCGCGCGCGGCGGGTCCCCGCCGAGGGCGATCCGCTGCACGGGGCGGTGCGGATCGCCGAGGACCTTTCCGCTGGTCCCCTCGCTCTTCCGGGTGACGAGAGGATGCTGTGCGTGACGAGCACGAGGGGAACGGACGTCACCCTCACGACCGACACCCGTACGTAACTCATCCGACAAAACCGGACGGATACCGCTCACCCGCCCCCTCCCCGAACAGGAGACCACCGGAAGCCACTAACATGCCGCAGCATGAGCACCCCCACTGGGCCCGCGTCCGGCCTGCCCGTACGAATGCCGCGCCCCCGCCAGCCCGGACGGCACCGCCGTCCCGAACCTCTGGTGGCTCCCGAGGGCGCGCCCGCGCTCGTCCTCGCCGTGCCGGGTACGCCCAGTAGTGCCGCCCGTTCGCTCGCCGACGAGGTCGTGAGCATCGCACGCTCCGAGCTGCCCGGTCTCGACGCCCGGATCGGTTACCTCGACGGGAGCGACGAGGAGTCCCCCTCGCTGACCTCCGTCCTCGCGCACGCGGCCGAGGAGCGCACGGCCCGCTACCAGCAGGCGCGTGCCGCCGGTTCCGACGTCAAGGAGCCCGACGGCCCCGTCGCCGTCGTCGTGCCGCTGCTCGCCGGCCCGGACAGCGCGCTGCTGCGCCAGATCCGCCAGGCCGTCATGGACAGCCGCGTCGCCGCCGAGCTGACCGACGTCCTCGGCCCGCACCCGCTGCTCGCCGAGGCGCTGCACGTGCGGCTCTCCGAGGCGGGTCTGGCCCGCGCCGACCGCGCCCGCCTGTTCACCGTGGCCACCGCCGCGGACGGCATCATCCTGGCCTCCGTGGGCGGCGACGAGGCGGTGCAGGCGGCCGGCATCACCGGCATGCTGCTCGCCGCGCGCCTCGCCGTGCCGGTGATGGCCGCCGCCCTCGACCAGGAGGGCTCCATCGCCTCCGTGGCCGAGCAGCTGCGCAACGCCGGTTCGCAGCAGCTGGCGCTGGCGCCGTACCTGATCGGCCCGGAGATCGACGCCTCGCTCGTCGAAGAGGCCGCGAAGGAGGCGGAGTGCCCCGCGTCCGAGCCGCTCGGCCCCTACCCGACCATCGGCAAGCTGGCCCTGGCCAGGTACACGACCGCCCTGGGCATCGCCCCGCAGCAGCCCCAGAGCGCCCCGGCCCGCTGACGCGGGCGACCCTCTCGCAGGACGCCTGAAGGGCCCGCTCCGGTCATCCGGAGCGGGCCCTTTGGCGTACGGGGAACGGCCGTCCCGGCCGGGTCGTGACGGGCGGAGAGGGCGGGGTGGCGGCTCACCCGGGGCCGCCGAGACCGGACGGCCCGCCGCGGCCGGGCGTGCGGCGGATGAGGGGGCGCGGCCGCGGGGCGACAGGTCCTGACGCACGCCGTCAGGCAACCGGTGGGAGCGCCGCACCCCGCGAGGCCGCTGGCGCACGGCACGGACCCGCCCCGCCGCACGAGGCGGACGCGCGGATGGACAGCGAACCTCTGCGGCGCACCTGGCCGGCCGTGCACGACGGTGAGGCGCGGGGCAGGGGGACACCGCCGTCGGCGGGCGGGCGTCGCGCCGGCCGCGGACGCGGGCACGCCGTGACCAGTCCAGCCGGGCGGGGCGGCCGCCTGCGCCGCGCAGGAGGACACCATCCTCGGCGAGCAGGCAGGCGGCGCCCCGGCCGAAGGCACGGGCACGCCGTGGCGGGCCGAGCCCGGCAGGGCGGCCGGCCGCGCCCGGCTGGAGGACACCGCCCTCCGTGCTCGGCCAGGCGTCGCGCCGGCCGCGGACACCGGCACGCCGTGACCAGTCCAGCCGGCGGCGCGGCCAGCGCGCCTCCCCGGATGCGCTGACCAGCGGATGCCCCCTGCGCCTGCCCGGGCGGGTGGCCCGCCCGCAAGCCTTGCCGCGCCCGTGCGTCAGGTCAGCCGGCAGCCCTTCCCGTGCTCACGCGCCCACCAGTGGTGAGCCCGACGGCGTCCGGAGGGGTGTCGAGAGTTCTGCGAGGGTGCGTTCCAGGGTGTGGAGGTGGGCCAGGGCCGGTTCCGTCGTGGAGGGGACGGTGCGCAGCTCTATGTCGCGGCCCGCCGTGAGGGCCTCCACCGCTGCCTCGACGCGCCAGCAGGCCGCCGCCAGGCGGGCGTCGTGCGAGGCCTCCGGGTCGGCGGCCACGGCGACCAGGCCGCGGATCTCGCGTGCGCAGTCGTCGAGCAGCGCCAGCACCCGGCGGGCCCGCCGCTTGCGGCCGAGCATCGGGTTCAGCGGGTGCACGAGGGGCGCCACCGACAGGCGTACCCGGGCGAGGAGCTGTTCCAGTTCCGCCACCGAGGGCGCCGGGTCCGCGTCCGGGTCGCCGGCCAGCCGCGCGGCCGTCTGCGCCGTGCAGGCGTGCACGCAGCGCAGCGCCCGCTGGATCCACGCGTCGGTGACGCTGTGCGTGGACACGGGCAGGACGAAGACCACCGCCAGCGCCGCGCCGAGCGCGCCCACGCCGGTCTCCGCCATGCGCAGGGCCAGCAGGGACGGGGTGAGCACGCCCAGCAGGCCGTAGAGCATGGCGGCGAGGACCGTCACCCAGAGCATCATCCAGGTGTACGAGAGGGCCGCCGTGTAGAAGATGCCGAAGACGGAGACGGCGACGACGAGGGCGGTGACCGCGCCGTCGCCGTGCGCGGGGACGGCGACCGACAGGGCGAGCCCGGCGCCGATGACCGTGCCGAGCACGCGGCGGAAGCCGCGCACCAGGGTCTCGCCGCGCGAGGTGGTGTTGACGAACGCCCACCAGGTGGCGCCGACGGCCCAGTACCACCGCTCTGCGGACACCAGCTGGCCCACGAGCAGGGCGAAGCCCGCGCCGGCCGTCGCCTGGACCGCCTGGCGGGTGGTGATGCGGGCCAGTCCGGTGCCGCCGGGCGGGGCGGGCACGACCACCGGGGGCAGCCGCCGCTCGTAGCACCACAGCCCGAAGCGCACCGCGCCCGCCGTCGCCACGGACAGCAGCACGGAGGCGGACAGCTCGGCGAGCTGACCGACCCTCGCGTGCAGGAACTGCGCCGCGAAGAAGGTCATGAAGGCGAAGATGCCGAGGCTGTGCCCGCGTGGCCCCCAGCGCCTGGCGTACACGCCGAGCCCGACCACGGCGAGGAAGGCGACGTCCCGGGCCACCGCGTGGTCCTGGAGCGCCGCGGCGACGGCCAGCACGGGCAGGCCGGCGGCGGGCAGGAGGGCCGTGGTGACGGCCTGCCCGCGGACGGTGGCGTCGGTGACGGTGAACAGGGCGAGGAGCGCGGCGAGCCCGCCGGTGATCGTGCCGGTGAGCGAGTGCCCGGCGAGCCCGCAGGCGACGACGGCCAGCCCGATGCCGAGCACGGCCCGCGTCGCGAACCGCAGCCGGATCCGTCCCGGATCCGGAGCCATGAACACCTTCTTCAGCACCTACCGCCCCCTGGCATCTCGTACGACATGTGTCGTGGCATGAAAAAGGCGCCGCGGGTCCGCAGCGCCATCGACGCACCCATATCAGCATCTTCCCCGCCAGTGGCTCAACTGGCACCCGATTGAATGGGCCATTGGTACAGTGTTTTCGGCATTCCTCCGGCCATCTCCATGCCAATGGCCGACTCCGGAGCGACGACCCCGTGGCCGTGGACGAACTCGACACCCGCATCCTGCGGCTGCTGCTGGAGCAGCCGCGCACGAGCGTGCGTGAGTACGCGCGGATCCTCGGCGTGGCGCGCGGCACACTCCAGGCACGGCTCGACCGCATGGAGCGCGACGGCGTGATCACCGGCACCGCCCCCGCCCTCTCCCCCGCCGCGCTGGGCCACCCCGTGCTGGCGTTCGTGCACATCGAGGTCACCCAGGGGCACCTCGACGAGGTGGGGGACGCGCTGGCCGCGGTGCCGGAGATCGTGGAGGCGTTCTCCATCACGGGCGGCGGCGACCTGCTGACCCGGGTGGTGGCCCGTGACAACGCCCATCTGGAGGACGTCATCCAGAAGCTGATCGGACTGCCCGGCGTGGTCCGCACCCGTACCGAGGTGGCGCTGCGGGAGCGGGTGCCGCACCGTCTGCTGCCGCTGGTGGAGTCGATCGGCCGGTCGGCGCGCGCCTAGGCCCTGCCATGCTGGACGCATGAGCTCACTCGGCACCCTCTCGGTCGTCTTCGATCTCGACGGAACACTCGTGGACAGCGAGCCGAACTATTACGAGGCGGGACGCCGCACGCTCGAGGAGTACGGCGTCCCGGACTTCACGTGGGAGGAGCACGAGCGCTACGTCGGCATCAGCACCCGCGAGACGATCGCCGACTGGCGTCGCCGCTACGTCCTGCCCGCGTCGGTGGACGAGCTGGTCGCGGTCAAGAACCGCCACTATCTGGAGCTGGCCCGGACGAAGACCACGGTGTTCCCCGAGATGCGCGCGTTCGTGGAGCGGCTGGCGGGCGAGGGCGTCCCGATGGCCGTGGCGTCGGGCTCCTCGGCCGAGGCGATCGGCGCGATCCTCGCCGGCACCGGGCTGGACTCGTACCTGCGGACCGTCGTGTCGGCCGACGAGGTCGCCCGTGGCAAGCCGGCCCCCGACGTGTTCCTGGAGGCGGCGCGGCGGCTCGGCGCGGACCCGGCGGACTGCGTGGTGGTCGAGGACGCGGCGCCGGGCGCTGCCGCCGCGCACGCGGCCGGAATGCGCTGCGTCGCCGTCCCCTACGTGGCCGCGCAGGCCGACGCACCGGAGTTCACCACGGCGGACCTGCTGCTGCGCGGCGGCCAGGCGGAGTTCACGGCGCGGGCGGCCTGGGACTGGCTGGCCGCCGCCCGCCGGAGGACCTGACCGGTGCCGGCCCGGAGCCGTGGAGAGCCGTACCGCGGCCCCGCCGTCCGAAGCGGCCGGAAATTCTTTCCCGGAGGGTGACTGTTACGCGCTCCCCGTCCGTACTTCCTGGTGTTGGGCCGTTCTCAACCCAGGAGGCACGATGCGCTTCTCGCGCAGCACGGCAGGAACCGCGTTCGTGGGCGGAGCCATGATCCTGACCCTCACCGCGCTCGCCTATCCCACCATGCTGGGCGTACAGACCACATCCACCAAGCAGGACCGGGTGGTGGCCAACACGAACTACGGCCCCCTGACGGAGGAGGACCGCGACTTCGTGGTGAAGGTGCGCGCGGCCGGACTGTGGGAGCACCCCCTGGGACTGCTGGCGATGGAGCGCGGTACGACGCCGGAGATGAAGGAGGCGGGCGAGCACCTGGTGGTCGGGCACGGCCGGCTGGACGCCAGCTGCCGCAGGATCGCACTGGAGCTCGGCATCACGCTGCCGAACCAGGCGTCGCCGCAGCAGCAGGGGTTCGTGGAGACGGTGAAGGCCACCAACGGCAAGGAGTTCGACTCCACGGCCGTGAACATCATGCGGGTGACGCACGGGCAGATCTTCCCCGTGATCGCCAAGATCCGGGCGAACACCCGCAACACGCTGGTCCGGCAGCTCGCCGACCAGGCCAACGACACCGTGCTGGACCACATCACGGTGCTGGAGAGGACCGGCCTGGTCAATCACGAGCAGGTCAACTTCCAGCAGACCAGCCCGCCGAAGCTGCCGCGCGAGCAGGTGACGCCGCCGGCGCCGCAGGCGGGCGCGCCGGTGCTCGCCCTGCCGATCCCGAAGGAGCTGGAGGACCTCAACACGGCCTCCCCGGCACCGTCGCCCTCGGGGACGGTCCGCTGACGCCTTCGCGGCCCGCGGTTCAGGACCTGCGGCGGGGCTTGCCCCGCCGGGGGTTCTTCGCCGTTCCGCCGCCGGTTCCCCGCCGGCCGCGGGCGGCGTTGCGCGCGGCGGGCCCGTCCTTCTTCCTCTCCGGTTTCCTGTCCGGCTTCTTCTCCTGCGCGGGCTGCGGCCGGCGGCCGCGGGTGCTGTTGACGGTCCGGCCGCGCACGATGCCGATGAAGTCCTCGACCAGGTCCGTGGTCGCCGCCTCCGGCCAGGCCAGCGCCACGCTCGAGGCGGGCGCGTCCTCCAGCGGGCGGTGGGTGAGGTCCTTGCGGTGGTGCAGCCGGGCCAGCGACAGGGGCGTCACGAGCACGCCGATCCCGGCGGCGACCAGCTCGATCGCGTCGGCGGTGGTGGCCGGGCGTTCCAGGGCGGGGCGGCCCGGCAGGGTCTCCCAGCCGAGCACGTCGTCGAGGGGGTGCAGCACGATGTCGTCCGCGAGGTCCTCGACGGTGACCGAGTCGGCGGCGGTGACCAGGTGGTCCTTGGGGACCACGACGACCGTCCGCTCGGTGTAGAGGGGGATGGCGCTGAGCACCGTCCGGTCGACGGGGAGCCGGACGAGCCCCGCGTCGGCCTCGCCGTCCCGCAGCATCCCGTGCGCCGGTCCCGCGGGCACCTGGGTGAGGGTCAGCGGGACGTCGGGCTGCCGCTCGTTCCAGACCCGCACCCATTTGTCGGGCATCACGCCGGGGACGTACACGAGGCGGAACGAGGGGGACACTTCCGGGCCGGTCACCTGGCCAGGTTACCGGCCGTGGTCGGCGGCCGTGCACACGCTCGATACCCTGGACGCCATGACGCAGCACCAGAGCACCCAGACGATGAAGCCCGCGACCGCGGCGAAGAAGCTGGGTGTGTACCTCGAGGCCACTCCCGCCGAGTTCCGGGAGGGCGTGGTCTCGCGCGCGGAACTGAACGCGCTCCAGGCCGATCCCCCGCAGTGGCTGCGGGACCTGCGGCGCGACGGCCCGCACCCCCGCCCGGTGGTCGCGGCCAAGCTGGGCGTCTCGATCTCCGGCCTGGCCCGCGCCGGGGTGACCGAGCCGCTCACCACCGAGCAGATCGAGGCGCTGAAGCAGGAGCGCCCCGAGTGGCTGGAGCGGGAACGCGCCACCCAGGCCGAGGTCCGCAAGGAGGCGGCCCGGCTGAAGAAGCGTGAGGGCGAGAGCGCCGAGAGCGGCGACTGAGACCCGCTCCCCAGGCACAGGACACCCCCGGCCGGGTCCCCGGTTCCCGGGGGTGTCCGGGTTCCGTTCCCCGCTCGCCGGGAACCGGCGCCGTCCCACCCCTTCCGGAGAACAGATATATGCACCACCATGTGGCGCTATCGCACGCGCCCGTGGCGGCGTGCCGACCGTGCCCGGGGTGGGACATGCACGACACCAGATGGAAACAGGCCGTCGAATGGCTGGCCGCGGCGGCCACGGACCCGCAGGAGTGCAAGCGCCGGTGGGACCGCCCCCCGGGGACGGCCCTGCTCGCGGCGGGCCGGTACTGGGACGTGCTGAGCGTTCCCGACCGTCTGGGGCTGCTGGCCCTGGACCTGCTCTGGAGCGATCCGCTCGAGATGCCGGGACCCACGCTGGTGGACGTCACGGCACGCCGCGTGGGCTTCTTCCTGCCGCCCGACCCGGACAGCGAGTGGGTGGGATTCGGGGTGCGGCACGTGGGGCGCGGCTCCTGGGTGGCCGTGCCGCCGCCGTACCGGCCCTCCGGGCGGCTGGAGTGGCTGGTCCCGCCGGACGGCACCGGAGCGCTGCACGCGGCGGAGCCGCTCGAGCGGGCGCTGCGCCGGGCGACCGGTACGCTCGCGGTGCTCGCACCGGTCAGCGCGGATCCGTCGCGTCCGGACTGCTGGTGACGTCCGGCTCCGGCGCCTCTTCGGACGTCTTCTCCTCGTCGGACGTCTTCTCCTCGCCGGACGTCTTCTCCTCGCCGGACGTCCCGGGAGCCGGCAGGAGGGCCGGGACGCGGAACGGCACGGCGGGCGCCGGGCCGCGGTCGCTCGCGGTCGCGGCGGCGAAGGACGCCCACAGTCCGTCCCGGTGCGCCGGGACCGTGTGCCCCTTCGCCCGCCACTCCGCGACGAGTTCCGCGTAGATCGGTGTGTTCGCCGGGTGGCCCCCGGTCAGTTGCGCGTACGGCCGGCTCACGGCGTCGTGCCCGAGAAGGCGCCGCGCCGTCTCAGTGCTGTCCATGCCGGAGCAACGCGCCGCCGTGCGCCGGTGGTACGCCGTGGGCTTCGCCTCCGCCCCCGCGGGTGAAGCCGTCACCCGCTCGGCCGTACGCGTCGCGGGGGCGGGGCTTGACCCTCGACCTTGTCGAGGCGGCAGGGTCCGAGGTGTGGAGAGCGAGATGCGCAGCATTGGTGAGACGGCCCGCGAGAGCGGGCTGGGCGTCAGCGCCCTGCGGTTCTACGACCGTGCCGGGGTCCTGGTTCCCGACCAGGTCGACCCGGTCACCGGCTACCGCTGGTACGCGCCGGAGCAGCTGGACGAGGCCCGGGTGCTGGCCCGGCTCCGCCGCGCCGGGATGCCGCTGGCGGACGTCCGGCTGGTCCTGGCCGGCTGGGCGGCCGCCGACACCGATCTCGTGCGCCGGCTCCTCGAGGCGCATCTGCGCCGGCTGGAGGAGGGGCTGTCGGCCACCCGCGCCGAGTTCTCCGCGCTCCGCGCCCTACTCGACGACAGGGAGAACCCCATGACCTCACCTCGCACCGCCGCCCGGCTGTCCGTGTCCGGTCCCGGTCTGGCCGCCGCACTGGACGCGGTCCGTTTCGCGGCCGGCACCGACCCGGAGCTGCCGGTGCTCGCCGGCGTCCACCTCGACGTCAAGGGCGACGCGCTGCACGTGGTGGCGACCGACCGCTACCGGATGGCCGTGGCACGCACCGCCGTCGGCGGACACGACGGCGGCCGGGTGCAGGCGACCGTGCCGCTGCCCCTCGCCGACGCGATGCGGGCGCTGCTGGACGGCGAGGACGAGGTGCGCCTCGCCGTGGACGGCGGCCGCGTGACCCTGGAGGCCGGTGACCGGCAGACCGGCGGCCGGTGTCTGGAGCAGGACTTCCCCGACTACCGGCGCCTGGTGCGGCTGCCCGCCGGGCGGCGTGCCGAGGTGGACGTGCCGGCGTTCACGGAGGCCGTGCGTTCGGGTCCGGTCCGGCCGTACGAGGACGGCGGGGACGCGCGGTGCGAGCTGACGGTGCTGGCGGTCTCGGGCGACGGCGAGGTCGCCCCGGCCCCGGAGGGCGCCGACGCGCCGGACCTCGTGGCGGTGAACCGGGCGTTCCTGCTGGACGCGCTCGCCGCGGCGGCCGGTGACCGGCTCGTCCTGGAGTTCGGCGCCCCCACGGCCCCGCTCGCGATCCGCCGCCCCGAGGACGAGCACACGTTCTCGCTGCTGATGCCGGTGCGGCCGGCCGACTGAGGCACCGCCCCGGACGCACGACGGCCCGGGCAGCTCCCTCGCGGGCTGTCCGGGCCGAACGCGCAGACGGGCTCAGCGGTCGCGGCCGCTGTCCTCCATCGGCTCCAGCGTCTCCGCGGCGGGCGTGCCGTGCTGGGCCGGCAGGGTGTCGGGCGCGGGCGTGCGACGCCCGGCCAGGCGCATCGCGATCGGCTCGGTGTAGCGGGCGGTGAGCGGGCCGAGCACCACCAGGACCAGGACGTACGCGGTGGCCAGCGGGCCGAGCTGGGGCTCGATGCCGGCGGTGACCGCGAGTCCCGCGATGACGATGGAGAACTCGCCGCGCGCCACCAGGGTGCCGCCCGCGCGCCAGCGGCCCTTGGGCGAGATGCCGGCCCGGCGGGCCGCCCACCAGCCGGTGGCGATCTTCGTCAGCGCGGTGACGACGGCCAGGCCGAACGCCGGCAGGATGACCGGCGGGATGGACTGCGGGTCGGTGTGCAGGCCGAAGAAGACGAAGAACACCGCGGCGAACAGGTCGCGCAGCGGCGCCAGCAGGTTGTGCGCGCCCTCCGCGACCTCGCCGGACAGGGCGATGCCGACGAGGAAGGCGCCCACGGCGGCCGACACCTGGAGCTCCTGGGCGATGCCGGCGACCAGCAGGGTCAGGCCGAGCACGACGAGCAGCAGCTTCTCCGGGTCGTCGCTGGAGACGAAGCGGGAGATCACGCGTCCGTAGCGGACGGCGACGAAGAGCACGAGCCCGGCGACACCCAGCGCGATGGCGAGGGTGACGCTGCCCGCGGCGAGGCTGACGCCGGCCAGCAGGGCGGTGATGATCGGCAGGTAGACGGCCATCGCCAGGTCCTCGAGCACGAGGATGCTGAGGATGACCGGGGTCTCTCTGTTGCCGAGCCGGCCGAGGTCGCCGAGGACCTTGGCGATGACACCGGAGGAGGAGATCCAGGTGACGCCCGCGAGCACCACGGCGGCGACCGGGCCCCAGCCCATGAGCAGGGCGAGGGCGGCGCCGGGCAGGGCGTTGAGCGTCATGTCGACGAGACCGGCGGGGTACTGCGTCTTGAGGTTGGAGACGAGGTCGCTGGCCGTGTACTCGAGGCCGAGCATCAGCAGCAGGAGGATCACGCCGATCTCGGCGCCGATCGCGACGAACTCCTCGCTGGCGCCGAGCGGCAGCAGGCCGCCCTCACCGAACGCGAGGCCGGCCAGCAGGTAGAGGGGGATGGGCGAGAACTGGAGGCGTCCGGCGAGGCGGCCGAGCAGGCCGAGACCGAGGATGATCGCGCCGAACTCGATGAGGAAGACCGCGGAAGAGTGCACGCGCTCACTCCCGCCCGAGGAGCTCGGCGGCGGCGTCGATGCCCTCGCGGGTGCCGATGACGATCAGTGTGTCCCCGCCGGCGAGCCGGAAGTCCGGCGCGGGCGACGGGATCGCCTCCGCGCGGCGCAGCACGGCCACGATCGACGCTCCCGTGTCGGTACGCATCCGGGTCTCACCCAGCAGCCGTCCGTTCCAGTGGGACACCGAGGACAGTTCGATGCGCTCGGCCACCAGCCCCAGGTCGGTGGTGTGCAGCAGGTTCGGGCTGTGGTGGGCCGGCATCAGCGCGTCGATCAGCGCGGCCGACTCGGCGACGCTCAGCCGCATCGAACGGGCGCAGGCGTCCGGGTCGTCGGAGCTGTAGACGTTGACCGTCCGGGCACCGTCGCGGTGCGCGATGACGGACAGGTGCTCGTGCTCACGCGTGGTGAGGTCGTATTTCACACCGATGCCCGGCAGCGGTGTCGCGCTCATCCGTGGAGCAGGCACAGCCCGTCCCCTTCCCGTTCTTCTGAAGTCGTCCGGTGGGCGGGGCCGGACGGACCGTCCCACGGCACCGGGTGGCACCCCCCACCGGCGTAATGGTGCCATCCCGCCATTCGGCCGGAACATGGGTGTTGTCACGGATGGACAGGTTCCGGGGGCGCGGCAAAGATCGCCGAGGGCCTCGTGTCGCCGCAGGTCAGCGGGGCGCACCGGACAAAGCGCGGGAACCGGGCGCGTAGCGGCCGTCCGGCGTGGGTACTCGGTGACCCCTTCCGGGGACGGGGGTGTGTGGTGGACGACACGGTGATGGTCGGGGTGGACGGCTCTGCCTCCAGCCTCGCCGCCGCCGACATGGCGGCCGAGGAGGCGCGGCTGCGCGGTGCACGGCTGCGGATCGTGCACGCGTTCGCCCGCCCCGCCGATCTCGATCCGATGATCCACGGGGTGCTGGCCGAGACCGAGCAGCGGCTCCACGAGCGCGTCCCGGGCCTGGAGATCACCCGCACCGTGGCGTCGGGCGACGCGCTGACCGTGCTGCGGACCGAGTCGCGGCACGCGGTGCTGACCGTGCTGGGGCGGCGCGGCCGGAGCCTCTTCGGTGACCTGCTGCTGGGCTCGACGACCATGCAGTTGGCGGCGCACGGGCACGGCCCGGTGATGGTGGTGCGCGGGCGGCCCGACCCGCGGGGCCCCGTGCTGCTGGCCGCGGACGGCTCGCCCGCCGGGAACGCCGCCGCGTCCTTCGCGTTCACGGAGGCCGAACTGCGCGGGGCTCCGCTGGTGGCCCTGCACGTGTGGAACACCTGGAGCGAGCCCACGCCGTACGAGGATCCGGGTGATCCGCTGAGCGTGGTGGTGGACCTCGATCAGCTCGAACTGCGGCACCGGCGGCTGCTGGAGGAGGCGGTGAGGCCCTGGGCGGCCGCGCATCCGGGGGTCACGGTCCAGCCGCGCCTCGAGCGTGGCCGGGTCCGGCAGGCGCTGCTGGCGGCGACGCGCGAGGCGCAGCTGGTGGTGGCCGGGGCGCGTGGTCACGGCGGGGTCGCCGGGATGCTGCTCGGCTCGGTCAGCCAGGCACTGCTGCACCACGCGGACTGCCCGGTCACCGTGGTGCGGGCGCTGAGCTGAGACCGCACCGGCCGGAGGCGGCTCAGCCGAGGAAGCTGAGGCGGACCTTGCGGTCGGGGTTGTCTCTGTGGGTGTCCACCAACTTCCGTCGAGGCGACCCCGAGGGCAGTACGGCCCCGCCATCTGAACGATCACGCAACGTCATGATCCGTTACCGATAAGGACTCGGTCCGTCCCGATCACACCCTACGGTGAGCCCGTGACGCACACCCCGTGGTCCTCACCTCACGCCACCACTCCCCCTCCGGGCCACTCCCACCCTCCGGCTGGATCGACCACGTCGCACAGACCCCGTCCTCGCTCTGGAGATGCTCGTTCCGGGCTGGTGCCCGGCCGAGGAAACCGAGCCGGACCCCAAGGCGCTCGCGGACGGCGAACTCGCCCGCTTGCCGCCCGCGCTCGCCGCCTTCCACCGTCTCGCCCGGCTGCGCCCCACTCCCCATCGCTTCAGCAACCCGGTGCTCCTGCGCCCCCGGCACGTCAGGAGACCGCACGGCGGCCAACTGGTCTTCGCGGCGGACAACCAGGGGGTCAGGGACTGGTCCATCCCCTGGCCGCTCCGGGGCGGCCCAACGGACTCCGGCCATCCGTTTGCCCATGTCGTCGGCGAGGTCGTAGAAGGACTCCCCTCTTCCCGTCTCTCAGCGGGCCACCCGGTCCGCGAAGATCAGGAAGAGAGTGACCACAGCCACTACTGCGCCACATATCCGGACTATCTGGATGCCGCGACGACCAGGTTCCGGAGATCGATTACCACTGAGTTTGAGTGAGATCTTGAAGAGAATTTCAGGAAGAAAAACGGCCACCATTCCCAAGAAAGCCACACCAGCCATTACGGCGACGCCCGCCAAAGTCATAAACTCCTCCTTGGATTGACTGGGACCCTCGCGCCACCCAGCGCAAGGGTCCCAACAGCGCAACTGGCTCACGCTATCCCTTTCCAACCGCCTTGAGGACCGTTCCGCCAGCACCTCCGCTGACAGCACCGAAGGCAGCGCCCGCAGCACATCCAATTCCGATGTCTCCGGCGTCGCCGCCAGCAATTGATCGACCTACCGTGCCACCCACGCGGGTCTTGACCCCTGATCTTGGACACACGAGGCACTGGATCCTGAGGATCTGAGAACGGACATCTCGTGGTCATGAAGCACTACCCGCAGGAGTTCAAGGCGGACGCGGTCGCGCTGTACCAGTCGCGGCCCGAGGCGACGATCCGGCAGGTCGCCGCCGACCTGGGAGTCAACCCGGAAACCCCTGCGGAACCGGGTCCGGGCGGCCGGCGCGAGCCGGCCACGGGGACGCCGTGCGGAGACGCCCGCCGAGCCGCCCACGCCTCTGGAAGCGGAGAACGCCGCACTGCGCAAGAAGGTCCGTGAGCTGGAGGAAGAACGCGAGATCCCACGGAAGGCCGCGAAGTGTTTCGCTGGGGAGACGCGCTGGTGAACCGCTTCCAGTTCGTCGCCGACCACCAGCGCCGCTACGGCGTGAAGCGGCTGTGCACCATCCTGGGCATCGCCGATCGAGCTTCTCTCACTGGCGCAAGACAGCGGCCGTGAGGGCGGCCCGCCAGGCCGCCGAGGCGAAGCTCGCTGCCCGGATACGCACGCTTCACCGGGCCTCGGACGGCACCTACGGCGTTCCCAGGATCACCGCCGGGCTCCGGGAGACCGGCGAGGTGGTGAATCACAAGCGCGTCGCTCGGATCATGCAGACGATCGGGCCGGCCGGGCTCCGCCTGCACCGCAAACACCGCACCACTGTCCCCGACCCGGCCGCGGCGAAGGTCCCGGACCTGATCGGCCGCGACTTCACGGCGGACCAGGCGAACACCAAGTACGTCGGTGACCTCACCTGTCTTCCCCTGGCCGGCGGAAGGTTCCGCTGCCTTGCGACCGTGATCGACCTCGCCTCGCGACGCCTGGCGGGATGGGCGATCGCCGATCACATGCGGGCCGACCTCGTCATCGACGCCCTGCATGCGGCCGAACGGACCCGCGGCAGCCTCGCCGGCGCCGTTTTCCACAGCGATCACGGAGCCCAGTACTGCAGTCGGGCCTCCGCCGACGCCTGCCGCGAAGCGGGTGTCACCCAGTCCATGAGCGCCATCGGCTCCAGCGCGGACAACGCACTCGCCGAGTCGTTCAACGCGACCTGCAAACGGGAGACCCTCCAGGGCCGCCGGGCCTGGGACACCGAGCGCGAGGCTCACCTTGACCTCTTCCGCCGGCTGCACCGCCACACCACAGTCCGACGCCACTCCCGCCTCGGCCACCGCAGCCCGATCGCCTATGAGCAAGCACTCCAACCAACATCAACTACGCTGGCCGAAGCCGCATAGCCCGTGTTCAGGACCAAGGGTCAAGGCCCGAGTCCCTTCTCTCGAATTTCTGTGCATAGTAAGTTCGCGTGCGCACATGAGTTGGTGATGCACCGACAGGTGTCGACGGGGGTTGCGTGATGGCGGGCCACAGGCCGAGGGACTGGCATGTTCTGGACCTGGACAAGGATCCGACCCCCGGCGATCCGCAGCGGGTGCGCACGCTCGCCAAGACACTGCACGACTTCGCCGACGATGTGTCCGAGGCGTTGCGTCTGGTGAAGGGCATGGCGGGAGAGAGCACGCTCGCGGAGTGGGCGGGCAAGTCGGCCACCGTCTTCAAGGAGGAGTTCTCGGGCGTACCGAAGAACCTGAAGAAGCTCGAGAAGTCCTACGGCATGTGCGGTGACGCGCTCGCCGACTTCTGGCCGAAACTGGAGCGGGCGCAGGCCCTGGCGGACAAGGCGCTGCGTCAGGCGCGGGAGGCACGGGAGAACCTGTCCTCGGCGCAGTCGAAGCTCGCCTCGGCGGAGTCGTGGGTGACGCGGGCGTCGAAGGAGGCCGACAAGTACAAGGACGACCCGACCGGCAGCAAGTCGGACGCCGACAAGCCGGACGAGGCGAAGGTCCGCGCGGCCACCCGGGACGTCCAGCAGGCCAAGACCGCGCAGACCAACGCCCAGTCGGCCGTGGATGACGCGCAGAGCGCGCTGGACGCGGCGAAGAAGATGGCCGAGGACGCGCGCAAGATGCGTGAGGACGCGGCCCGCGAGGCCAAGTCGAAGATCGACGAGGCGTCGGACGCCGGCATCCAGAACCGGTCGTGGTGGGAGGACATCGGGGACTGGTTCACCGACAACTGGGACTCGATCGTCGCCGTCTGCAAGGTCGTCGTCGCGGTCGTCGGCATCGTCGCGATGATCATCGGGGGGCCGGTCCTCGCCGCGATCGTCGTTGTGGCCGCTCTTGTGGTCCTCGCCGACACTCTCAACAAGTATCGCAAAGGACAGGCGTCGCTGTGGGACGTGGGGCTGGCAGCCCTGGACTGCATACCCGGAGTCAAGGGCCTCACATCCCTCGGTGCGATCGCCAAAGGCGTGAAGGGGATGGCCACCGCCGTCCGGGGCGGCCTGAAGACGTTGCGCTCCGGCGCCAAGGACCTTCTCGCGAAAGCCAAGCCCTACAAGGGCCGGTGCCGGGGCGGCGACCCGATCGACATGGTGTCCGGCGAGATGCTCATGGAGCAGGTGGACCTGGAACTCGGCGGGCTCCTGCCGCTGATCGTCCGGCGTACCCATGTCTCCACCTACCGCTGGGGACGCTGCTTCGGAACCAGTTGGACATCGACGCTGGACCAACGCCTGGAGATCGACGACCAGGGAGTGGTGTTCGCCAGTGAGGACGGCATGCTCCTGGCCTATCCGATTCCCGCGCCCGACACCGCGACCCTGCCTCTTGAAGGGCCTCGACGGCCGTTGACGTGGAACGGTGACGGCGGAGGCACGATCACCGTTCACGACGACGAGACCGGACGAGCGCATCACTTCGCCCCCGGCGCACGGCGCGACGGTGACACTGCCGCCTACGTCCTGCCCCTCGCCGCGATCACCGATCGCAATGGGCACCGCATCGACTTCCTCTACGACGAGGCGGGCGACCTCGCCGAGCTGCGCCACTCGGGCGGCTACCGGGTGGCCGTCGCCACGGAACACGGCCGGGTCACTTCCTTGAGCGTTCACAGCTCCCCGGACGACGGCTACGGCGCGGAATCCCACGCACCGTGGGCGGTGGTGCGACGCTACCGTTACGACGCGGAGGGCAACCTCTGTGCCGTCTCCGACGGGCAGGGCCGGGACTTCCAACTCACCTACGACGGCGAGTCCCGCATCACGAGCTGGACCGACCGCAACGGCGGCTGGTACCGCTACACCTATGACGAGCGGCACAGGGTCACGGCCGGCAGAGGAGCGGACGGCTTTCTGGACTGCTCCCTCACCTACGACGACGCGGCACGCGTCAACACGTACCGGAACTCCCTCGGCCGGGTCACCACCTACCGGTTCGACGAGCGTCTGCAACTCGTCCAGGTCACCGACCCTCTGGGAGCAACGACCCGCCGGGAGTGGGACGAGAACGGACGCCTGGTCTCCTGGACCGACCCGCTGGGCCGCACGACCCGACAGGTCTTCAACGCGGCCGGTCACCTGACCGAGGTGGTCAGGCCCGACCTCAGCTCGCTCCGGGCCGAGTACGACGAGGCAGGCCACACCCTCCGGCTCACGGAACCCGACGGTTCGTTCTGGAACTACACCTACGACGAGCAAGGCAATCGCCTGACCGTCACCGACCCGTCCGGCGCGACCACCCGCTACGGCTACGACGCCATGGGGCGGCCCGTCTCGGTCACCGACGCGCTCGGTCACACCCGGCACATCCAGACCGACCCGGCCGGCCTGCCACTGGCCCTCACCGACCCGGAGGGCCGGACGACCCGAGCGCGGCGCGACTCCTTCGGACGCGTGACCGCGGTGACCGACCCCTCCGGCGCCACCGACCGATTCGGCTGGACCGTCGAAGGACTGGCCTCGTGGCGCTCCTTCCCGGACGGCGCGACGGAGGCCTGGAGCTGGGACGGCGAAGGCAACCTCCTCTCCCACACGGCCCGCAACGGTGCGGTCACCACATACGAGTTCACCCACTTCCACCAGCCCACCTCCCGCATCACACCGGACGGCCGCCGTCACACGTTCGCCTACGACACCGAACTGAACCTGACCGGTGTTCACAACGCGGACGGTCGTACCTGGGAATACGCGTACGACGAGGCCAACCGCCTGATCCGGGAGACGGACTTCAACGGCCGCACGCTCACCTACACACACGACGCGGCCGGGCAGCGCACCTCGTGGACCAACGGCGCCGGACAGACCACCGACGTGATCGTGGACCTGCTCGGCCGGCCACGCCAGTACCGCACGGCGGACGAGGTCACCACCTACGAGTACGACAGCGTCGGCTCACTGCTCCGCGCGGCCAACCGCGACACCACGGTCGAACGCACCTACGACTCCATGGGTCGCACCTTGACCGAGACGGTCAACGGCCGGACCACCACGTACACCTACGACGCCCTCGGCCGCCGTATCAGCCGACGCACTCCCTCGGGCATCACCTCGACCTGGACCTACGAGGTGACGGGCCAGCCACACACCTTGACCGGCGCCGGCAGCGAACTGCGTTTCGGCTACGACACCGCCCATCGTGAGATCCGCAGGACGCTCGGTACGGAGGCGGTACTCCACCAGAGCTGGGACGGCTCCGGCCGGCTGACCGGGCAGTCGGTGACCACGCCGAGCCGCAGCAGTGGCGACGTGGGCGGTGAGCTGCTTCAGCAGCGCACCTACGGGTACGGCCTCGACGGAGCGCTCAGGGAGATCGACGAGCTGCTCGGCGAGAGCCGCCGGTTCGACGTGGATCCGGTCGGCCGGCTGACCGGCGTCAGGGCCGCCGACCGTGAGGAGAGTTACGGGTACGACCGCGCGGGCAACCTCGTCACCACTTCCCAGCACGGCGGCACCGCGGAACCGCAGCCCCGAGAATTCGACGGAACGAGACTGCGTCGCGCCGGACGCACCGCCTACACCTACGACGGCCAAGGACGCCTGATCCGCAAGACCGTCCGTCTCCTCAGCGGCGGACGGCGCACCTCCCATTACGGGTGGAGCCCGGAGGACCGCCTGGTCCGCGCCGTCACACCGGACGGAGCCGAGTGGCGCTACACCTACGATCCGGACGGCCGACGGGTCGGCAAACAGCGCCTCGGCACCGGCGGGGACGTCCTGGAGGAGACGACGTTCAGCTGGGACGGAACACGCCTCGCCGAACAGACCGAGACCGACGGCACCGTCACCACCTGGGACTACGCGCCGGGTTCCTACCGGCCCGTCGCCCAGACAGTGAGCGGTGGCCGTGAACGGCCGGCGGCGGGCCGAGGCGGAAGCGACCCGAGCGACAACGACGCCCGCTTCTACGCCATCGTCACCGACCTCGTCGGAACACCGACCGAACTCGTCTCGGCGGACGGCCGAATAGTCTGGCACCGCAGATTCACGGCCTGGGGGCAGCCGACCGGTGCACCGCCCCCGGCCTCGGAAGCCGAGTGCCCGCTGCGCTTCCCCGGGCAGTACGCGGACGCCGAGACCGGCTGGAACTACAACTACTTCCGTTACTACGACCCGGAGACCGCGCGCTACCTCAGCGCTGATCCACTGGGCCTGGCCCCGGACCCGAACGACTACGCCTACGTCACCAACCCGCTCCTGCTCCTCGACCCGCTGGGTCTCATCCGCGTCCGCGGCCAGCACGGCCGGTGGGAGAGGGACCCGAACTCGCCCGTACAGACCCACAACCGCGACACCGAGTACCCCGGCAGCTATCGCCAGTCCACCCATGACGCCATGGCCGCCACGTGGACCGACGAGGGCATCGCCCAGGGCGGCACGCCGATGCGGCCCACCGGACGGCTCGACCCCCAGGGCCGCCAGATCATGGAACGCATCCCCCGGTCCGAGCTGACCTGGCGCAACGCCGCGGGCGAGATCATCCCGTCCCACCAGCTCACGTACGAGCACCTGACACCGGTGGTCGATCACTGGAACCAGACGGGCTACCGTTCCGACCGGGCCACCCGCAACGACTTCTACAACGACCCCGACAACATGGGGCCCATGACGAGGAGCGAGAACTCCCGCGGTGGTGCGCTCATGGACGCCACCTACCGCCAGGATGTCCACCCCACCCTCTACTCATGCAGCTAGGGCCCCATCCCGAGCACAGGAGCCACCCTCATGAACCTTGCGTCCGTCCTGTCCACCATGCCCGGCGCCGTTCCCGTTCCCGGCCTGGCATCCGCGTGGCGGTGGTCGCCGAACCCGGTGTTCACCTTCACCGCCGCACTCTCCACCGACGGTCGGCACAATCTGCAGGTCAACGTACGTGGCCCCTACGACGAAGCGCTCGTCACGGCGCTGCTCGCCCACGCACGCGCCCATGACGGCACCTTCGTGGGGCAGGGGCGGCCCCTGGTGGCCGTCCGCGGCTTCCACCACGACGGGACACAGTTCGACACCGTGGGGGTGGCGGCAACTGAGGTGCACGGCTACCACGCCACCGAGAACCCCGAGCTGTCC
This sequence comes from Streptomyces sp. DH-12, assembly GCF_002899455.1. Lineage (GTDB taxonomy): Bacteria > Actinomycetota > Actinomycetes > Streptomycetales > Streptomycetaceae > Streptomyces. Next base: position 6,492,576 of record NZ_PPFB01000001.1, on the reverse strand, counting down.
GCCGTCACCTACGCCGTCTTCCCCGCCTACGCCAGTGAGATCTCCGGCAGGGAGAACGAGGAAGAGGCCTGGGGCAGGTTCCGTAAAATGCTTCAGCCGAACAAGCTCGACCGTATCGAGGCGCCGTTCGTCAAGATGCGCTACCACAACACCCGCACCCAGAGCATGAGCAAGGGCGACGCCCGCGGTTTCGCTCCCCTGGACACGCTGGTGCGGGAACTGGAGCTGCTCGACGGCTCCCCTGGCAGCTTCGTCGAGTGGGAAAACCGGCACGGCGCCGTCTGGCGGGTGGACAGCACCGGCACCGGACTCAAGCTGACGCACGACGCAACGCAGGAACCGGTGAACCCCGGCCAATTGGAGACCGCGGCCCGCACCAGCGTTCAGTGAGCCGTTCCATCCTGGAGAATTCCAGGTCAGCAGGGTATGGACGGCTTGGACTGCCGTGCCGATGCGTCGAGCGGAACCGCCGGCGCGTCGCAGGAGCCGCCATGTCTTGAGTGGGGCGAAGGCGCGTTCGCCGAGGGCTCGGAGTCGTGCGTGTCGCGGTTGAACTACTGGTAGTCCTCAAGTTGTCCGCTCGATGTACGTCCCGACGGAGGCGGCGGCAGCGAGCACGTTCTCGCGCCGGCGCCGAGACGAAGACGTCGCCGGCTTCACGCACGACAGCCGCCGCACTCCGAGCAGGCACTTGCCGCATCCGCCGCAAGGACATTCGACCGCATCGAGGTCCGTACCGCGCTCTTCTCCCCCGTTCGAGCACGCATGGCACGGAGAATCGGCGGCACACGCCCCGGCTGGACGCTCTTGGTCAGCCGAGGAAGCTGAGGCGGACCTTGCGGTCGGGGTTGTCCCGGTTGGTGTCGACCAGGCACACGGACTGCCAGGTGCCCAGTTCCAGGCGGCCGTTGATCACCGGGAGCGTCGCGTGGGGCGGGACGAAGGCGGGCAGGACGTGGTCGCGGCCGTGGCCGGGGCTGCCGTGCCGGTGCTGCCAGCGGTCGTCGGCGGGCAGCAGGGTGTGCAGCGCGGAGAGCAGGTCGTCGTCGCTGCCCGCGCCGGTCTCGATGACGGCGATGCCGGCGGTGGCGTGCGGGACGAACACGTTGAGCAGGCCGTCCCGGCCGGCCGCGGTCTCCCGCAGGAAGGCCTCGCAGTCGCCGGTGATGTCGACGACCCGCTCGGCGGAGCCGGTGGTGAGGTTCAGGACTCGGGTGGTGAAGGCGTCGGACATGCGTCCATCCTGACGCACTCGGCGCGGTTCCCGGCGGAGCGCGTCCGGGAAGATCCGCCGCGACCGGGGTGTTGGCAGAAGCGTGAACGGTGTGCGCGAGGTCGAGGTGGTCGTCATCGGCGCCGGGCAGGCCGGCCTGTCGAGCGCCTATCACCTGCGGCGGACCGGCTTCGAACCGGACCGCGACGTCGTGGTGCTGGACCACTCCCCCGGCCCCGGCGGCGCCTGGCAGTTCCGCTGGCCGTCGCTGACGTACGGCAAGGTGCACGGGATGCACGCGCTGCCCGGGATGGAGCTGACGGACGCCGATCCGCGGCGGCCCTCCTCCGAAGTGATCAGCGAGTACTTCGACCGCTACGAGCGGACGTTCGGCCTGCGGGTGCGCCGTCCGGTGGACGTGCGCGCGGTGCGGGAGGGGTCCGGCGGACGGTTGCTGGTGGAGACCTCGCGGGGCGCCTGGGCGACCCGGGCGCTGATCAACGCGACCGGCACCTGGGACCGGCCGTTCTGGCCCCGCTACCCCGGCCAGGAAACCTTCCGCGGACGGCAGTTGCACACCGCGCGGTATCCGGGTCCGGAGGCGTTCGCCGGGCTGCGGGTGGTCGTGGTGGGCGGCGGCGCGTCCGGCACCCAGCACCTGCTGGAGATCGCGCCGTACGCGGCGGCCACCACCTGGGTGACGCGGCGGCCGCCCGTCTGGCGGGAGGAACCCTTCGACGAGGACGCGGGCCGTGAGGCCGTGGCCCTCGTCGAGGAGCGCGTCCGGCAGGGGCTGCCGCCGCGCAGCGTGGTCTCCGTGACGGGACTGCCGCTGAACGACGCGATCCGGCGAGGACTCGCGGACGGGGTCCTCGACCGGCAGCCCGTGTTCGACCGGATCGAGCCCGACGGCGTGGTGTGGGCGGGGGGACGCCGGGCGGCGGCGGACGTGATCCTGTGGGCGACCGGGTTCCGGCCCGCCCTGGACCACCTCGCGCCGCTGCGGCTGCGGGAGCCGGGCGGCGGGATCCGCGTGGAGGGCACCCGGACGGTCGCCGACCCGCGGATCCACCTGGTCGGCTACGGACCCTCCGCCAGCACCGTCGGCGCCAACCGCGCGGGGCGCGCGGCGGTCCGGGACATCAGGCGGCTGCTGGCCGGGGAACCGGCCGCCGCGGCCTGAACGGCGGTCACCCGGGGGAGGGCTGGGCGGACGTCTCGGCGGCCCTCTTCCGTTCGGCCTCCGCCTCGGCCACGTTGCGCTGGTGCTCCGCGAGGTCCGCGGTGAAGCGGGTGTCCCCCGGCCGGACCGTGACGAAGTACAGCCAGTCGCCCGGGGTGGGGTTGATCGCGGCGCGCACGGCGTCCTCCCCGGGGTTGTCGATGGGGGTCGGCGGCAGCCCCATGCGCTGGTAGGAGTTGTAGGGACTGTCGATGCCGGTGTCGGCGGGGGTGGCGCGCGCCTTGGTCCGGTTGAGGGCGTAGTCGACGGTGGAGTTCATCTGCAGCGGCATGCCGCGCTCCAGCCGGTTGAAGACGACCCGGGCCACTTTGCCCATGTCGGCCTTCGTGGCAGCCTCTGCCTGGACGATGCTGGCGACGGTGACCGTCTGGTAGACGTTCATCGCGTTGCGCTGCGCCCCGGCGGCTACGGGGGCGCCGTTGAACGTCTTGTTGGCCTTGTCGACCATCCGGGCCAGCAGCTTCTGCGGGGTGGCGTTCTCCGGAAGCGGATACGTGTCCGGGAAGAGATAGCCCTCGGGGTTGCCCTCCGCCTCGTCCGGCAGCTTCAGGTCCGCCTTGGCGAGGGACTTCTCGGTCGTCCCGGCGGGGAGCTCGAGAATCTTGTCGATGGCGGCGTAGACCTGGCCGGCCCGCCATCCCGCGGGGACCACCAGGGCGTCGGGGCGGGGCTCCTCCTCGTCGCCCATGAGCAGCAGCGGCACCGCCACGGCGGTGCCGGCCACGACGGCCCCGAGCGTCGCCAGGGCGAAACGGCCGCGGCGCGTCAGTCGGATCGGGTTCCGTGACGGAGTGTTCGTCTGCATGCGGGAACGGTAACCCTCATATCGTCACAAATCCGGCATATTTTCAGCTTGTCGGCTCCAGTCGGGCGTCCCGTCGTACGAGGGCCGCGTACCGTCCGCCGCGCTCCAGCAGTTCCTCGTGGGTTCCGCGTTCGACCACGCGCCCGGAGTCGAGGACCACGATCTGGTCGGCGCCGCGGACCGTGGAGAGCCGGTGGGCGATGGTGATGGTGGTGCGGTCGGCCGACAGCGCGTCGATGGCCGCCTGCACCGCCGCCTCGGTACGGGTGTCCAGCGCGCTCGTGGCCTCGTCGAGGACGAGCACCGGAGGGTCGCGCAGGATGGTCCGGGCGATCGCGAGGCGCTGCTTCTCCCCGCCGGAGAAACGGTGGCCGCGCTCACCGACGACGGTGTCGTAGCCGTCCGGCAGAGCCGCGATGTGGTCGTGGATCTGCGCGGCCTTCGCCGCCGCGTGCAGTTCCACGTCGGTGGCGTCGGGCTTGGCGAAGCGCAGGTTGTCCGCGACCGACGCGTGGAAGAGGTACGTCTCCTGGGAGACGACGCCCACCGCACGGGCCAGGGTGTCGAAGTCGAGGTCGCGCACGTCCACCCCGTCGAGGGTGACCCGCCCGCCCGTGACGTCGTACAGCCGGGGCACCAGGTGGCCGAGCGTGGACTTGCCGGCGCCGGTCGGGCCGACGACGGCGAGGCTGCCGCCCGGCGGGACGGTGAGGTCGATGCCGTCGAGGACCGGGCCGCCCTTGCCGTCGTAGCCGAAGGAGACGTTCTCGAAGCGGACCTCGCCCTTGACCCGCTCCAGGCGCACCGGGTCCTCGCGCTCGGTGATGTCGACGGGCAGGTCGAGGTACTCGAAGATGCGCTGGAAGAGGGCGAGCGAGGTCTGGATCTGCACGCCGGTGGAGAGCAGGCTCACCGCCGGGCGGAACAGGCCCTGCTGGAGCGAGACGAACGCGACGATGGTCCCGATGGACACGCCGGGTCCGCCCGAGTGCAGGGCGAGGCCGGCCGTCCAGTAGATGACCGCCGGCATCGCGGCCATGACGATCGTGATGACCGCCATCCGCCAGCGGCCGGCCATGTTCGACCGCACCTCCAGGTCGACCAGCCGCTCGGACTCGTCGGCGAAGGCGGCGGTCAGCGAGTCGGAGCGGCCCATGGTGCGGCCGAGCAGGATGCCGCTGACCGACAGCGACTCGGTGACCGTGGCCGCCATCGCGGCCATCTGCTTCTGGCGCCGTGTGGTGATCTTCTTGCGTTCGTTGCCGACGCGGCGGCTGATCCAGACGAAGACCGGCAGCAGCGCCAGCGACACGGCCGTCAGCCGCCAGTCGAGCGCGAGCATCGCCACGATCGTCGCGACCACGCTGGTGAGGTTGGAGACCAGGGAGGTCGCCGTGGAGGTCACGGTGGCCTGCATGCCGCCGATGTCGTTGGCGATGCGGGACTGCACCTCGCCGGTGCGGGTGCGGGTGAAGAAGGCGAGCGACATGCGCTGCAGGCGCCCGTAGACGGCGGTGCGCAGGTCGTGCATGACACGCTGGCCCACGGTCGTGGAGATCAGGGTCTGCAGCACGCCGAAGACGCTGGTCAGCACGGCGCTGAGGATCATGCCCAGCGCCAGCAGGCTGAGCAGGCCGGTGCGGCCCTCGGGCAGGGCGACGTCGAGGATCGCCTTCAGCAGGAACGGCGAGGCGACCGAGACGAGCGACGACGCCCCGACGAGCAGTCCGACGATCGCGAGGCGGCCCCGGTAAGGACGGAAGAGGCGCAGGATGCGCCGCACCTGCCGGGGCTCCTGCTCGGCTCCGGCGGGCGGCGTCCATGCGGGTGCGTGGTCGGGGTGCATGGTCTCCTTCGGGGTGCGCGGGGGGTCGGCCGGGCGTCCGGACCGGTTCAGCGAACAGCATTCATTGTTACCTGCACTCACAATGAATGGCATCCTGATAATGTTCCCGCATGACCGCCCCCGACCCCGACGGCCTGCTGGCCGAGCAGCTGCTCCGGCTCACCCGCCGGGTGCACCGCATCCAGAAGCGCCACCTGGAGCGGCGCGAGCTCGGCATCACTCCTGCCCAGTCCCGGCTGCTGCGCACCCTCGCGCACTACAGCTCGCCGCCCCGCATGGCCGACCTCGCGGAGCGGCTGGAGGTGGTGCCCCGCGCGGTGACCACGCTGGTCGACGGGCTGGAGACGCACGGCAAGGTGCGCAGGGTCCCGGATCCGGCCAACCGACGAGTGATCCGCATCGAGCTGACCGACGAGGGGCGCGAGGCGCTCCGCGAACTGCGCGCGGCGCGGCGGGCGGCCGCGGCGGAGATCCTCGCCCCGCTGGGGGAACGGGAGCGGGAGCAGCTCGGGGAGCTGCTGAACACGCTGGTCGACGGACCTTCGGTCCCGCCCTGCGAGGAGGGGCCGACCGGGCGGCCGGGCGGGCCCGAGGACTGACGTCCCGCCCGGGCCCCCGGGCTGAGCAGGAGCTCCGCGCGCGGGGCGGTGGCCGGGAAAAACCGGTTGCCCGCGGCTGGGCGGCAAAGACAACCTGTCACGGTTTGCTGCCGCCGTCCGAGGACGACCGCGGCTGCTGCTCCGAGCCCCTGGGACGCCATGCAGATTCACGACCTTCCGTACCCCGATCCGGGCGTGCCCGACGCCCGCTCGGGTCCTCGATTCCTGTGGTGGCTCTTCCGCAACCAGCTGACCGGGCAGCTGAAGTCGCTGGCCTGGGGCCTGCTGCACTTCGCGTCCGTGGCCTCGCTGCCGTTCTGCGTCGGCGTCGCCGTCCAGGCCGCGGTCGACCGCTCCGGCGGACGGCTCGCGCTGGCCGGCGGGCTGATGGCACTGGCCTGTGCGGGCAACGCGGTCGGCGACACCTTCCTGCACCGCTCCGCCGTCACCAACTGGATCACCGCCGCCGCGCGCGTGCAGCAGTTGCTGGGCCGCAAGGCAGCCGTGCTGGGCTCGGTGCTGACCCGGCGGGTGGCCGCGGGCGAGGTCGTCGCCGTCTCCACCGGCGACGTGGAGAAGATCGGCTGGTTCGTGGAGGCCCTGTCGCGGTTCACCGCCGCCGCGGTCACCGTGGTCGCGGTCACCGTCGGTCTCCTCCTCCACCAGCCCGCCCTCGGTGTCGTCGTCGCCGCCGGACTGCCCGTACTGGCGCTCGCGGTGCTGCCGCTGCTGCCCAAGGCCACCCGGCGGGCGGACGTCCAGCGCGAGAAGGCCGGACGGGCCACCGAGCTGGCCTCCGACACCGTCGCCGGGCTGCGGGTGCTGCGCGGCATCGGCGGCGAGGACCTGTTCCTCGACCGCTACCGGCACGCGTCGCAGGAGGTCCGCCACGCCGCCGTGCGCAGCGCGCGGATGTGGTCGCTGATCGCCGCCGTGCAGGTGCTGCTGCCGGGTCTGCTGCTGATCACGGTGGTCTGGTACGGCGTCCACCTGGCCCGCGAGGGCCGGATCGCCGTCGGCGAGCTGGTCACCGTCTACAGCTCGGTGATGCTCCTCACCTACCCTCTGCGGCATTTCGAGGAGATCGCGATGGCCTACTCCTTCTCGCGCCCCTCGGCCCGCCGGGCCGCGCGGGTGCTGTCGCTGGAGCGGGCCACGGACACCTCCGGAACGCGCGCCGCCGAGACCCCCGCGGGCGACCTCCACGATCCGGAGACGGGGCTGCTCGCCCCGTCCGGGCTGCTCACCGCCGTGGTGTGCGGCGACCCGGACGCGGCGGGGCGGCTGGCCGAACGGTGCGGCGGGCACGCCGCGCACGAGGGCGCCTCGGTCCTGCTCGGCGGGGTGCCCCTCGACGAACTGCCGCTGGACAGCGCCCGCACGGCCGTGCTGGTCCAGGACAAGGACCCGGTGCTGCTCTCCGGCACGCTGCGGGAGCTGCTCGACGTGCCCGCGTCCGGCGCGGTCGACCCGCGGGCGGCGCTGGAGGCCGCGCAGTGCGGGGACGTGCTGGCGGCGCTGGTGCAGGGGTCGCTGGGCGCCGAGGATCCGATGGACGCCCGCATCACCGAGCGCGGGCGGTCGCTGTCCGGCGGGCAGCGCCAGCGGCTCGCGCTCGCGCGGTCGCTGGTCACGGACCCGGAGGTGCTGGTCCTGGACGAACCCACCTCCGCCGTCGACTCGCACACCGAGGCACGCGTCGCGCGGGGCGTGCGCGACCTGCGGGCCGGGCGCACCACCGTGGTGTTCACCTCGTCCCCGCTGCTGCTGGACCGCGCCGACCGGGTGGTGTTCCTGCACGACGGCACGGTCGTCGCGGCCGGCGGCCACCGCGAGCTGGTGCGCACCGAGTCCCGGTACCGGGCCGTGGTGACCCGCGAGACGGCGGAGGAGCCGGCGCCGGCCGGGCTGCGCGCGGACGAGGTCCCGCACGGCCTCGAGGAACTGGAAGAGCTCGAAGAGATCGAGGAGACGGCATGATCGGCGTGGCGCCACCGGCGTACGACCCGGCGGCCCCGTCCGCGGCCGGCACGCTGCCGGTGGGGGCGCCCGCGACCGTGCGCGCGTACGTGGCCGAGCTGCTGCGCCGGCACCGGCGGGCCTTCCTGCTGCTGGTCACCGTGAACACGGTGGCGGTGATCGCCTCGATGGTCGGGCCGTACCTGCTGGGCGGGCTCGTGGAACGGGTCTCGTCCGGCGAGCGGGAGCTGCACCTGGAGCTCACCGCGACGCTGTTCGTGGCCGCCCTCGTGGTCCACGCGGGGTTCGTCCGGCAGGTGCGGCTGCGTGGGGCGATGCTCGGCGAGCGGATGCTGGCGGACCTGCGCGAGGACTTCCTGGTGCGGTCGGTGGGGCTGCCGCCGGGCGTGCTGGAACGGGCCGGCACCGGTGACCTGCTGTCGCGCATCACGACCGACGTCGACCGGCTCGGCAACGCCATGCGCGAGGCCGTGCCCCAGCTGGCGATCGGCGTGGTGTGGGCGGCCCTGCTCCTCGGCGGCCTGGTCGTCACCGCGCCGGAACTGGCGCCGGCGGTGCTGGTCGCGGTGCCGCTGCTGGTGGTGGGGTGCCGCTGGTACTTCCGCCGGGCGCCGGGCGCCTACCGCTCGGAGGCCGCCGGGTACGCGGCGGTGGCCGCCGCCCTCGCCGAGACCGTGGACGCCGGGCGGACGGTGGAGGCGCACCGCCTCGGCCCGCGCCGCGTGGCGCTGACGGACCAGCGGGTGCGGGAGTGGACGGCCTGGGAGCGCTACACGCTGTGGCTGCGCTCGGTGCTGTTCCCCGTCGTCAACATCACCCACGTCACGGTGCTCGGATCGGTCCTGATGACCGGCGGGGTGTTCGTGCTCCAGGGCTGGATCGGCGTCGGCCAGCTCACGACGGCCGCGTTGATCGCGCAGATGCTGGTGGACCCGGTCGGGCTCATCCTGCGCTGGTACGACGAGTTGCAGGTCGCGCAGGTGTCGCTGGCGCGGCTGGTCGGCGTGCGGGACATCGAGCCGGACGCGGGGGACCCCGCCGTGACGCCCGAGGGGCGCCGGGTGCGGGCGGACGCCGTGCACTTCGGCTACCTGGAGGGCGTGGACATCCTGCGCAAGGTGTCCCTCGAGGTGCCGCCGGGGACGCGGATGGCCCTGGTGGGCCCCTCGGGCGCCGGCAAGTCCACGCTGGGCCGGCTGCTCGCGGGGATCTACGCGCCCCGGGAGGGACGCGTCACCCTCGGCGACGCGGAGCTGTCCCGCATGACCGCGGAAGGGGTCCGCTCCCACGTCGCCCTGGTCAACCAGGAACACCACGTCTTCGTGGGCTCCCTCCGCGACAACCTGCGGCTCGCCCGCACCGACGCGGAGGACGCCGAGCTGTGGGCGGCGCTCGGCGCGGTCGACGCGGACGGCTGGGCGCGGGCGCTGGAGAACGGTCTCGACACGGAGGTCGGCTCGGGCGGGTTCGCGCTCACCCCGGCGCAGGCGCAGCAGATCGCGCTGGCCCGGCTGGTGCTGGCCGACCCGCACACGCTGGTCCTCGACGAGGCGACCTCGCTGCTCGACCCGCGCGCGGCGCGCCACCTGGAACGCAGCCTGGCCCGGGTGCTCGACGGAAGGACCGTCGTGGCCATCGCCCACCGGTTGCACACGGCCCACGACGCGGACGTGATCGCCGTCGTCGAGGACGGCCGCATCAGCGAACTGGGCAGCCACGAGGAACTGGTCACGGCGGACGGGGCCTATGCGGCCCTGTGGCGTTCCTGGCACGGGTGAGCGGGGCACGCCCCCCGGGGCCGTCGGTCACGGGGCGTCCCTGAAGCGGGGCACGCCCCCCGGGGCCGTCGGTCACGGGGCGTCCCTGAGGCGGGCGTGTCCTCGGGCGTCCCTCCCCTGGGGCAGGCACCGTCCTGCCCCCGCCGGTGTGGCGCCCTGCCGTGGGGCACGCCTCGCCGGCAGGCACCGGCTGCCGGCGGGGACGGCGGACCGGCGTCCGCCGGTTGCGACGGGTGGCGTTGCGGGGTCGGGAGATGCGGTGGAAGGCTGGAAACAGGCATCGGCTCGGGGGCGCCCGGGGTCCGGTGGAGCGGGTCCGGGCGGATTCGGTGCCCGTGGAGCCGGCCCGGTGCGGGCCACGGCGGGCGACGCCGCCCGCCCCGTCCCTGGAGGTGTCCGTGAACAGCGTTGACGGTTGGGGAGACGACGTCTACCAGCCCGACGCGTCCGAGATCCAGGACGACGCCGGTCTGCTGGACGCCGAGGACACGCTGGAGACCGACGATGTCGACGACCCCCTCGACCGGGGCTGGTCGCCTCCCGAGCGGCCCTGGGCCGTGGAGCACTACGGCGTGACCGCCGCCGAGCGGCGCCGGGGCGAGACGCTGGACCAGCGGCTGGCCGAGGAGCTGCCGGACCTGGTCGTGCCGGACGGCGACGGCCTCGGTGATTCCTCCGGCACCGACGGGGAACTCCTGGACAACGAGGTCGGTGCCGTGCGCTCCGGCCGGCTCGTCGCCCCTGACGAAGGGACGCACGAGGACGAGGAGGAGGCGCTGGTCGCCAGCGACGTCGGCATCGACGGCGCCGCCGCCTCCGCCGAGGAGGCCGCCGTGCACATCGTCGACGAGGACGGTCTGCCCGGCTGAACCCGCCCCTGCCCGGCCGCGTCGCGGAACCCAACCCGCCCGAGGAGCACCCATGCAGCAGGACAAGCACCCCGACTACCACCCGGTCGTCTTCCGGGACCGGGCCGCCGGATTCGCCTTCCTCACCCGGTCCACCGCGTCCAGCGAGCAGACCATCGAGTGGGACGACGGCGAGACCTACCCGGTGGTGGACGTGGAGATCTCCTCGGAGAGCCACCCGTTCTACACGGGCAAGGCCAGGACCGTGGACACCGAAGGCCGCGTCGCCCGCTTCGAGCGCCGGTACGGCGGCGGGAGCCGTGAGGACGGCGGCTGACCGACGGTCGGCCGTGCGCGCCGTACAGCGTCCAGGGGCATCGGCGTCTATATGACGTTGAGCGCCGCCGCGCAGCCCACCCCGCCCAGCAGCATGAACGCCGGCATCAGCACCTTCAGCTCCACCCAGCTGCCCGCGCGGAACCGCAGTGCCTTCGGCGGGCCGATGGGGTACCAGCGCTTGCGGCCGACGGGTATGGGCCACAGGATCGGGCAGCCGGAGACGGTCAGCGCGTCCCCGATGTCGTGCACCAGCGCACCGAGGACGATCGGCAGGCCGAGCCACAGGTACTCCTGGCCCGGCTCGGTGAACAGCCAGCCGGCTCCGTTGCCGGGCTCGTCGAGGATGCCCGCGATGATCCAGGCGCTGGTCGCTGCCAGCAGCCACACCAGCACGTCGCTGCTGGAGCCGCGCGTCGCCCGCCACAGCAGGCCCTCGATGGCCAGCACCATGTGCACGAAGAGGATGAACAGGACCGCCCAGCGGCCGCCGGTGATCGCCAGGGCCGAGGTGCCGCCGCCGATGAGGACCGCCCACAGCCAGGTGTGGGTGAGGGTCCGGTGACCGCCCGAGCGGCGGGGATCGCCCGGCTTCTTCGTCGCCTTGTAGACCGCGTAGGACAGCTTGTCGACGATCTCGCACAGTCGGCGTGACACGGGGCCGAAGGAGCGCGAGATGGTGGCGGCCTTGTGGTCCAGGTCCGGGGCGAGGGCGGCCCCGGCGCAGATCAGCGCACCGGCCAGCAGCACCGGCCAGGGCATCGGGCGTCCGGCCGCGGCCGTCGCCGCCCCGACCCCGAGCCAGGCCGCGGCGCCCGACAGTGAGTGTGCTGGTCCCATCATCGCCTGTGCCCGCCCATTCCTCTTGTGCCGCCGCCCTGTTGACCGGGGACGGAGACGCTGCGCCGGCGACACAGCGTAGCGGTAGTGATTTTCGAGCCGACAGCCGATTCCCGCATCGAACGGGTGGGCAGGCAAAATAGGGTGGTGACCCTTATCGATCAGCTGCCGCCGACCGCCGACCCCGACGCCCTTTACGAAGCCTTCGAGTCGTGGGCGCAGGAACGCGGTCTCACTCTCTATCCGCACCAGGAGGAGGCGCTGATCGAGGTGGTGTCGGGGGCGAACGTCATCGTCTCGACGCCCACCGGCTCCGGCAAGAGCATGATCGCCGCGGGCGCCCACTTCGCGGCGCTGGCCCGGGACGAGGTCACCTTCTACACGGCCCCCATCAAGGCCCTGGTGTCGGAGAAGTTCTTCGAGCTGTGCAAGATCTTCGGCACCGAGAACGTCGGCATGCTCACCGGTGACGCGTCCGTCAACGCCGACGCCCCGGTGATCTGCTGCACCGCCGAGGTGCTCGCGTCGATCGCGCTGCGCGACGGCAAGGACGCCGACGTCGGCCAGGTCGTGATGGACGAGTTCCACTTCTACGCCGAAGCCGACCGCGGCTGGGCCTGGCAGATCCCGCTGCTGGAGCTGCCGCAGGCGCAGTTCGTGCTGATGTCGGCGACGCTCGGTGACGTCTCCTTCTTCGAGAAGGACCTCACCCGGCGCACCGGCCGGTCCACCGCCGTGGTCCGCTCGGCGACCCGGCCCGTGCCGCTGTCGTACGAGTACCGGTACACCCCGCTCACCGAGACGCTGACCGATCTGCTCGAGGCCCGGCAGGCGCCGGTGTACATCGTGCACTTCACGCAGGCGCAGGCCGTGGAGCGGGCGCAGGCGCTGATGAGCATCAACATGTGCACGCGGGAGGAGAAGGACCGGATCGCCGACCTGATCGGCAACTTCCGTTTCACCACCAAGTTCGGCCGCAACCTCTCCCGTTACGTGCGGCACGGCATCGGGGTGCACCACGCCGGCATGCTGCCCAAGTACCGGCGGCTGGTGGAGAAGCTGGCGCAGGCGGGCCTGCTGAAGGTCATCTGCGGCACCGACACTCTCGGCGTGGGCGTCAACGTGCCCATCCGCACGGTGCTGTTCACCGCGCTCACCAAGTACGACGGCAACCGGGTGCGCACACTGCGGGCGCGGGAGTTCCACCAGATCGCGGGGCGCGCCGGGCGGGCCGGCTTCGACACCGAGGGCTTCGTGGTGGCCCAGGCGCCGGAGCACGTCATCGAGAACGAGAAGGCGCTGGCGAAGGCGGGCGACGACCCGAAGAAGCGCCGCAAGGTGGTGCGCAAGAAGGCGCCCGAGGGTTTCGTCGCGTGGAGCGAGCAGACCTTCGAGAAGCTCATCGCGTCCGAGCCGGAGCCGCTGACCTCCCGCTTCCGCGTCACCCACACCATGCTGCTGTCGGTGATCGCCCGGCCCGGCAACGCCTTCGAGGCGATGCGCCGCCTGCTGGAGGACAACCACGAGCCGCGCAAGCAGCAGTTGCGTCACATCCGGCGGGCGATCGCCATCTACCGCTCGCTGCTGGACGGCGGCATCGTCGAGACGCTGGACCGGCCGGACGCGGAGGGGCGCATCGTGCGTCTCACCGTCGACCTGCAGCAGGACTTCGCGCTCAACCAGCCGCTGTCCACGTTCGCGCTGGCCGCGTTCGAACTGCTGGATCCCGAGTCGCCGTCGTACGCGCTGGACATGGTGTCCGTGGTGGAGTCCACGCTGGACGACCCGCGGCAGATCCTCGCCGCCCAGCAGAACAAGGCGCGCGGCGAGGCGGTCGCCGCGATGAAGGCCGACGGGGTGGAGTACGAGGAGCGCATGGAGCGCCTCCAGGACGTCACCTACCCCAAGCCGCTGGAGGAGCTGCTCTTCCACGCGTACAACACGTACCGCAAGTCCCACCCCTGGGTCGGCGACCATCCGCTGTCGCCGAAGTCCGTGGTCCGGGACATGTACGAGCGGGCGCTGTCCTTCACGGAGCTGGTGTCCCACTACGAGCTGGCGCGCACCGAGGGCATCGTGCTGCGCTACCTCGCGAGCGCCTACAAGGCGCTGGAGCACACCATCCCCGACGACCTGAAGTCGGAGGACCTGGAGGACCTGATCGCCTGGCTGGGCGAGACGGTGCGCCAGGTCGACTCCAGCCTGCTGGACGAGTGGGAGCAGCTGGCCAACCCGGAGGAGATGACCGCCGAGGAGGCCCAGGAGAAGGCCGACCAGGTCAAGCCGGTCACGGCCAACGCCCGCGCCTTCCGGGTCCTGGTCCGCAACGCCATGTTCCGCCGGGTGGAGCTCGCCGCCCTCGACCAGGTGGACGAGCTGGGCGAGTTGGACGCCGAGTCCGGCTGGGACGCGGACGCGTGGGGCGAGGCGATGGACAAGTACTGGGACGAGTACGAGGAACTCGGCACCGGTCCCGACGCCCGCGGCCCGAAGCTGCTGATCATCGACGAGCAGCCGGAGAACGGGCTGTGGCGGGTCCGCCAGATCTTCGACGACCCGAACGGCGACCACGACTGGGGCATCAGCGCCGAGGTCGACCTGACCGCCTCCGACGCGGAGGGCCGTGCCGTCGTGCGGGTCACCGACGTCGGCCAGCTGTGAACACAGGAGAGACACACCCATGACGAACCCGGCCGAGAGCCTCGTCGCCCTGCTCGACCTGGAGCAGATCGAGGTCGACATCTTCCGCGGCCGCAGCCCGCAGGAGTCCTTGCAGCGGGTCTTCGGCGGACAGGTCGCGGGCCAGGCACTGGTCGCCGCCGGCCGCACCACGGAGGGCGACCGTCCGGTGCACTCGCTGCACGCGTACTTCCTGCGCCCGGGGCGTCCCGGGGTGCCGATCGTGTACCAGGTGGAACGCGTGCGGGACGGCAGGTCGTTCACCACCCGCCGGGTCACCGCCGTGCAGCAGGGCCGCACGATCTTCAATCTGACCGCCTCCTTCCACAAGCCTGAGAAGGGGAGTTTCGAGCACCAGTTGCCGCCGGCCCGTGAGATGCCGGACCCCGAGTCGCTGCCGACGGTCGCGGACGAGATCCGCGAGCATCTGGGCGCGCTGCCGGAGCAGTTGGAGCGGATGGCTCGCCGCCAGCCCTTCGACATCCGCTACGTCGACCGGCTGCGCTGGAAGCCGGACGAGATCGAGGGCGCCGAGCCGCGCAGCGCGGTGTGGATGCGCGCGGTCGGGCCGCTCGGTGACGACCCGCTGGTGCACACCTGCGCACTGACCTACGCCAGCGACATGACGCTGCTGGACGCGGTGCGGATCCCGGTGGAACCGCTGTGGGGCCCGCGCGGTTTCGACATGGCGTCGCTGGACCACGCGATGTGGTTCCACCGGCCGTTCCGGGCGGACGAGTGGTTCCTGTACGACCAGGAGTCACCCATCGCCACGGGCGGCCGCGGGCTGGCCCGCGGCCGGATCTACGACCGGGAGGGCCGCATGCTGGTCTCGGTCGTCCAGGAAGGGCTCTTCCGGGCGCTGTAGGTCCGGGGCCGGCTCGGTCACCGGATGCGCCGGGCACACCGGACGGTCCACGCACCGCGCGTCGCGGCACACGGGTGTCTCGCGTCGCCGGCACCGCCGCTCGCGGGTGTTTCAAGCCACCGGGCGCCGCCCGCTCACGGGCGCGTCGCGGCTCGGCCGGGGCGGTGACGCCACCGTGCGAGCAGGCCTCGGCGTCTGGCTCGGTCAGCGGGAGCGAGGGTGTCCCGACCGGCCGGGGCCGAGGTTGCGGATCTTGCGGACCGTGCGGGCGGGGGCGCGGACGCCCGGGGCGCGGGTACGGTTCGGGGGGACATGGGCGGACGGGACGCGGACCGCTCGGCCGCCGGTACAGTCCGGCAGGACGCGGGCGGCCGGGGAGCCGGGCGGTGGGCGCGGGCCTCGTCCACGAGCCGGGCCAGGTCGGCCCGCAGCCAGGCGATCTCGTCGGGGTCGCGGGCCGTCATGAGGTCGGCCGCGATCTGCGCCCCCGGCGAGTCCGGGCCGCCGCCGCTGCCGGGCGGCCGGCGGCGGAGCCCGTGGAGACGGGACCGGTCGTGGGGGTCCCGCACCACCTGCGCCACATGCAGCGGGTCGAGGAAGGACGCGACGGCCCCGGCACGTGCCCAGGGGTCCTCGGCCTCGCGGAGCAGGAAACCCAGGTGTCTGCTGCGCCAGTTGCGGGGCCGCAGGTCGGTCCCGGCGTCCAGCAGACCGCGCAGCCCTTCGGGCGTACGCCCGGTCAGCAGTGGCGCGTTCTTTTCGTCGTCGCCGAACAGCCGCACCTCGTCGGCGAGATAGAGCCAGACCACGGCGCGGTAGCGGTTCAGGTAGAACGCCACGGGAACCAGCAGGCCGAGCCTCGCCAGCCGCGTGAACCGGGTCTTCGGCACCCCCAGCATCGCGGCGCCCTCCGCGGTCCCCACGGCATGCACGCTGCGGCGCAGCGTCTCCGGGAACCCCGGCCCGGCACGCAGCCGCTCGATCTCCGCCCGCGGGACCCGCCGCTCCCCCGCTGCCCCGCCGGGCCCCGTGCGGATCCGGCCGAGTCGCACGGCCAGGTCGAACTCCGTGCGCCGCAGACCGAGTTCGCGGGCCGCGCGGCCCGTCGTGACCCAGGCGTCGGCCTTCGCCACGACCGGACCGACACCCGTGTCGTAAGCCGTGACGGATCGCTGCGTGCCGGTCGTCGACTGTCGGGACATGCTCGTCTCCCCCGTGTTCGTGGAGGGCCGGCGCCGGTTGCGCCCGCTCCGGGAAAGACGGTATCCGTTCCGTCACGCTGCGTGGCGAGCCTGTGGACAACCTCCACCGCGACGACGAACGCGCAGGTCAGGATCCCGGCCCTGGCTCCGGTCGGCGGCTGTCGACGCCCAGGTGCTCGCCGACCCGGTTGACGAGCAGCGTCATCTCGTAGGCGATGTGTCCGATGTCGGCCTCGGCGCCGCTGAGGACGCACAGGCAGCTTCCGGAGCCGGCGGCGGTGACGAACAGCACCGCCTCGTCGAACTCGACCATCGTCTGGCGCACCCCGCCCGCGCCGAAGTGCCGCCCCGACCCCTTGGCGAGACTGTGCAGCCCGGACGAGACGGCGGCCAGGTGCTCGGCGTCCTCGCGGCGCAGGCCGGTGCTCGCCCCCGTCACCAGGCCGTCGTTCGAGAGGATCAGCGCGTGCCGCACGTGGTCGACGCGCTGGGTCAGGTCGTCCAGCAGCCAGTCGAGTCGCCGGTTCTGCTCCATGTCGTGTGTCTCCCCCTGTTGTCCCCGTGTGCCCCGTGTGTCGTCCCCTCCGGTCGGGAGGGTCCCTGCGCCAGCCTTCCCCACGACCGGGCGGCGGGCAAGGAAGATGAGAGCCATGGGACAGAAGATGACCGAGGAAGAGTGGCGGGAGTTCGTCTCGTACGGGACCCGCACCGGGAAACTGGCCACCGTCCGGGCCGACGGCCGTCCGCACCTGGCGCCGGTCTGGTTCGTCCTCGACGGGGACGAGGTGGTGTTCACCACCGGCACGGCGACCGTGAAAGGACGCAACCTGGCCCGTGACGGGCGGATCGCGCTCTGCGTGGACGACGACCGGCCGCCGTTCGCGTACGTGGTCCTGGAGGGCCGGGCGCGTCTCTCGGAGGACCCCGGGGAGCTGCGGCACTGGGCCGCCCGGATCGGCGCGCGGTACATGGGCGAGGAGCGCGCCGAGGAGTTCGGCGCGCGCAACGGCGTGCCGGGCGAGCTGCTGGTCCGGGTGCGGATCGACAAGGTGCTGGCCGAAAAGGGCGTGGCGGACTGACGTCGGGTGGGCAGGCCCCCGGTCGTCGGTCCCCCCACCGGGGCGCCTCCTTGCCCGTGCCGAGGCCACGGTCCTCGCCTCGACGGCGTAGCCGCTGCCGGCGGGTTCGCCGGTGACGCGCACCCGGGTGCGGGGCGGTGAGAACTGCGCCGCGCTCTCGATGATCTCGGCGAGGAGGTGGGTGAGGTCCCGGTGACGGCCGCGCCGGCGCCGGGCGTCTCCACACGCTGCCGCACCTCCACGCGCGCGTGGTCCTCCGCCTCGGAGACGGCCGCGCGCACCACGTCGGTCAGCGGCACGGGCTTGCGCCGACCGCGACCGGGGGTGGCGCCGGAAAGGAGGACGAAGCTCTCCGGACGGCGAGGTGATCGAGGCGGGAAAGGCCGCTCAGTCCGTCCGGGGCGACGTCGAGACTGGTGGTGACCCGGAGACGCCAGGGGGCGCGGGCGCACTGAGGGGGTGCGTTCGGACAGCAGCGCAGAGGTGACGCACCGGTGGTGCGGGCCGACCGTACCGCGCTCGAAGGCGCACACGGTGTCGCCGGTTCCGGCGAGGGATCATGCGGGCATGAGTGACGACCACACACATGTCCAGGAGTTCTTCGGCGCCCGCGCCGCCGACTGGGACCGCCGCTTCCCCGACGACGGCCCGGCCTACGCCGCCGCGGTCGCCGGGCTGGGGCTGCGCGAGGGCGACCGGGTGCTGGACGCGGGCTGCGGCACCGGGCGGGCGCTGCCCGCGCTGCGCGCGGCGGTGGGCCCGTCCGGGGTGGTACTGGGCGCGGATCTGACGCCGGCGATGCTGCGGGAGGCGGTGCGGGCCGGACGGGACGGGGACGGGACGCTGCTGCTGACGGACGTGGCGGCACTGCCGTTGTGTTCGTCCTCACTGGACGCCGTGTTCGCGGCGGGGCTGATCGCGCATCTGCCGCACCCGGCCGAGAACCTGCGGGAGATCCGCCGCGTGGTGCGGCCCGGCGGGGTGCTCGCCCTGTTCCATCCGATCGGACGAGCCGCCCTCGCCGCGCGCCAGGGGCGTCAGCTCACCCCGGACGACCTGCGCGCCGAGCCGAATCTGCGGGCGCTGCTGACGAGTGCGGGCTGGCGCATGACGTCGTACGTCGACGAGGACACGCGGTTCCTGGCGCTGGCGGTGCGGGACGGCTGAGCGGCCTTCCGAGTTCCGCGGGGCTTGCGTACGGCGTTCCGCGGACGGGCCTGAGCGGGCCTGCGCGCTGGTCGATTCGCCCCCGTACGACTGGGAACCTTCAGCTCCGGGCACGGGTGCGGGGTCGTGACAACGGCCTCGGGGTCGGCATATCGTGCGCGCCGACGGGCGAACCGATGGGGAGGCTGGGATGGCCGGGACGGACGAGGGAGCCGTCGCCGCCGACGACGCGCTCTATGTGCTGACGGCGGCGCTGCTGACGCCCGCGAAGTTCCCGAGCGTACTGGGCGACGACTACCCGGAGGCGTGTGCGGCGCTCGGCCTTCCGCCGGTGGCCGACGGATACGGGCTGGTGCTCGGCCAGGACGGGGAAGGCGCCCGGTGGACCGTGGTCGTCGACGACGTCTCGCTGGTCGCGGTCGCCATCGCGTCCTGGGACTGCGGCATGGAGCAGGAACTGTCACCGGACGAGCGCACGGTCGTCGCCGCGCTGCCCGGCTGGCCCCTCGCGGTGGCCGTGGCGGCGCCGAACGTGCCCGCACCGCACGACCCCTCCCCCGACGTGGCGGACATGCCGCCGCTGTCGCCGCCCGACGCGGAGGTGTGGGGCCCGGCCCAGCGGCGTCTGGGAGCCGACGAGATCGCGCTGCAGTGGGCGACGTGGCGGGAGCAGGTGGACGATCCGGCGGTCCCGGCACCCGGTGCGGCTCCGGAGGCCGACGCGGGCTCCGGGACGGACGCGCACGGCGAGGAGGGCGGGGCCGCGGGGACGTCGGTGGGCGGGCACAGCGGAATCCGCCGCGCGCTGGCCGAGGCGCGCGCCTACATCGGCTCGCCGCCTCCACTGGGCCGGGTGCGGTCCTCCTTCGCACCGGGCGGCGCGCGCACCCTGCGCGCGGACGGACCCGGGTGGTCGCTGGTCGCCCGGACGGACGACATCGCCTTCGTCCTGCTCGACGACGAACCGGGAGAGGTGCTTCCGGTGCGCCGAGGGCCTGAGCTGCCGGGGCTGCTCAAGGCGCTTGACGAGATGGCCGTACGGCCGCTGTGAGCGGGCGCGCGGGGTAGGACGCCTTGGCGGGCGGGGCGGCAGCCGCCGGCACCGAGTCCGGCCGCACTCGGACCGCCGAAGCGCCTCGTACGCTGACGCCTCCCGCGCGCAGGGCGCGGTGGGACGCCTGGCGGACGGTGCGGCGCCCGCACCGGTCCGTCGCTTCCCGGCGGGACGCGTCGCCCCAGCCGAGGCTCACACGACCGGGCCGGCAGGCGCTCGCCCGCGCCCGCCCCCCGCACGCCGAGGCGGATACCTCAGCGGCCCAGCTCCTTGCGCCCGGCCCGCCGCAGGCGTTGCCTCTGTGACGGGTCGAGGGCGAGGTAGGCGGCTGCCGGGACTCCCAGGATGATCAGGAGTGCGGCCCACCAGGGCAGCCAGATGAGCAGAATGAGCCCGGCTGCCACACCCCCCGCGGCGATCTTCGCGTTCTTCGACATGTGCGTCGCCTCCTTCGCGGCCAGTGCCGCTCTCTGGCGTGAAAACGGGTCCGCGCCGGCGGCGGTTCCTGGCCGCCACCCTGAGACGTCCCGGAGATGCGCCCCCTGAGGCCTCCGGAACCCAGGTCTCCGGGTTCCCGGTCCCCGGGTCTCCCGGCGGCCCGCGCCCTCGTCCCCCACCATGGTGACCCACCTCACAGCTCAGGGGTACCCGCAGGACGCGCCGAGCGTCAGGGCGCGTCCGCGCCCTCCGGCCCCGGCAGCAGCGACTCCAGGCCGCTCGGCAGCACGGTGGGCAGGCCGCTCGGCCAGTCGCTGGGCAGCGCGGTCGGGAAGCCGGAGGGAAGTTCCGTGGGGAACTCCGAGGGCAGCAGCCCGCTGGGGAAATCCGAGGGAAGGTCCAGCGACGGTCCCCCCGGATCCGTGGCGGTCTCGGTGGGCTCCGTGGCCGGGCCGTCCTCGTCCGACGTCACCAGCACGGCGATGGTGACGACCAGGGCCGCCACGATCACGGCGAGCAGCAGGATCAGCAGCCTGCGTCGGCCGGGCCCGCGCCCCGGCCCGGCTCCGCCGCCGTTGTCGGGCGGTCCGGACGCGGATCCGTCCCCGTGGGAGGGCGGGCCGAAGCCCCCGCCGTGCGGCGGTGGTGCGTCGTCCGGCGGGCCGGGCGGCTGCTGGGGCGGTACCGGTGGCGTGGCCATGGACACATCGTCGCCGCGCTCCCGCCCCCGCGCGAGGAGACGGCGCGGAAACCGCCCGCCAGTCGTGGCGCCCGCACCCGGAACACCCCTGTCAGCGCAGGCAGCGCGCGCCGCGCACACCCGACGCGCCCCGCACACGCCCGCACACGCGCGGGCGCACCCCACCGACCGAGCAGCGCCGCGTCCCCGCACCCGCACCCGCCCCACGGGGTCACGGCGCCCGAACGGCGGTCGGGAGCACGCCTCGACACCCGGCGGTGACCAGGGGCCCGCCCCTCAGGGACGGGCCCCTGCGCGCGGCACGTCAGCCCCGCGCACCCAGCAGGTGGTCCATCGCCAGCTGGTCGAGGCGCTCGAAGGCCATGCCCCGGGCGGCTGCCGCGTCCGGGTCGAAGTCCTCGAAGGCGGACCGGTCGGCGAGCAGCGCCTGGAGGCCGTCGGCCGCCGTGGGCTGGGCGAGCTGGTCCAGGCGGGCGGCGCGCAGCGCCTCCTGGACCTCCGGGTCGGCACGGAAGGCGGCCGCGCGCTCCTTGAGGATCAGGTAGTTGCGCATGCAGCCGGCCGCGGAGGCCCACACGCCGTCGAAGTCCTCGGTCCGCGGCGGCTTGAAGTCGAAGTGGCGCGGGCCCTCGTACCCGGCCGACTCCAGCAGGTCGACCAGCCAGAACGCGGCGCGCAGGTCGCCCGCGCCGAAGCGCAGGTCCTGGTCGTACTTGATGCCGGACTGGCCGTTGAGGTCGATGTGGAACAGCTTGCCCGCCCACAGGGCCTGGGCGATGCCGTGCGGGAAGTTGAGCCCGGCCATCTGCTCGTGGCCGACCTCCGGGTTGACGCCGTACAGCTCCGGGCGCTCGAGGCGCTCGATGAACGCGAGGGCGTGGCCGATGGTCGGGAGGAGGATGTCGCCGCGGGGCTCGTTCGGCTTCGGCTCGATGGCGAAGCGGATGTCGTAGCCCTGGGAGGTGACGTACTCGCCGAGCAGGTCGAAGGCCTCCTTCATGCGGTCCAGCGCGACCCGGACGTCCTTCGCGGCGCCGGACTCGGCGCCCTCGCGGCCGCCCCAGGCGACGTAGGTCTGCGCGCCGAGCTCGACCGCGAGGTCGATGTTGCGGATGGTCTTGCGCAGCGCGTAACGGCGCACGTCACGGTCGTTCGCGGTGAAGCCGCCGTCCTTGAACACCGGGTGGGTGAACAGGTTGGTGGTCGCCATCGGGACCTTCATGCCGGTCTCGTCCAGCGCCTGGCGGAACCGCTTGATGTGCTCGGCGCGCTCGCTGTCGCTCGCGCCGAAGGGGATGAGGTCGTCGTCGTGGAAGGTCACGCCGTGGGCGCCGAGCTCGGCGAGGCGGCGGACGGACTCGGCCGGGTCGAGGGCGCCGCGGGTGGCGTCGCCGAAGGGGTCCCGTCCCTGCCAGCCGACGGTCCACAGGCCGAACGTGAACTTGTCCTCGGGGGTGGGCTGGTAGCTCATGCCGCGGCTCCTTGCTCGCTGAGACTATTTCGTCATGGCGGTTTACAAATTAGTATGCAGGAACATTTCTGGGAAGAGACACACCCCGCCGGGGCGCGGAAGAGGGAGAGACCGATGTCAGCAGCCGAGGGTCCGCTCGTCGTCGGCGTGGACACATCCACCCAGTCCACCAAGGCCCTGGTCGTCGACGCGGCGACCGGCAGGGTCGTCGCGAGCGGCCAGGCGCCGCACACGGTGACCTCGGGCGAGGGGCGGGAGAGCGACCCGCGTCAGTGGTGGGACGCCCTGACCGAGGCGCTGCGGCAGTGCGGCGAGGCGGCGCACGAGGCCGCGGCGGTGTCGATCGGCGGGCAGCAGCACGGCTTGGTCACGCTGGACGAGCACGGCGAGCCGGTCCGCCCGGCGCTGCTGTGGAACGACGTGCGGTCCGCCCCGCAGGCGAGCCGGCTGGTGGAGGAGCTGGGCGGCGCGAAGGCGTGGACCGAGCGGACCGGCAGCCTGCCGACCGCGTCCTTCACGGTCACCAAGTGGGCCTGGCTGGCGGAGCACGAGCCGGACGCGGTGCGCGCCACCAAGGCGGTGCGGCTGCCCCACGACTACCTGACCGAGCGGCTCACCGGGCAGGGCACCACCGACCGCGGCGACGCCTCGGGCACCGGCTGGTGGGCGTCCGCCACCGAGGCGTACGACGAGGAGATCCTGGCGCACGTCGGGCTGGACCCGGCGCTGCTGCCGCGCGTGGTGCGGCCGGGCGAGGTGGCCGGCACCGTGCGCGACGGGCACGATCTGCCGTTCTCCAAGGGCACGCTGGTGGCGTGCGGCACAGGCGACAACGCCGCTGCCGCGCTGGGCCTCGGGGTGCGCCCCGGCACGCCGGTGATGAGCCTCGGCACGTCGGGCACCGTGTACGCGGTGTCCGAGCGGCGGCCCGCCGACCCGACCGGCACCGTGGCCGGCTTCGCCGACGCGCGCGGCGACTGGCTGCCGCTGGCCTGCACCCTCAACTGCACGCTCGCCGTGGACCGGGTCGCCGCCCTGCTGGGCCTGGACCGCGAGGCCGTCGAACCGGGTCGCGGCGTCACGCTGCTGCCCTTCCTGGACGGCGAGCGCACCCCCAACCTCCCCCATTCCTCGGGCCTGTTGCACGGTCTGCGGCACGACACCACCGGCGGCCAGCTGCTCCAGGCCGCCTACGACGGCGCCGTCCACTCCCTGCTGGCCGCGCTCGACCTGGTCCTCGACGAGGACGCCGACCCGTCGACGCCGCTGCTGCTGATCGGCGGCGGCGCCCGCGGCACCGCCTGGCAGCAGACCGTGCGGCGGCTGTCCGGGCGGCCCGTGCAGGTGCCCGAGGCGAAGGAGCTGGTCGCGCTCGGCGCGGCGGCCCAGGCGGCCGGGCTGCTCACCGGGGAGGACCCGGCCGCGGTCGCCCGGCGCTGGGACACGGCGGCGGGGCCGGTGCTGGACGCGGTGGAGCGGGACGAGGAGACCCTGTCCCGGCTGGCCGGGGTACTCTCCGACGCGGCCCCGCTGCTGGAGCGCGCCCCGGACCACGGCTGACGCCCCGGCGACCGCCGTCCCACGGCGGCCACGCACCGGCCGCCGTGGACGTCCGCCGGGCGCGGACGGCACCGAACCGAGGATTGACGGAGGAATGAGCACACCGCTGCACGAGGCCCGCCCGGCAGGTCAGGGGCGCGGCCTGCCCGACACCCAGCAGGGCATGCGCCGCCGCAACCTGTCGCGGGTGATGCACACCGTCCGGGACGAGGGGCCGCTGTCCCGGGCCGCCGTCGCCTCCCGGATCGGCCTGACCCGCGCCGCGGTGTCCACGCTGGTCGACGAGCTCATCCGCACCGGACTGCTGGAGGAGCTGGGCCCGGAGCGGCCCGGACGCGTGGGCCGTCCCGGTTCCGCCCTGGCGGTCAGCGGGCGGGGTCCGGCCGGCATCGGCGCCGAGGTCGGCGTCGACCACCTCGCGGTGTGTGCGGTCGACCTGCGCGGGCAGGTCCGGGCGCGGGCGGTGCGGCACGTGCCGAACCGGGACCGCTCCCCCGAGCCCGTGCTCGGGGAACTCACCGGACTGATCCACCGGGTGGCGGCCGAGGCGGAGGGCGAGGGCCTGTGGCCGGCCGGGCTCGCCGTGGCCGTCCCCGGCCTGGTGGCCCGCGACGCCCGGACCGTCGTCCGCGCCCCGAACCTGGGGTGGCTCGACACGGATCTCGGCCCGCTGCTCCCCCCGACGCTGCCGCTGACCGTGGCCAACGAGGCCAACTTCGGCGCGCTCGCCGAACTGTGGCTCGGCGACGACGCCCCGCGCGACTTCCTGCACGTGTCGGCCGAGATCGGCATCGGCGCGGCGGTCGTCGTGGACGGGCAGGTGCTGCACGGCAACCGCGGGTTCGCCGGCGAGCTGGGCCATGTGCCGGTGTGGCCCGACGGCCCGCCGTGCGCCTGCGGCGGCCGGGGCTGTCTGGAGCAGTACGCCGGCGAGGAGGCGGTGCTGCGCGCGGCCGGTCTCGAACCCGGCGAGGACCGGGTCGGCCTGCTCGCGGGCCGCGCCGAACAGGGCGACGCCGCCGTACGGCGCGCCCTGCACGACGCCGGCACGGCGCTGGGCATCGCCCTGACCGGGGCGGTCAATCTGCTGGACCCGGAGAGCGTGGTCCTGGGCGGCGCCCTGTCGGGACTCTCCCCCTGGCTGCTGCCCTCCCTGCGCGCCGAACTGGCCCGCCGTACGGCCGGGCCGCCCTGCCCGGTCTCCGTCTCCGCCCTGGGCCCCGAGGGCCCGCTGCTGGGCGCCGCCCATTCGGTCGTCCGGGGTGTCCTGGACGATCCGGCGGCGGTGGCCGGACGGACCTGATCCCTACGGGGTCGCCCTCACGAGACCGCCCT
Source organism: Streptomyces sp. DH-12 (assembly GCF_002899455.1). GTDB lineage: Bacteria > Actinomycetota > Actinomycetes > Streptomycetales > Streptomycetaceae > Streptomyces. Next base: position 6,467,535 of record NZ_PPFB01000001.1, on the reverse strand, counting down.
GCCGCGCGAACCGCCTCGACTCCGCACGGGTACGCGGCTTCCAGGGGCCGCCCGACCGCCGGCCCCACGGACGCCGGGCGGCCCGGCGCCCGTGGGCGGCCCGGCGGCCACGGGCGGAGCGGGGCGCCCGCCGAACGCTGACGGCGTGGGTGTCCCGGCGACTGCGCGCACCGGCCTCCCGGACACCCTGGTCGGGCGGCCCTTCCGGCGACCGCGTACAGCGCGCACGCGTCCCGGACCGCGAACCGCGGCTCCCCGGAAGCCCCCGCTCAACACGGCCCCTCACGGCCGCAGGCCGCTGACGATGTCCGCCGTGGCCGTCAGGCCGCTGTGGATCGTGGGGGCGATGCTGGTGCTGGCCAGGTAGAAGCCGAGCAGCAGGCACACCAGGGCGTGGGAGATCTTCAGCCCGCTGTTACGCAGGAAGATCACCGCCAGGACCGAGAGCAGCAGCACCACAGAGATGGAAATGGCCATCGTCAACCTCCTCCGCCACACCTGTTTCGCGGCGTTCGGCCGCAAGTGTGGCGTAGCGGAGGGTTCGTCCGGGCGGCTGACCTGTCCGCCGAACGTGTGGTGTCACACCTTCCGGTGGGCGTCGAGGAACGCTTCCAGTCCCGCGAGGTCGTCGGTGTTGAGGTGGTCGACGTCCGCCGCGACCAGTTCTCCCCACAGCGCGTCACGGGCGGGACCCGGCACGTCCGGGGTGGCCCAGAAGCGCACCCGCTGCCCTCGGGCGTGAGCCGTGCGCACCAGTGTGCGCAGCTTCCGGCGTTCCGCCTCGGGGAACGCGCCGACGCCCCGCCAGGTGAAGTGGAGCGTCCAGTTGTCGCTGATCAGCGGCGCGAACGAGGCCGGTGCGGGGCCGCCGAGGTCGGCGAGCCGGCCGTCGTAGAAGGCGTGGCGGATCCGCTGGGCCTCCATGGGCGCGCGGGCGGCGCGGTCGCCGGAGACGACGGCGGTGACCGGCCCGGGGAACACCCTGCCGTGCGCGTACGTCGTGAACAGGCCCTTGTGGCGCCGCAGTCGGCGGTCGAGTTCCGCGTAGGTGGAGGCGCCCTCGGTCTTGAGGTCGATGAGCAGCTGGAGCGATCCGCGGTGGCCGCGGTACACCGTGCCGCGGTTGGCACGGACACGGGCGGCGAGCGGGTCCAGGTACAGCGACTCCAGGGTGCGGGCGGGGTCGAGGTCCTCGGGGTCGTGGGCGACCAGCAGCCGTCCGTCCACGAGGTGGATGTCCGCCTCGACGCTGCCGAAGCGGTGGTCGAGGGCGTCGAACAGCGGGCGGGGGTGCTCGTAGTCGTTGTGCGCGTGGGCGCGCCACAACGGGCGGGCACGGTACGGGTGTTGACCGGCCAGCGCCTGGGCCGCGGGGAGGACGACCGGGGTCGCGAGGGCGGCGCCGAGGGCGGTGAGGGCTCTGCGACGGGTGGTGAGGGCCATGCTCTGCCTCCCTGAAGTGTCGTACGGGGTCCCCGCGAGTATGGGGTCCCGCCGCACACAAGAAGCAGAGGTGTGTGAGGAGTTGGCCGGTTCGCCGTCGCACGTTCACCTGGGAACGCGCGGACGCCGGCGGCCCGCTCTCCCTCCCCGGGAGGCGGGCCGCCGGCGACGCGTCGGTCAGGGCGCGCGCAGATCCACCAGCTCCGCCAGCGCCTCCCGGTGCGCGCCCGCCGTGCCGTAGGCGATCGAGTCGGCCTTGGCCCGCTTGAGGCGCAGGTGCGCCGGGTGTTCCCAGGTCATGCCGATGCCGCCGTGCAGTTGCAGGGCTTCCTCGGCGGCGCGGACGGCGACGGGCGCGGCGAAGGCCTGCGCCACGGTGACCGAGACCTCCGTGTCCTCGCCGGTCGCGAGGGCGTCGGCGGCGGCCCGTGCGGCGGCGCGGAGGCTGACGACCTCCAGCCACAGCTGTGCGAGCCGGTGCTTGAGCGCCTGGAAGCCGCCGACGGGCCGGTTGAACTGCGTGCGCTCCTTCAGGTACCGCACGGTTTCGGTCAACGCCCATTCGGCGACCCCGAGTTGCTCCGAGGCGAGCAGTCCCGCCCCGGCCCGCAGGGCGCGTCGTACCGCGGGCTCCGCGTCACCGACACGGCGGCCGGGCGCGGCGTCGAGGGTGACGCGGGCGAGGGGCCGGGTGAGGTCGAGGGACGTCTGCGGGGTGACGGTGACCGCGTCGGCCGTCACCGCGTACAGCCCGCCGTCGTCCGCCGGCACCAGCAGGACGTCGGCGACGGCGGCGTCCGCGATGCCCGTCAGCTCGCCGTGCAGGGCGCCGCCGTCCACGCGGACGGTGGCGAACGGTGCGCCGGGGGCGGTGTGCAGTCCGACCGCGAGCGCGCCGATCCGGCGTCCGGACGCCAGGCCTTCGACCACGTCGCCGCCGTCCGCGCAGGCCAGCAGCGCCTCGGTGGCCACCACGGCGCTCGTCAGGTACGGCACGGGGGCGACCGCACGGCCCAACTCCTCCAGGACGACGGCGGCTTCGCGGTGGGTCGCGCCCTGGCCGCCCCGGTCCTCGGGGACCAGCAGCCCGGCGAGGCCCAAGCTCTCGGCGAGCGTCTTCCACAGGGCCGGGTCGTGCGGCGCGTCCGACTCGGCGCGGGCCAGCACGGCCGTCGTGTCGCAGTGGTCGGTGAGCAGGTCCCGGACGGCGGCGCGCAGCGCCTCTTCCTCCTCCGAGTACAGCAGGTCGGGACGGTTGCTCATCGGGCGAGGTCCTTCCAGGCGACGTCCTTGTCGGTGCGCGGCTCGGCGGGCAGGCCCAGGACGCGCTCGGCGACGATGTTCAGCAGGACCTCGCTGGTCCCGCCCTCGATGCTGTTGCCCTTGGAGCGCAGGTAGCGGTAGCCGGCGTCACGGCCGGTGAAGTCGACGTGGTCGGGGCGGCGCATGGTCCAGTCGTCGTACAACAGGCCCTCCTCGCCGCGCAGTTCCACCTCCAGTCCGCTGATCTCCTGGTTGAGGCGGGCGAACGCGAGCTTCATGCCGGCGCCCTCGGGGCCGGGCTGTCCGGCGACGAGCTGCTGGCGCAGGCGTTCGCCGGTGAGCCGGGCGACCTCCGCCTCGACCCACAGCTTCAGCAGCCGCTGGTGCAGGTCGTGGGTGCGCAGCCCGGGGCGTTCGCGCCAGGTCCTGGCGACCGGGCCGATCATGCCGCCCTCGCGGGGCAGCCGCATGCCGCCGATGGCGACGCGCTCGTTGTTCAGGGTGGTCTGGGCGACCCGCCAGCCGTCGCCGACCTCGCCGAGGCGGTGGGCGTCGGGGATGCGGACGCCGGTGAGGAACACCTCGTTGAACTCGGCCTCGCCGGTGATCTGGCGCAGCGGCCGCACCTCGACGCCGGGGTCGGTCATGTCGCACACGAAGTAGGTGATGCCCCGGTGCTTGGGCACGTCCGGGTCGGTGCGCGCGATGAGGATGGCCCAGCGGGCGAGGTGGGCGCTGGACGTCCACACCTTCTGCCCGTCGACCACCCACGTGTCGCCCTCACGGACGGCGCGGGTGCCGAGCGCGGCCAGGTCGGATCCGGCGCCGGGCTCGCTGAAGAGCTGGCACCAGACCTCCTCCCCGGTCCACAGCGGCTTCAGGAAGCGCGCCTTCTGCTCCTCGGTGCCGTACTGGAGGATCGTCGGGGCGGCCATGCCCAGGCCGATGCCGATGCGGCGCGGGTCGTTGTCGGGGGCTCCGGCGGCTTCCAGCTCGGCGTCCACGACGGCCTGGAGCGAGCGCGGCAGGCCGAGGCCGCCGAGCCCCTCGGGGAAGTGGACCCAGGCGAGTCCGGCGTCGAAGCGGGCGCGCAGGAAATCCAGGCGCTCCGTCTCGGCGGGCGGATGCGCGGCCAGCAACGCACGGGTGCGTCGGCGCAGTTCGTCGGCGTCGGTCATGCGGTGGCTCCGTTCTCCCACGACGGCAGCACGGTGACGCGGCCGGTGGTGACGCCGTCGGCGACCCGCTGCACGGCGTCGGCGGCCCCGGCGAGCGGCACGCGCTCGCTCACCAGCGGCTTGATCGCGCCCCGGGCGGCGAGGTCGGTGAGCTGTTCGTGGCACTCCCGGACCAGCTTGGGGTCCTTGGTGTTGTACAGACCCCAGTGGAGGCCGAGGATCGCGTAGTTCTTGATCAGGGCGTGGTTGAGGCCGGGGCTGGGGATGGCGCCGCTGGCGAAGCCGACGATCACGATCCTGCCCTCGAAGGCGACGACTTTGGCGGACTGGGCGTAGGCCTCGCCGCCGACGGGGTCGTAGATCACGTCCGCGCCGCGTCCGCCGGTGGCCTCCTTGACCGCGGCGACGACGTCCTGCTCGCGCCGGTCGATCACCAGGTCGCAGCCCAGGTCGCGGGCCACGGCGGCCTTGTCGGCGCCGCCCGCCACACCGATGACGGTGGCGCCGGCCGCCTTGCCGAGCTGCACGGCGGCGCTGCCCACCCCGCCCGCGGCGGCGTGCACGAGCAGGGTCTCGCCGGCCTCCAGGCGGGCCCGGCGGTGCAGGGCGAACCAGGCGGTCTGGTAGCCGATGTGCAGGGCCGCGGCCTCGGCGTCGTCCAGCGCGTCCGGGGCGGGCAGCAGCGCGGCGGCGTCCGCGACGGTGTACTCGGCGAAACCGCCGTGCGGCAGTGCCGGGTTGGCGAGCACCCGGCGGCCGTCCTCGGTCTCGCCGCAGATCTCCACGCCGGGGGTGAACGGCAGCGGCGGCCGGACCTGGTACTGGCCCCGGCACATCAGGGCGTCCGGGAAGTTGATGTTGGCGGCGCGCACCCGGAGCAGCACCTGCCCCTCGCCGGGTGCCGGCGGTTCGACGTCCGCGAGGCGCATCACCTCGCCCGGCTCGCCGAGTTCGTGCACTTGCCATGCCTGCATGCGGGGCCTCCACGGGACGGTGAACGTCGTCTTCGCTGACCGGGTCCCCGCATACTAAGCGGTCGCTTGCCTCAAGGGAACCGTCCCGCGCCCGCCGGCCGGCTCACCCCTTGCCCTTCGGCCGCGCCCGCACGTGCATCCGCTCCCCCTGCGGCCCGAAGAGGCTGAGGAACTCCACCGGCCCCTCCCCCGTCGACCCGAACCAGTGCGGCACCCGCGTGTCGAACTCGGCCGCCTCCCCCGCCGTCAGCACCACGTCGTGGTCGCCCAGCACCAGCCGCAGCTTCCCGGAGAGCACGTACAGCCACTCGTAGCCCTCGTGGGTGCGCGGGTCGGGCTCCAGCCTCCGCTTCGGTTCGAGCACCTTGTACGCCTGGAGCCCGCCGGGCTGCCGGGTGAGCGGCCAGTGGGTGCGCCCGCCGCGCTCGATCGGCCGGGCGCGCACCCGCGGATCGCCCACCGGGGGCGCGCCGACCAGCTCGTCCAGCGGCACCTGGTGGGCCTGCGCGATGGGCAGCAGCAGGTCCAGGCCGGGTCTGCGCTGCCCCGACTCCAGCCGGGACAGGGTGCTCACGGAGATGCCGGTCGCCTCCGCCAGCGCCGCGAGCGTCACCTCCCGCTCCTTCCGGATCCGGCGCAGCCGGGGGCCCACTTCCGCGAGAACGTCGTCCGTCGCCATGCGGACATTGCAGTTTCGGCAAACTTGTTTGTCAACCCGCGGGGTCCCGAGCGACCGTCGGCCGTGGAGGTGGTCACGATGACCGAGACGGATCGCAGGGACAGCCGCTACGACGTGGTCGTGGTGGGCGGAGGCGCGGCGGGGCTGTCGGCCGCGCTGGTGCTGGGACGGGCCCGGCACCGCACGCTGGTGGTCGACGCGGGCGAACCGCGCAACGCGCCCTCGGCGCACATGCAGGGCTATCTGAGCCGGGACGGGATGGCGCCGGCACAGTTCCTGGCGCTCGGCCGGGAGGAGATCGCGGCCTACGGGGTGGAACTCGTCCGCGACCGCGTCGTGGACGTCGCCCCCGGCGAGGACTTCACGGTAACGCTGGACGGGGGCGGGAGGGTGCGCGCCCGGCGGCTGGTCGTGGCGACCGGGCTGAAGGACGAGCTGCCGGACGTCTCCGGGGTCGCCGAGCGGTTCGGGCGGGACGTGCTGCACTGCCCGTTCTGCCACGGCTGGGAGGTGCGCGACGAGCCCTTCGGGGTGCTCGCGTCGAGCCCGGCGGGCGTGCACCAGGCGCTGATGGTGTCCCGGTGGTCGAAGGACGTCAGCTTCTTCCTGCACCGGGTCGCCGAGGAGGAGCTGTCCGACCTGGACCTGCGCCGGCTGGCCGCGGCCGGGGTGGGCGTGGTGCCGGGCGAGGTCGCCGGTCTGGAGATCGAGGACGACCGGCTCACCGGCGTACGGATGGCCGACGGCACCGTGCACTCCCGGTCGGTGCTGTTCGTCGCACCGCGCCCGCTCCCGCAGACGGGGCTGCTGGAGCGGCTGGGCGCGGAGATGCACGAGACGCCGTTCGGGACGTACCCGGTGATCGACCCGAACGGGCTGACCAGCGTGCCGGGCGTGTGGGCGGCGGGCAACGCGATCGGCTTCGCCGAGCAGGTGGTGCACGCGGCGAGCGGCGGCTACCGGGCGGCCTCCGCGATCGTCGGCGACCTGCGGATGGCGGACCTGGACGCGGCGCTCACCGGATGACCGCTCCGCCGGGGTGTGGAGGGCACGCCTTCGGAGCACCATGACTGCATGTTGCTGTCCCGGCTGGCCCAGGTGTCCCAGGAGGTGGCCGCCACCTCGGCGCGGTCGCGGAAGACCGCGCTGCTCGCCGAACTGTTCCGGGAGGCCGGACCGGACGACGTCCCGGTCGTCATCCCGTATCTGGCGGGGCGGCTGCCGCAGGGGCGGATCGGGGTCGGCTGGAAGGTGCTGAGCCGTCCGGTCCCGCCCGCCGCCGAGCCGTCCCTGACGGTGCGCGAGGTGGACGCGCTGCTCACCCGGCTCGCCGAGGTGTCGGGACCGGGCTCCCAGGCGGAACGCGCCCGGCTGGCCGGTGAGCTGCTGGGCGCGTCCACCGAGGCCGAGCAGCGGTTCCTGACGGGGCTGCTGACCGGCGAGGTCCGCCAGGGCGCGCTGGACGCGCTGGCGGCGGAGGGGCTGGCCCGGGCGACGGGCGCGGACCCGGCGGACGTACGGCGGGCGGTGATGCTCGCGGGCTCCCTCCAGCCGGTCGCGGGGGCGCTGCTGACGGACGGGCCGGAGGCGCTGGAGCGGTTCCGGCTGGCCGTCGGGCGCCCGGTGCAGCCGATGCTGGCGCACAGCGCCTCCTCGGTCGCCGAGGCGGTCGGGAAACTGGGCGCCTGCGCGGTCGAGGAGAAGCTCGACGGCATCCGCGTCCAGGTGCACCGCGACGGCGACACCGTGCGGGTGCACACCCGCACCCTCGACGACATCACGGACCGGCTGCCCGAGGTGACCGCGGCGGCGCGGGAGCTGGCGGTGGAGCGGTTCATCCTGGACGGCGAGGTGATCTCCTTCGACGCCACCGGGCGCCCGCGGTCCTTCCAGGAGACCGCCGGGCGGGTCGGCTCCCGGGTGGACGTGGCGACGGCCGCCCGGGAGACGCCGGTCTCCCCCGTGTTCTTCGACGCGCTGTCGGTCGGCGGCCGGGACCTGCTGGACCTGCCGTTCGCCGAGCGGCACGCGGAACTGGCCCGGCTGGTGCCGGAGCCGATGCGGGTGCGGCGCACCGTGGTGGACGGCCCCGACGGTCTGGAGGCGGCGGAGCGGTTCCTCGCGCGGACCCTGGAGCGCGGCCACGAGGGTGTCGTGGTCAAGGGGCTGGAGGCCCCCTACAGCGCGGGGCGGCGCGGGGCGTCCTGGCTGAAGGTCAAGCCGGTGCACACGCTGGACCTGGTGGTGCTGGCCGCCGAGTGGGGCCACGGCCGGCGCACCGGGAAGCTGTCCAACCTGCACCTGGGCGCCCGCACCGCCGACGGCGGCTTCGCGATGCTCGGCAAGACCTTCAAGGGCATGACCGACGCGATGCTCCAGTGGCAGACCGAGCGGCTGCGGGAGATCGCGGTCGACGAGAGCGGCGGGACGGTGACCGTGCGCCCCGAACTCGTCGTGGAGATCGCCTACGACGGCCTGCAGCGCTCCAGCCGCTACCCGGCCGGTGTCACCCTGCGCTTCGCCCGGGTGATCCGCTACCGCGAGGACAAGCGCCCGGAGGAGGCGGACACCGTCGAGACCGTGCTCGCCGCGCACCCGGGGGTGCGGCCGTGACGAAGGCCCGGAGTGCGGGCCTGCTGCTGTTCCGGCACGCCGGGGAGGGCGTCGAGGTGCTGCTCGGCCACATGGGCGGCCCGTTCTTCGCGCGCCGGGACGCCGGGGCGTGGACCGTGCCGAAGGGCGAGTACGGCCCCGCCGAGCCCGCCTGGGAGGCGGCGCGCCGCGAGTTCGCGGAGGAGCTGGGGCTGCCGCCGCCGGACGGGGAGGCGGTGCCGCTCGGGGAGGTCCGCCAGTCGGGCGGCAAGGTGGTCACCGCGTGGGCGGTGGAGGCCGACCTGGACCCGGCGTCGGCCGTCCCCGGCACGTTCACCATGGAGTGGCCGCCCGGGTCGGGGCGGACGCGGGAGTTCCCGGAGCTGGACCGGGTCGCCTGGTTCCCCCTCGACCGGGCCCGCGAGGTGATCGTCCCGGCACAGAGCGCGTTTCTGGACCGCCTGGCGGAGCACTCGCTCCGAGAGGCCTCCCCGCGTTGCGCCGCCCGTCGGCGCGCGGGAAGGTCGTCAGAGCGCAGCCCGTCCCATGGAGGCCAGTGATGCACATCGCCACGGTGAATCCGGCGAACGGCGAGACCGTCAAGACGTACCACCCCATGGACGAGGACGAACTGGAACGCCGGCTCCAGCTCGCGGAGGCCACCTTCCGCACGTACCGGACGACGACCTTCGAGGAGCGCTCCCGCCTGCTGCACCGGGCCGCCGAGATCCTCGACGAGGACCGGGACGCCGTCGGCAAGGTGATCACCACGGAGATGGGCAAGCCGATCGCGCAGGCCCGCGCGGAGGCCGCGAAGTGCGCCAAGGCGATGCACTGGTACGCCGACCACGCGGCCGAGCTGCTGGCCGACGAGGAGCCCGACGCGTCCGACGTGAAGGACTCCGGCGCCTCCCGGGTCCTGGTGCGCTACCGGCCGCTGGGCCCGGTGCTCGCGGTGATGCCGTGGAACTTCCCGCTGTGGCAGGTGGTGCGGTTCGCCGCCCCCGCCCTGATGGCGGGCAACGTCGGCCTGCTCAAGCACGCGTCGAACGTGCCGGGGACCGCCCTGTACCTGGAGGACCTGTTCCACCGCGCGGGCTTCACCGAGGGCACGTTCCAGACCCTGCTGATCGGCTCCGCCGCCGTCGACGACCTGCTGCGCGACGAGCGGATCAAGGCGGCGACCCTCACCGGGAGCGAGCCCGCGGGCCGGGCCGTCGCCTCCACCGCCGGCGAGATGATCAAGAAGACGGTGCTGGAGCTGGGCGGCAGCGACCCCTTCGTGGTCATGCCCTCCGCCGACCTGGACCGGGCCGCCGAGGTCGCGGTGACCGCCCGGGTGCAGAACGCCGGGCAGTCCTGCATCGCCGCCAAGCGGTTCATCGTGCACACGGACGTCTACGACGCCTTCGCCGAGCGGTTCGTGGCGGGCATGAAGGCGCTGAAGGTGGGCGACCCGATGGAGGAGGACACCGACGTCGGCCCGCTCTCCAGCGAACAGGGCCGCACGGACCTGGAGGAACTGGTCGACGACGCGGTACGGGCCGGCGCCACGGTGCTGTGCGGTGGCGAACGCCTCGACGGGCCGGGCTGGTTCTACCCGCCGACCGTGCTGGCCGGGATCGGCCGGGAGATGCGCATCCACCGGGAGGAGACCTTCGGCCCGGTGGCCACGCTCTACCGCGCGGCCGATCTGGACGAGGCGGTGCTCATCGCCAACGACTCGCCGTTCGGGCTGAGTTCCAACGTCTGGACGCGTGACGAGGCGGAGATCGACCGGTTCGTCCGGGACCTGGAGGCGGGCGGCGTGTACGTCAACGGCATGACGGCCTCCCACCCCGCGTTCCCCTTCGGCGGCGTGAAGCGGTCGGGCTACGGGCGTGAGCTGTCCGGGCACGGAATCCGCGAGTTCTGCAACATCACCACGGTTTGGCACGGCGCGTGACGCGCGCACGGATACGATCCCGACTGTGAACCGCGAAGTGACACTGCCTCTGATCGTCGACGACCGCGGCACCCTTCAGGTGGCGGCCGCCGACGTCAGCAAGCTGCTGCGCACGGTGGGCGGCCGGTGGGTCCGGCTCGTCGAGGCCGGCGAGAGCGGGCTCGACGAGGACACGGTCGCCGCGCTGACGATCGAACTCGCGAAGCTCGCCGACCGCATCGACGTCGCGTGCATCGCCCACAGCAGCGGCACCACGCCGTGACGGGACGCTAGGCCGGCCGTTCGAGGGTGCGCCAGAACAGCGCTTCGTAACTCTGCAGCAGGTGCCCGTAGGCCCGGGCACGACGCTCGTCCAGGCGGCCGGTGTCCAGGGCCGCCTGGACGGCGCGCTCCGCCGTGCGGTCCAGCTCCTCGGCCGGTTCGGCGAAGAAGTCGAAGAAGGCGCAGGCCTCGTCGTCGAAGCCGTAGTGGGTGCGCAGGGCCCCGGCGATCGCGGCGCAGTAGCCGCCCCAGGCCGAGAAGTTGGCGGTGACGGCCAGGACGGCGTCGGCGGGGGCGGCGTTGAGGGCCAGCCAGGCGACGTAGGCCGGGTAGGCCTGGCAGCCCGGCAGCGGGGTGTACGCGGCGGCGCGGTCCTCGTCGACGCCGCAGGCCGCGGCGAAGGCGGGCAGCCGCTGCCGGGCGACGGCCTCGCCCTCGGCGAGAGCGGTGAAGAAGGCGTCGGCCTCCGGTTCGGCCGTGGACCGCACGGCCAGTTGGAGGAAGGCGCGGCGGTCCGCGGGGATCACCTGCATCTGTTCCAGCGCGAGCACCGCCAGCACCTCGCGGTCCGCCTCACCCGCCGCGATCAGCGGCACGAGGGGGTTGGAGCGCGGGTCAGGGGCGAGTTCCGCGGTGATCGTCCTCAGCAGGTCCCGGGCCGTGCGTGTCATCGCGTCCTCCGAGGCGTCGGTCATCCCGAGGGTGGCCCGGCGGCCGGACGATGGCAACCCGGCGGTGCCGCCCGCACCGCCGGGTCGTTCCGTGGGGGCCGTCCTAGCGGATGGACATGCCCGAGAGGGTGCGGGCGATCACCAGGCGCTGGATCTCGCTCGTCCCCTCGAAGATGGTGTAGATCGCGGCGTCCCTGTGCATCCGCTCGACCGGGTACTCGCGGGTGTAGCCGTTGCCGCCGAGGATCTGGATCGCCTGGGCGGTGACCTTCTTGGCGGTCTCGCTGGCGAACAGCTTCGACATCGAGCCCTCGGCCGCGGTGAACGGCTTGCCGTTGATCGCCATCCAGGAGGCGCGCCACACCAGCAGGCGGGCGGCGTCGATCTGGGTGCGCATGTCGGCGAGCTGGAAGGCGACGCCCTGGTTGTCGATGATCGGGCGGCCGAACTGCTCGCGCGTCTTGGCGTAGTCCAGCGCGACCTCGTAGGCGGCGCGGGCGGTGCCCACGGCCATGGCGCCGACGGCCGGGCGGGACGCCTCGAAGGTGGCCATGGCGGCGTTCTTCACGCGCTCGCCGCCCTTCCTGGCCCTCTCCCGGGCGCGGGCGAGGCGCTCGTCCAGCTTCTCCTTGCCGCCGAGCAGGCAGGAGCCGGGGACGCGCACGTCGTCGAGGATGACCTCGGCGGTGTGCGAGGCGCGGATGCCGTGCTTCTGGAACTTCTGGCCCTGGGACAGGCCGGGGGTGTTCGGCGGGACGATGAAGGAGGCGTGGCCCTTGGAGCCGAGCTCGGGGTCGACGACCGCGACCACGACGTGGACGTTGGCGATGCCGCCGTTGGTCGCCCACGTCTTGGTGCCGTTGATCACCCACTCGTCCTTGGCCTCGTCGTAGACCGCGCGGGTGCGCATCGACGCCACGTCGGAGCCGGCGTCGGGCTCGGAGGAGCAGAAGGCCGCGACCTTCACGTCGTTCACGTCGCCGTACATCTGGGGGATCCAGGTGCCGATCTGCTCCTCGGTGCCGTTGGCGAGGACGCCGACGGCGGCGAGGCCGGTGCCGACGATCGACAGGGCGATGCCCGCGTCGCCCCAGAACAGCTCCTCCATGGCCATGGGGATGCCGAGACCGGTTGCGTCGAAGTACTGCTGGGCGTAGAAGTCCAGGGAGTAGATGCCGACCTTGGCCGCCTCCTGGATGACCGGCCAGGGAGTCTCCTCACGCTCGTCCCATTCGGCGGCGGCGGGGCGGATGACGTCGGCGGCGAAGCCGTGCAGCCAGTCCCGCACCTCCTTCTGTTCGTCGTTGAGCTCCATGGTGAACTCGGCCATGACTCCTCCAGCGGCGACGCCCGTGCATGTTACTTGCGGTAACCCCAGTCTGTTACCGGCAAGTAGGAAAAGTCAACTCTCCGGGCGGGCCGGCATCCCGTCCGATGGCCGGGCCGTGATCAGTGTTAGTTTGCGCAGGCGTCACCGATTCGGCACGGGCGGGGAGAGCTCATGGACACCACACAGCGGACCGAGCAGCAGCGGTCCGCCGACCGACGCCGGCGCGAGCTGCTGGAGGCCGCCGACCGAGTGGTGCTGCGTGACGGTCCGGGAGCCTCGATGAACGCCATCGCCGCCGAGGCCGGCATCACCAAGCCCATCCTCTACCGGCACTTCGGCGACAAGGGAGGACTCTACGCCGCCCTCGCCAAACGCCACACCGACGCCCTGCTGGACTCCCTGCGGGCCGCGCTGGACGCGCCCGCGGAGCGCCGGGAGCGGGTCGAGGCCACGCTGGACACCTACCTGGCGGCGATCGAGGCGCGCCCCCAGGTGTACCGCTTCCTGATGCACCCGGCGGAGGGCTCGCCCGGCGACCAGGGCTTCGACGTGGGCAAGCACTCGGCGCCGCTGCTGCGCCGGATGGGCGAGGAGCTGGCCCAGGTGATCGAGGAGCGCCTCGACCTCGGACCCGGCAGCCACCGGCTCGCCCGGGTGTGGGGCCACGGCATCGTCGGCATGATGCACGCCGCCGGCGACTGGTGGCTGGGCGAGCGCCCCTGCGACCGCGCCGAGTTGGTCCACAGCCTGGCCGACCTGCTGTGGGGCCGCCTGGCGGCGGCCGGCGACAAGGTGGGCGGCCCGGGCTTCTGACCCCGGGCCGGGGGGACGAGGGCGCTCGGCGCAGGGGACGGCGCGGACGGCTGCCGCGTGGGGCGGCGGCCGGGCCGACGCGGGCAGGAGCGAGACGCGGTCGCCGGCCGCACCGGACATCGGCCTCCGCACGCGCGGGCGCAGGGCCGGGCGAGGCGCGCAGCCGTCCCTGTGGCGGCCGCCCGGGAGGGCGGGGGCGGGCCGGCAGCGGGAGCGCGCCGGTCCGCGGCGCGACGCCCGGGTGCGGGCGGCGGGACGTCGGCGCCCGGCTCAGGCGGGGCGGTGCCAGGAGGCGCGGGAGACCTGGCGCATCAGCTTGCGGTGACGGCGGCCGGTGAGCCGGTCGGCGTAGACCGTGCCCGCCAAATGGTCGCTCTCGTGCTGGAGGCAGCGGGCGAAGAAACCCGTGCCGTGCACGGTGACCGGCTCCCCGGTCACCGTGACGCCCTCGACCACCGCGTGGTCGTACCGCTCCGTCCCCGCCTCCAGGCCGGGCAGCGACAGGCAGCCCTCGGGCCCGCGCACCACCACCCCGTCCGTCACCACCGGCCGCGGGTTCACCACGTGCCCGAGGTGCCGTACGTCCTCGTCGTCCGGGCAGTCGAAGACGAACACCCGCAGCGGCACCCCGATCTGGTTCGCGGCCAGCCCCACGCCCTGCGCCGCGTACATCGTCGCGAACAAGTCCTCCACCAGCTCCGCCAGTTCCGGACCGAAGCCGGTGACCTCCTCGCAGGGCGTGTGCAGCACCGGGTCGCCGAGCAGGGTGAGGGGCCGTACGCGTCCGTGGACGCCGGGCAGGGAGCCGTGTCGCATGGCCGTAAGGGTACGGTCCTTGCATCCCCGCCCCGTCTCACGATGGAGCCGCGGTACTGGTGGGTGAAGGGATCTCGATAGGCTGAGCCCACACCACGTGGCCGTCAGGCACAGACGCGGCGCGTACGCAAGGAGGATCGAGAACTGATGGCAGGCAACTCGGACCCGCTCACGCCGCGGGCCAAGCTGGCCGTGACCGCGGGCAAGGCGGTCGCGGCGGCATCCCGTGCCGCAGGGCGCGGCAGCGGTTCGGTGATCGGGGGCCGGGTGGCGCTGAAACTCGACCCCGACCTCCTCGCGCGGCTCGCCCAGCACCTGGACGTGACCCTCGTCTCGGCGACCAACGGCAAGACCACCACCACCCGGCTCATCGCCGAGGCGCTCAAGGCGGCCGGCCCGGTCGTCTCCAACGCGCTCGGCGCCAACATGCCGGCCGGCATCACCTCGGCCCTCGCGGACGGCGCGGACGCCCGCTACGGCGTCATCGAGGTCGACGAGAAGTACCTCGTCGGCGTCGCCCAGGCCACCGAGCCGAAGTGCATCGCGCTGCTCAACCTCTCCCGCGACCAGCTCGACCGCGCCGCGGAGACCCGGATGCTCGCCGAGAACTGGCGCGAGGGCCTGGCGGGTTCGAAGTCCGTGATCGTCGCCAACGCCGACGACCCGCTGGTGGTGTGGGCCGCGTCGTCCTCCCCCAACGTGATCTGGGTGGCCGCCGGCCAGATGTGGAAGGACGACGCCTGGTCCTGCCCGTCCTGCGGCGGTGTGATGCAGCGCCCCGGCGACGACTGGTTCTGCGGCGAGTGCGGCTTCCGCCGCCCCACCCCGACCTGGGCGCTCTCCGGCGACCACGTGCTCGACCCGCACGGCTCCGCCTGGCCGATCCACCTCCAGCTGCCGGGCCGGGCCAACAAGGCCAACGCCGCGTCCTCCGCGGCCGTCGCCGCCGTCTTCGGAGTGCCGCCGCAGGTCGCCCTGGAGCGCATGTACCAGGTGCAGGCCGTGGCCGGCCGCTACGACGTCGTCCAGTTCCAGGGCCGTGACCTGCGGCTGCTGCTCGCGAAGAACCCCGCGGGCTGGCTGGAGACGTTCTCGCTGATCGACCCGCCGCCGACCCCGGTGATCCTGTCGGTGAACGCGCGCTCCGCCGACGGCACCGACACCTCCTGGCTGTGGGACGTCGACTACACCCGGCTGACCGGCCACCCGATCTGCGTCGTCGGCGAGCGGAAGCTGGACCTGGCGGTGCGCCTCGAGGTCGCCAACCAGCAGTTCCAGGTGTGCGAGAACCTCGACCAGGCGGTCCAGATGTCTCCGCCCGGCCGGATCGAGGTCATCGCCAACTACACCGCGTTCCAGGACCTGCGCCGCCGCGTCGGCAACTGACCACGACACCTCAGGGGACTTGAAGTGAGCGACAACCAGCTGCGGGTCGTCTGGATCTACCCGGACCTGCTCAGCACCTACGGCGACCAGGGCAACGTCCTCGTCGTCGAGCGCCGGGCGCGGCAGCGCGGCCTGGACGTGGCACGGCTCGACGTGCGCAGCGACCAGCCGATCCCGACCTCCGGCGACATCTACCTGATCGGCGGCGGCGAGGACCGCCCGCAGCGGCTGGCCGCCGAGCGGCTGCGCCGCGACGGCGGGCTGCACCGGGCCGTGGGGAACGGCGCGATCGTCTTCTCGGTCTGCGCCGGCTACCAGATCCTCGGCCACGAGTTCATCAACGACCTCGGCCAGCGCCAGCCGGGCCTCGGCCTGCTCGACGTGGTGTCGGTGCGCGGCGAGGGCGCCCGCTGCGTGGGCGACGTCCTCGCGGACATCAACCCGGCGCTGGGCCTGCCCCCGCTGACCGGGTTCGAGAACCACCAGGGCGTCACCCACCTGGGCCCTACGGCACGCCCGTTGGCCCAGGTCCGTTTCGGCAACGGCAACGGCACCGGGGACGGCACCGAGGGCGCGTACAACGAGACCGTCTTCGGCACGTACATGCACGGTCCGGTGCTGGCCCGCAACCCGCAGATCGCGGACCTGCTGCTGAAGCTGGCGCTGGACGTCAACGCCCTGCCGCCGACCGACGACCGCTGGTACGAGGCCCTGCGCGACGAGCGCATCGCGGCCGCCCAGCAGCCCGCGTGAGACGCTGGACGAACACCCCGGAGGAGGCGTCGGAGGGGCCCGGAACGGCCCGTCTGACGCCTCCTCCGCACAGGTGAGCGGGGTCGTCCAGCAGGCGGACGCGGGATGCGGCACCGCCCCCCGGAGCGGCTAGGGTGGCGGGGATCGAGCCGGACGACGCGGTCCGGTCCCGGCCCCCTTCGAGAAGGTTGTTTCGGGCTATGCGCATTGGTGTCCTCACGTCCGGCGGCGACTGCCCCGGCCTGAACGCCGTCATCCGGTCCGTCGTGCACCGCGCCGTCGTCGACCACGGCGACGAGGTCATCGGCTTCCGCGACGGGTGGAAGGGCCTCCTGGAGTGCGACTACCTCAAGCTCGACCTCGACGCGGTGGGCGGCATCCTCGCCCGCGGCGGCACCATCCTCGGCTCCTCCCGGGTGCGCCCCGAGCATCTGCGGGACGGTGTGGAGCGGGCCCGGGGCCACGTCGGGGAACTCGGTCTCGACGCGATCATCCCCATCGGCGGTGAGGGCACCCTCAAGGCGGCCCGGCTGCTGTCCGACAACGGTCTGCCGATAGTCGGCGTGCCGAAGACCATCGACAACGACATCGCCGTCACCGACGTCACCTTCGGGTTCGACACGGCCGTCGGAGTGGCCACCGAGGCCCTGGACCGGCTGAAGACCACCGCCGAGTCGCACCAGCGCGTGCTGATCGTGGAGGTCATGGGCCGGCACACCGGCTGGATCGCGCTGCACTCCGGCATGGCGGCCGGCGCGCACGCCGTCGTGGTCCCCGAGCGGCCCTTCGACATCGACGAGCTGACCGCCAAGGTCGGCGAGCGGTTCTCGGCCGGGAAGCGGTTCGCCATCGTCGTCGCGGCGGAGGGCGCCAAGCCGAAGCCCGGGACCATGGACTTCGACGAGGGCGACAAGGACGTCTACGGCCACGAGCGGTTCGCCGGGATCGCCCGGCAGCTCTCCCTGGAGCTGGAGTCGCGCCTCGGCAAGGAGGCCCGGCCGGTGATCCTCGG
The DNA here is from genome assembly GCF_002899455.1 of Streptomyces sp. DH-12. Classification (GTDB taxonomy): domain Bacteria; phylum Actinomycetota; class Actinomycetes; order Streptomycetales; family Streptomycetaceae; genus Streptomyces. The sequence goes on along the minus strand of NZ_PPFB01000001.1, from coordinate 6,450,419 downwards.
CCACGTCCAGCGCGGCGGCACGCCCACCGCGTACGACAGGGTGCTGGCCACCCGGTTCGGCTGGCACGCGGTGGAGGCCGTGCACCGCGGCGACTTCGGGCGGATGACGGCGCTGCGCGGCACCGACATCGTGACGGTGTCGCTGGCCGAGGCCGTCGAGACGCTGAAGACGGTGCCGGAGGACCGGTACGCCGAGGCGGAGTGCGTGCTCTGACCCCGTTGCCGCCGCCCGGCGCGTGAGACGGGCCGCACAGACCGCCCCCGGTGACGGACGTCGCCGGGGGCGGTTCTAGTCTGGTGCGGACCGATTGCGTACAACCTGGACGAAAATGGAGCCGGCGGATGGATCACAGCGGGCACGGCATGACCATGGATCTGCCGCCGTTCACGCTGGGGCGAGGGCTCGCCTGGTCGGCGGACCCCTTCTTCCTCGTCGCCTGCCTGCTGGGGCTCGCGCTGTACGGCTGGGGCGTGGTCCGGCTGGTCCGGCGCGGTGACGAGTGGCCCGTGGGGCGGACCGTGGCGTTCGCCGCCGGTGTGCTGAGCATCGGGCTGGTGATGTGCACCGCGCTGAACGACTACGGCATGGTGATGTTCAGCGTGCACATGGTGCAGCACATGGTGATCAGCATGGTGTCGCCGATCCTGATCCTGCTCGGCGCCCCGGTCACCCTGGCGCTGCGGGCGCTGCCCCCGGCGTCCGTGCGCGGCGCCAAGGGGCCGCGCGAGCTGCTGCTGATGCTGCTGCACAGCCGCTACATGCGGGTCGTCACGCACCCGCTGTTCACCATCCCGATGTTCATCGCGAGCCTCTACGCCCTGTACTTCACCCCGCTGTTCGACTTCCTGATGGGGTCGGCGGTCGGGCACGTGGCGATGATGGTGCACTTCCTCGCCGTCGGCCTGGTGTTCTTCTGGCCGATCATGGGCGTGGACCCGGGGCCGCACCGGCCGGGGCACCTGATGCGGATGCTGGAGCTGTTCGCGGGCATGCCGTTCCACGCGTTCTTCGGCATCGCGCTGATGATGGCCTCCACCCCCATGGTCACCACCTTCCAGGACCCGCCCGCGTCGCTGGGCATCGACGCCCTGTCCGACCAGAACGCGGCCGGCGGCATCGCCTGGGCGTTCAGCGAGGTCCCCTCCGTCCTGGTGCTGATCGCGCTGCTGTTCCAGTGGTACGCCTCGGACCAGCGGCAGGCCCGGCGCAAGGACCGCGCCGCCGACCGGGACGGCGACAAGGAGCTGGAGGCGTACAACGCCTACCTGGCCTCCCTGAACGCGCGCGGCAGCTAGTGACCTGAGTCGGAGATTCGTCGGCAGTAGGCCGCGACTTTGTCGAGGATTTCGTCGGCAGTCTTCGTCCAGACGAACGGTCGTGGATTGTCGTTCCAGTCGGCCAGCCAGGAACGAATATCGCGTTCGAGGGCCTGGACGGAGCGGTGGACACCGCGCTTGAGCTTCTTCTGCGTGAGCTCGGCGAACCACCGCTCCACCAGGTTCAGCCAGGACGAACTCGTCGGAGTGAAGTGCAGATGGAACCGCGGGTGAGCCAGCAGCCACTTCTTGACGGCGGGTGTCTTGTGGGTGACGTAGTTGTCCAGGATGAGATGGACCTCGAGGTCGGCGGGCACCTCCTTGTCCAGCTTGGCCAGGAACTTCTTGAACTCCACGGCCCGGTGCCTGCGGTGCAGGGAGCCGATCACTTTGCCGGTGGCGACCTCCAGGGCCGCGAACAGGGTGGTGGTGCCGGCCCGGACGTAGTCGTGGCTGCGGCGCTCAGGAACCCCGGGCATCATCGGCAGCACCGGCTGAGAGCGGTCGAGGGCCTGGATCTGCGACTTCTCGTCCACACACAGGACCAGGGCCTTCTCCGGCGGATCCAGATACAACCCGACGACGTCACGGACTTTGTCGATGAACAGCGGGTCGGTGGACAGCTTGAACGTCTGTGACCGGTGCGGGGCCAGGGCGAACGCCCGCCAGATCCGCGAGATCGCGGACTGGGACATGCCCGTGGCCGCCGCCATCGACCTGGTCGACCAGTGGGTGGCGTTCTTCGGCTTCTCCTCCAGCGTCTTGACGATGACCCGCTCGACGTCCGCGTCGGTGATCTTCCGCGGAGCACCGGGCCGCGGCTCGTCACACAGGCCGTCCAGCCCTCGCTCGAGGAAGCGTCGCCGCCAGGTGCGGACCGTGTCCGGAGAGGCACCCAGCCGGCGCGACACCTCCATGATCGAGTGTCCGTCGGCGCACTCCAGCACGATCCTTGAACGCTGGGCCAGTGCCTGAGCGGTCGAGCGGCGGCGCACCCAGCCCTCCAGCACGGCCCGCTGGGCATCGGTCACCGACAACGGCGGAATCTTCGGACCCGGACGACTCATGCCAAACCAACGACGAGTCTCCGACTCAGGTCACTAGGGATTCCCCGGGGGCCCGTCCCGCACCGGCCTCCTTTCCGGAAACCGGGGCACCATGGAGGGACCGGACCAAGAGGAGGGTGTCGCGATGCCCGTCACCACGAACGGTTCCACCTCGACGAAGACCATGGGAGTGCTCACCGTCGGCGGCCTGGTCGCCGTCACGGCGTACACGGTGGCGCTCGGCAGCAACGGCTGGCTGTGGTTCGGCTGGGTCGTCCTGGGCCTGATCACCCTCGGGATGGTCGCCACCCGGAGCAGCTGACCGCACGCACGGGGGGGCGGCTCACCGCGGGGTGAGCCGCCCCGCCAGATGGACGCCCGGCTGGTACTTCGGCAGCCGGACGGTGATCTTCATGCCCGCGCCCGCGGCCGTCTCGATGACCAGCCCGTGGTCGTCGCCGTAGACCTGGCGGAGCCGGTCGTCGACGTTGGACAGGCCGATGCCGCCCGTCGGGCTGACCTCCCGGGCGAGAATGCGGCGCAGCAGCTCGGGGTCCATGCCCGCCCCGTCGTCCTCGATGACCACCAGCGCCTCGGCGCCCGCGTCCTGCGCGGTGATCTGGATGCGGCACGTGTCGGCCTTGCCCTCCAGACCGTGCTTCACGGCGTTCTCCACCAGCGGCTGGAGGCACAGGAAGGGCAGCGCGACCGGCAGCACCTCGGGCGCGATCTGCAGGGTGACCGAGAGCCGGTCGCCGAAGCGCGCCCGCACCAGCGCCAGGTAGTGGTCGATGGCGTGCAGTTCGTCGGCCAGGGTGGTGAAGTCGCCGTGCCGGCGGAACGAGTAGCGGGTGAAGTCGGCGAACTCCAGCAGCAGCTCGCGGGCGCGCTCGGGGTCGGTGCGCACGAAGGACGCGATCACCGCGAGCGAGTTGAAGATGAAGTGCGGGGAGATCTGTGCGCGCAGGGCCCGGATCTCCGCCTCGATCAGCCGGGTGCGGGACTGGTCCAGGTCGGCCAGCTCCAGCTGGACGGAGACCCAGCGGGCGACCTCCCCGGCGGCCCTGACCAGCACCGCCGACTCGCGGGGCGCGCAGGCGACGAGCGCGCCGTGCACCCGGTCGTCGACGGTGAGCGGGGCGACCACCGCCCAGCGGACGGCGCAGTCGGGGGTGTCGCAGGTCAGCGGGAAGGCCTCGCCGCGGCCGGTGTCCAGGGGGCCGGTGAGGCGCTCCATGATCTCGGTGCGGTGGTGGGCGCCGACGCCGTCCCAGACGAGGACCTGCTCGCGGTCGGTGAGGCACAGGGCGTCGGTGCCGAGCAGGGAGCGCAGCTTGCGGGCCGACTTGCGGGCGGTCTCCTCGGTGAGGCCCGCGCGCAGCGGGGGCGTGGCCAGCGAGGCGGTGTGCAGGGTCTCGAAGGTGGCGTGCTCGACGGGTGTGCCGAGCCCGGCGAGGCTGGCGGGCCGTGCCGTGCGCCGGCCCAGCCAGAAGCCGGCGGCCAGCAGGGGCAGCACGGCGACCAGCAGACCGGCGAGGAAACCGCTCATGCGGACACCTCCGTACGCAGCTCTTCCGGCAGGTGGAAGCGGGCCAGGACCGCGGCCGTGCCGGGCGGCACCCGGCCCGGCGTGGCCAGGGAGACCAGCACCATGGTGAGGAAGCCGAGCGGCACCGACCAGAGGGCGGGCCAGGCGAGCAGCGCGTGCCAGGGCCCGGCGCCCGGGTAGCCCGTCATGGTGGCGGCGACGGCGAGGAACGCGGAGCCCCCGCCGATCAGCATCCCGGCGGCCGCGCCCGGCGGGGTCAGCCGCCGCCACCAGATGCCGAGGACGAGCAGCGGGCAGAACGACGAGGCGGACACGGCGAAGGCGAGACCCACGGCGTCGGCCACCGGCAGCCCGCCGACCAGAACGCTCGCGGCCATCGGGACAGCCATGGCGAGCACGGTGCCGAGCCGGAAGTGGCGCACGCCGCGGGAGGGCAGCACGTCCTGGGTGAGCACGCCGGCCACGGCCATGGTGAGCCCGGAGGCGGTGGACAGGAACGCGGCGAACGCTCCCCCGGCGACCAGCGCGCCCAGCAGATCGCCGCCGGTGCCGCCGATCATCCGGCCGGGCAGCAGCAGGACGGCGGCGTCCGCGTCCCCGGTGAGGGTGAGCTCGGGGGCGTAGAGCCGGCCGAGGGCGCCGTAGACGGGCGGCAGCAGGTAGAAGGCGCCGATCAGGCCGAGGACGGCGACGGTGGTGCGGCGGGCGGCGACCCCGTGCGGGCTGGTGTAGAAGCGGACCACCACGTGCGGCAGGCCCATGGTGCCGAAGAAGGTCGCGAAGATCAGCCCGTACGTGGCGTACAGCGGGCGTTCCGCGCGGCTCTCGGCGCGGGAGGGCGACAGGGCGTCGTCGGCGCCGTGTCCGGTGGCGGGCACCTCGGCGCCTTCGGCGAAGGTGAGGCGGGTGCCGCCGTCGACGCGGTGGGTGCCGGCGGGCAGGCGGACCTCGTCCCCGGTGTGCTCCCGGCCGTCGACGGTGCCGTCCACGGTGACGGTGAGCGGGGCGGTGAGGCGCAGGTCGACGGTGTCGTCGACGCGCACCACGCGCTGTTCGCGAAACCCGGCGGGCTCGTCGAAGGCGTGGCTGGGCGCGCCGTCGCTCTGCCAGGCGAGCACCAGGAAGAGCGCGGGCACCAGCAGGGCGGTCAGCTTCAGCCAGTACTGGAAGGCCTGGACGAAGGTGATGCTGCGCATGCCGCCGGCGGCCACGATGACCGTGACGACGACGGCGACGATCACCCCGCCGAGCCAGTCGGGCGCGCCGGTGAGCACGGTGAGGGTGAGTCCGGCGCCCTGGAGCTGGGGCAGCAGGTAGAGCCAGCCGACGCCGACGACGAGGGCGCCGGCGAGCCGCCGTACCGCGTGCGAGGAGAGCCGGGCCTCGGCGAAGTCGGGCAGCGTGTAGGCGCCGGAGCGGCGCAGCGGGGCGGCGACGAACAGCAGGAGCACCAGGTGGCCGGCGGTGTAGCCGACCGGGTACCAGAGCATGTCCGGACCCTGGACGAGGACGAGTCCGGCGATGCCCAGGAAGGAGGCGGCGGAGAGGTACTCGCCGCTGATGGCGGCCGCGTTGAGGCGGGGGCCGACGGTGCGGGAGGCGACGTAGAAGTCGGAGGTGGTGCGGGATATGCGCAGACCGAAGGCGCCGACGAGGACGGTCGCGACGGCGACGAGCGCGACGGCGGTGACGGCGTAGGCGGTGTTCACGGTGGTGCGGTTCCCGGGGTCTCAGCGGTCCTCGACGAGCCGGACGAAGTCGCGTTCGTTGCGTTCGGCGCGGCGGACGTACCAGCGGGCGAGCAGGACCAGCGGGGGGTAGAGCCCGAAGCCGAGGACCGCCCACTCGAGGCGGCGGGCGTCCGGGGCGGCGGCGAAGACCAGCGGCAGCGGGCCGATGAGCAGCGCGAGCACGGCGAACACGGTGAGCCCGGTGCGCAGCTGGATGCGCATCAGGGAGCGGACGTAGGTGTGGCCGAGGGTGGTCTGCTCGTCGATCTCGGTGCGCGGGCGGTAGCGGCCCGTGGAGTGGGGGTGCCACCCGCGCGAGCGGGGCCGGGCGTGGGGGAGGGCGCGGCGGGGCGGGCCGGTGACGACCACCCGGCGCTCGGCGGGTTCCTGGGGCATGCGGGCCTCTCCCCCGGTCAGCCGGTGGTCCGGCGCATCAGCAGGTCCCGCAGTTCGCGGGCGTGGCGCCTGCTGACCTGGAGTTCCTCGGAGCCGATCAGGACGCTCACCGTGCCCGCGCCCAGCCGTAGTTCCCCTATGTGGCGCAGGGCGACCAGGTGGCGGCGGTGGATGCGGACGAAGCCGCGGGAGCGCCAGCGCTCCTCCAGGGTGGACAGCGGGATGCGCACGAGGTGGCTGCCGCGGTCGGTGTGCAGGCGGGCGTAGTCGCCCTGCGCCTCGACGTGGGTGATGTCGTCGACGGCGACGAAGCGGGTGACGCCGCCCAGTTCGACGGCCATGTGGTCGGGGTCGGGCTCGTGCACGGGGATGCGCGGGGCGGCGTCGCGGGGGGTGGTGCCGCGCTGGGCGGCGGCCCGCCGCACGGCTTCGGCCAGGCGTTCCTTGCGGACGGGTTTCAGCACGTAGTCGACGGCCTTGAGGTCGAAGGCCTGGACGGCGAAGTCCTCGTGGGCGGTGACGAACACGACGAGCGGCGGCCGGGCGAAGCCGGTGAGCAGCCGGGCCAGGTCGAGTCCGTCGAGGCCGGGCATCTGGATGTCGAGGAAGACGACGTCGATGGCGTCGGGCCCGTCGGGTCCCGACTCCAGTGCCCGGTTGATGCGGCGCAGGGCCTCGGTGGCGTCGCCGGCGCCTTCCGCGCTCCCGATGCGCGGGTCGGCGTTCAGCAGGTACAGCAGTTCCTCCAGCGAGGGGCGTTCGTCGTCGACGGCGAGGGCGCGCAGCATGAAGGTGGAGTGTAGGGGGATCTCCGGGTCCGGACCACGTGCCGGACAAGGGCGTTTCGCCCGGTTCGGCGCCCGGACCCCTCCGCGGCGGACCCGGGGTGGCCCGGGGCCGTCGTGGATACAGTGCCCGCATGGACAGCAGGCCCGCGCCGTTCGACGAGCTCGACCGGAAGATCGTCACCGCTCTGATGGCGAACGCCAGGACGTCCTTCGCGGAGATCGGCGCGTGCGTCGGGCTGTCGGCGACGGCGGTCAAGCGCCGGGTGGACCGGCTGCGGGAGACCGGGGTGATCACCGGGTTCACCGCCACCGTGCGGCCGTCCGCGCTGGGCTGGCGCACCGAGGCGTACGTGGAGGTGTACTGCGAGGGGGCGGCGCCGCCGCGGCGGCTGGCGGAGGTGGTGCGCAACCATCCGGAGATCGCGGCGGCGATGACGGTGACCGGGGGCGCGGACGCGCTGCTGCACGTGCGGGCGCGGGACGTGGAGCACTTCGAGGAGGTGCTGGAGCGCATCCGCCAGGAGCCGTTCATCCGGAAGACGATCAGCGTGATGGTGCTGTCGCACCTGCTGCCCGACAGTCCTGAGGCGGGAGTGACGCAGCCCGCCCCGGACGACGCACCGGACGTGCGCTGAGGACGGGAAAGACGCAGCGATCGTGCGCGCACGCGCAGGATGCGTCGCTTGTCGGCCGTGCGGCTCGGTTCCTACCGTGGAGTCACCCCCTGTTGACACCGTGTGAAGCGGAGGAACCCCTTCGTGCCCGAATCACGTGTGGCGCGCCCACGGCGTTATCTCGTCTGCGAACCCAAATTCTTCGCCGTGCGGTACGCGATCAATCCCTGGATGCGTCCCGACCGTCCCGTCGACGTCTCACTCGCCCGGCGGCAGTGGCTGTCGCTGGTCGACGCCTATCGCCGCCACGGCCATACCGTGGAGACCGTGGAACCGCTGCCCGGCCTGCCCGACATGGTGTTCGCCGCGAACGCGGCGGTCGTCGTGGACGGCCGTGTGCTCGGCTCCCGGTTCCACGCGCCGGAGCGGCGTCCGGAGTCGGCGCCGTACGAGGCCTGGTTCAAGGCGCACGGGTTCGACGTCCAGCATCCGGGGTCGGTGTGCGAGGGCGAGGGCGACCTGGTGCCCGCCGGGCGCTGGATCCTCGCCGGGACCGGTTTCCGCACCACCCCCGAGGCGCACCGGGAGGCGCAGGAGTTCTTCGGGGTGCCGGTGATCGGCCTGACCCTGGTGGACCCGTACTTCTACCACCTGGACACGGCGCTGTTCGTGCTGGACGAGGAGAACGTCGCGTACTGCCCGGAGGCGTTCTCGCCGGGCAGCCGTGAGGTGCTGGAGCGGCTGTACCCGGACGCGGTGACCGCCACCCGGGAGGACGCCATGGCGTTCGGCCTGAACTCCGTCTCGGACGGCCGCCACGTGTTCATCTCGCCGGGGGCGGCCTCGCTCGCCGACCGGCTCGCCGACCGCGGTTACGTCCCCGTCCCCGTCGACCTGTCCGAGTTCCACAAGGCGGGCGGGGGCATCAAGTGCTGCACTCAGGAGATCCGCTCATGACCTCTGTCGCCCGTACGCGTTCGTCCGCCGAGCTGATCGCGGCGGAGGAGCCGGTCCTCGCGCACAACTACCATCCGCTGCCCGTGGTCGTCGCCCGCGCGGAGGGCTCCTGGGTGGAGGACGTCGAGGGCCGCAGGTACCTGGACATGCTGGCCGGCTACTCGGCGCTGAACTTCGGCCACCGGCACCCGGCGCTGATCGAGGCGGCGCACCGCCAGCTGGACCGGCTCACGCTGACCTCGCGCGCCTTCCACAACGACCGGCTCGCGGGGTTCGCGGAGCGGCTGGCCGCGCTGACCGGCCTGGACATGGTGCTGCCGATGAACACCGGTGCCGAGGCGGTGGAGAGCGGCATCAAGGTGGCCCGCAAGTGGGCCTACGACGTGAAGGGCGTCCCGGCCGACCGGGCCACGATCGTGGTGGCGGCGGACAACTTCCACGGCCGGACGACGACGATCGTGAGCTTCTCCACGGACGAGGTGGCGCGGTCCGGGTTCGGGCCCTTCACCCCGGGGTTCCGGGTGGTGCCGTACAACGACCTCGCGGCGCTGGAGGAGGCCGTCGACGAGACGACGGCGGCGGTGCTGATCGAGCCGGTCCAGGGCGAGGCGGGCGTGGTGATCCCGGACGACGGTTATCTGACCGGGGTGCGGGAGCTGACCCGGCGTGCCGGGTGCCTGTTCGTCGCCGACGAGATCCAGTCCGGTCTGGGCCGCACCGGCCGCACCCTCGCCGTGGAGCACGAGTCGGTCGTCCCGGACGTGGTGCTGCTCGGCAAGGCGCTGGGCGGCGGCATCGTCCCGGTGTCGGCGGTGGTGGCCCGGCGTGAGGTGCTCCAGGTGCTCCATCCGGGTGAACACGGGTCGACCTTCGGCGGGAACCCGCTGGCGGCCGCCGTGGGCACGGCCGTGGTGGAGCTGCTGGAGACGGGTGAGTTCCAGCGCCGCGCGGCCGAGCTGGGCGTGGTGCTGCGGGAGGGGCTGGAGGCGCTGGTCGGCAAGGGCGTCACCGGGTTCCGCAGCCGCGGTCTGTGGGCGGGCGTGGACGTCGACCCGGCCCTCGGCACCGGCCGGGAGGTCAGCGAGCGCCTGATGCGCGAGGGCATCCTGGTCAAGGACACGCACGGCTCGACCGTCCGGCTGGCCCCGCCGCTGACCGTCACCGCGGACGAACTGCGGGAGGCGCTGCGCACGCTGGAGAAGGTGCTCAGCCGCCAGGTCTGACCCCTTCCGCGCCGCCCCCGCCGGACCTCTCCGGCGGGGGCGGCGGCGTGTCCGGGACCGGGCGCGGCGGACCGGCGGTCCACCTCCGGGAGGCCCTCGGCCGGTCCCCGGGGTGAAGATGGGAGCAGGTGGGGACACGAGTGACAGACCACTCTCCGCGACAGAGAGGCCGTCCGTGGGCGGACACGAGGAGCAGGAAGGAGCCCGGCAGGGGTTCGACGTGGCCGACGCCGCGCCCCTGCTGCTGGACCCGCACGGCCTGGTGGCGGGCTGGACCGTGCACGCGGAACGGCTGCTGGGCCACGGCGCGGCGGAGACGGTGGGCCGGAAGTTCGCCGACCTGCTGGAGACCGGCGACGCCGAGCGGCTGACGGACCTGCTCGGCCGCTGCCGCGCCGGGAGCGACTGGGCGGGACCGATGACCGCCCGCCACCGGGACGGGCGCCCGGTGCCGGTGGCGGTGCGGGTCGCCCCGACCACGGCGCCGCGGGGACGCGCGGCGCTGCTGGTGCTGCTGTCGGAGCTGGGGGACGCCGACCGGGGCTGGGGCCTGAGCCGCCGCGTGCTGGAGCAGCTCGTCGACGGCAACCCCATCGGCATCGCCGTCGTGGACACCGACCTGCGCTACGTGTGGTCCAACGCGGCCCTGGAGCAGTTCGGCGGCGGGCCGGCCCACCGCCGTCCGGGCCTGCGGTTCACGGACGTCCAGCCGGGCCTGGGCGGCGACGCCGTCGAGGAGCGGATGCGGCACGTGCTGGAGACCGGCGAGCAGGTGGTCGGCTACGAGCACGTCGGCCGGGCGCGGTCGGCGCCGCTGCGCGAGACGGCGTACATGCTGTCGTTCACCCGCCTCGAGGACGACCGGGGCGACCCGATGGGCGTGTACTACACCGTCGTGGACGTCACCGAGCGGCACCGCACCCGGCAGCGCCTCGCCCTGCTCGACCGGGCCGGGAAGCACATCGGCCGCACCCTCGACGTCATGACCACCGCGCAGGAACTGGCGGACGTCGCCGTGCCCGGGCTGGCCGACTTCGTCACCGTGGACCTGCTGGAGACGGTGCCGGGGGGCGCCGAGCCGGTCCCGGAGCCGTCCGCCGGGTCCGAGCGGGTCCCGCTGCGCCGCGCGGGCCACCGGTCCCTGTACGAGGACCTGCCGCGGACGGCCGTGGACAGCGGCGCGGTCGTCGCCTACCTGACGGACTCCCCTCCCGTGCGGTGCCTGACCACGGGGCGGTCCTGGCGGCAGGAGCAGCTCGACCCGCTGGGCGTCGAGTGGGCCGTGGGCGCGCCGGGCGGCCGGGAGTCCACGTTCCTGGAGCTGGGCCTGCGGAGCGCGATGATCGTCCCGATCCGGGCCCGCGGGACCACCCTGGGGCTCACCACGTTCTTCCGCCGCCGGCAGAGCCCCTTCGACGCGGACGACCTGCACCTGGCCGAGGACCTGGTCTCGCGCGCCGCCGTCTGCGTGGAGAACGCCCGCCGTCACACCCGCGAGCGGGACGCCGCGCTGGTCCTCCAGCGGAGCCTGCTGCCGCGCCGGCTGCCCGAGCTGGACGCGGTCGAGGTGGCCGCCTGCTACCGGCCCGCGGACGAGCTGACCGGCCTGGGCGGCGACTGGTACGACCTGATCCCGCTGTCCGGCGCCCGGGTCGCGCTGGTGGCCGGCGAGGTGCCGGGGCACGGCATCGCCGCCGCCGCGGCCATGGGCCGCCTGCGCACGGCGGTGCGGACGCTGGCCGCGATCGACCTGCCGCCCGAGGAGGTGCTGGCGCACCTGGACGACCTGGCCTCCCGCTCGGCACGGGACGACGGCGCCGGGGAGGGCGCGGACGCGCCGGACCACTCGGTCGGCTCCGGCTGTGTGTACGTGGTGTACGACCCGGCGGACGGGCGGTGCACGATGGCCGCCGCGGACCATCCCGCGCCGGCGGTGGTGGCGCCGGACGGCACGGTCGGTTTCGTGGACCTGCCGCAGGGGCCGTCGCTCGGAGTGGGCGGTCCGCCGTTCGAGGCGGTGGAGCTGTCCCTGGACGAGGGCAGCACGCTGGTGCTGTACACGGACGGGCTGCTGGCGCACGACGGCGACGGCGGGGAGGACGCCGGCCGGGAACGGCTGCGGCGGGCCCTGGAGGGCACGGCACGCGAACAGCGGCCCGGCTGCCAGGCCGTGATCGACGCGCTGGTCCCGTCCCGCCCGGAGGACGACGCGGCGCTGCTGATGGCGCGCACCCGGCGGCTCGCGCCGGAGCAGGTCGCGGCGTGGGAGCTGCCGCCGGACCCGGCGGTGGTGGCGGACGCCCGCAGGAGCGCCCAGGACCAGTTGTCCCGCTGGGGTCTCGACGATGAGCTGGTGTTCACCACGGAGCTGCTGGTCAGCGAGCTGGTGACGAACGCGGTCCGGCACGCCTCCGGGAGGGTGCGGCTGCGGCTGATCCTGGAACGGACGCTGGTGTGCGAGGTGCTCGACGGCGGCGCGAGCGCCCCGCATCTGCGGCATCCCCGGGCGATGGACGAGGGCGGCCGCGGACTGCTGCTGGTGTCGCAGCTCGCCGAGCGCTGGGGGACCCGGTTCGTGCCCGACGGGAAGATCATCTGGGCGGAGCAGCCGCTGACCACGCCCCCGGAGTGAGGCGGGCCGTGGCACGGGCGTCGATCGGCCACGAGGCGGTGGACCGGGCGCCGCCGGGCATGGTGGCGCCGCCGGCCCCCGGCCTGGTGCTCGCGGACGTCGACGAGGCCCGGCGCGTTCAGCACCGTCCGCGGGCGGGCCGCGGCGGCCGGCGGACTCCCCGTGCCGTCGCCGTGAGCCGGCCCCGAAGCCGCCGGCGGACACGGCGCTGAGGGAACTGCTGCCGCCGGGCGTGCCACGGACGGCACGGCGCGGGCCGCCGTACGGCTGTGACGGGCCCCGCGCCGTCAGGTGCCGGTGCGTCCGTGGTCGAGGCGGGCGGTGCGGTCCACGTTGGCCCGGTCCTCGGGGTCGTCGCTGGGGCGGCCGGCGAACCAGGCGTCGAGGATCTCCCTGAGCAGCGGCTCGGAGGTGAGCCGCAGGCTGAGCGCCAGCACGTTGGCGTCGTTCCAGCGGCGGGCGCCGTCGGCGGTGTAGGCGTCGGTGCACAGGGCGGCCCGCACGCCGGGCACCTTGTTGGCGGCGATCGAGGCGCCGGTGCCGGTCCAGCAGCACACCACCGCCTGGTCGGCCGTCCCGTCGGCGACGTCGCGGGCGGCGGCCTCGGAGCAGACGGCCCACCGCGGGTCGGCCCCGGGGCTCAGGGCGCCGTGGGCGCGCACCTCGTGGCCTCGCTCGCGGAGTTCGCCGACCAGGGCGCGGGCGACGGGTTCGTCCATGTCGGAGGAGACGGAGATCCGCATACCGCCGAGCGTACCGGGCGGTGCGCGGGTGACGGTCGTGCGGCGTGCGGCCGGTGCTCCGCCGCGGTGCGTTCCGGTTCCCGTCGAACCTGCTGCCGGGGTCCGCCGCCCGGTTCTAGACTGGCGGTTCACTACGTGCCGGATGACCTGCTGGAACGCGGCGACCCCGTCGTTTCCCAGAGTCGAGGAGCGTGCTTTTGTTCTACAACCTGCTCAAATATGTGCTGTTGGGTCCGCTGCTCAGACTGGTCTTCCGGCCCCGGATCGAGGGCCTCGAGCACGTCCCGTCCTCCGGCGCCGCGATCGTGGCGGGGAACCACCTGTCGTTCTCGGACCACTTCCTGATGCCGGCCGTGCTGAAGCGGCGCATCACCTTCCTCGCCAAGGCCGAGTACTTCACCGGTCCCGGCCTCAAGGGACGGCTGACGGCGTTCTTCTTCCACAGCGCGGGGCAGATCCCCGTCGACCGCTCCGGCAAGGAGGCCGGTCAGGCGGCGATCCGCGAGGGCCTCGGGGTGCTGAGCAAGGGGGAACTGCTCGGCATCTACCCGGAGGGCACCCGCTCGCACGACGGCCGCCTCTACAAGGGCAAGGTCGGCGTGGCGGCGATGGCGCTCAAGGCGGGCGTCCCGGTGGTCCCCTGCGCGATGATCGGCACGTTCGAGGCGCAGCCGCCCGGCCGTAAGATCCCCCGCGTCCACCCGGTGGTGATCCGCTTCGGCGAGCCGCTGGACTTCTCGCGCTACGCGGGCATGGAGAACGAGAAGGCGATCCTGCGCGCCGTCACGGACGAGATCATGTACGCCATCCTCTCCCTCTCCGGGCAGGAGTACGTCGACCGGTACGCGGCCGACGTGAAGGCCGCGGAGGCCGGACGCGAGGCGGAGAGGCGGCGCGCGCCGCGCATGCCGCTGCGGTGAGCGCCGGACCCGGGTGAGGGGCGGCCGGAGCGTTCCGGCCGCCCCTCACCGCCGTGGCGGCCGGCGTCACGAGCCGGCCGCGCCCCTGTGTTCCGCCGCGATGCCGAAGCGGTGGTGTTCGCGGGCAGCGGACGCGACCTCGCGGACGCCGGCCACCGTGCTGATCACCGGTTCCTCCGCCGGGTCCGGCGCATCCTTCAGTTCGTCGAGTCGTCGCAGGTCATCGGCGGAGACGAGGGCGACGAGCGGCTTCCCGTGCCGGGTCACGACAACCCGCTCACCGCCGTACACCACGCGGTTGATCAGGTCGGCGAGCTCGGCCCTGGCCTGGGTCACCGGAATCTCGTAAGCCATGGGACCATCATAACGTCACGTACGTCCTGTACATTTTTTACAGACAACGAGACAGGAGGGCACCATGACGCGACCGCCCGCCCGCCAGGTCCTGCCCGAGTTCACCGCACGCACGGCGTCCGGGCACCGGACGTCCGACCCGTACGCGCGGCTGCTGGAGGAGCGGATCGTCGTCCTGGGGACGCGGATCGACGAGACCGCGGCCACCGACGTGACGGCCCAGCTCGTGTACCTGGAGCATCGCGCCCCGGACCGCGACATCTCGCTGTACGTCAACTCCCCCGGCGGCCCCTTCCACGCCATGTCCGCGCTGCACGACACCCTGACGTACGTCACCTGCGACGTCGAGACGGTCTGCCTGGGCCGCGCCGAGGGGACGGCCGCGCTGCTGCTGGCCGCGGGCGCCCCGGGCAAGCGGTACGTGCTGCCCGGCTCCCGCCTGGTGCTCCGTCAGCCCGCACTCCCGGAGCCGGTGGAGGGCAGGACGAGCGACCTGGCGGCCCAGGCCGACGAGCTGGCCCGCGTCAGGGCCCGCACGGAGGAGATGCTGGCCCGGCACACCGGCCGGCCCGTGGACCGGGTGCGGGCGGATCTGGAGCGGGACCTGGTGCTCGACGCGCAGGCCGCCGTGGACTACGGCCTCGCCGACCGGATCGTGCCGCACCACCGGGCCGCCCGCACCGCGACCGGCGCGAGGTGAGCCGCGGATGCTGCCGGAACTGCCGCCGCTGCCCGCGCTGACCCGGGCGGAGGCCGAGCTGATCGACCGTTACCTGGAGGTCGTCGACCTGCTGGGCCGGGTCAACCCGGCCCAGGGCGGCGACACCTACCGGAGCCTGCGCGCGGCCCAGGCGCTGGTCGGCACGGCGGTCGCGCTGCGCGACGCGCTGACCCTGATGCACCGGCGGGGTGAGACCGAGCTGCACGCCGAGACCCTGGCGCGCGCCCTGCGGGTGCTGGACGGCGAGCGGCGTACGGCCAGGGTCACGCTGCCGCCGCAGGCGGGGAGTTGACGGAAGCGGGCCCGGAGCGACGGGCCCGCCCGGCGACGCGCCCCGCGACGAGTTGAAACGGACCGAACGGCTTACCCCCATCCGGCGTAGACGAACCTCCTGTTTTCGGGCTGTCGAACTTGCACGCCCGGGCCCCTCCGATGGGCGGAACTGACCATTCCACCGCTGGTCCTGGCCTCCCGCGCCCTCTTGACGGTGACTCGAACGGACGGCTGTCCACCTGAACGGCTGAGTGGTGAGTAACAACACAAACCCCCCGTTCCATTGGGAAATCGACCACCTCATGAGCCAAGATCCCTGACTGACGACAAGACCCCGCCGCCGCGGCGGGGCGATCCGGGCGGACGCCGAGTCCTGCCGCCGCCCGGATGACCGGTCGACAGGAGTGGATCGGCAGGAGTGGAGGACCCAGGCACGACGGGTCGCCGGTACGCGAGCAACGCGCGCACCGAGCGGTCCTTGGGGTGAAGCCGCGTGAGCGGCCGGGCTACTTCGCCAGCCCGAATCCGACAGGTCATCCTTCACAGGCGGCTGACGAAGGGTTGCGCATGAGTGCGCTCAATCGTGTCCCGTCTCTCATGGCCCGGGCCGGCACGGCCTCGGCCCTCACCCTCGCCGCCGTGGGCGGCTCCATCGTGGTTCCGGGAGCGGCCGGGGAGGCCGCGGCGGCGACCGTGGGCACCAAGGCCCTGAAGGTCGCGGCGTCCAAGAAGGGGGCGCCGTACCAGTGGGGGGCGACCGGACCGAACCGGTTCGACTGCTCGGGCCTGACGCTGTACTCGTTCAAGAAGGTGGGGAAGAAGCTCCCCCGCACGGCCGCCCAGCAGTACAACAAGACGCGCCACATCTCCAAGAGCAGCCGGAAGGTCGGAGACCTGGTGTTCTTCCACTCGGGCAGCTACGTCTACCACGTCGGGATCTACGCGGGTAATAACAAGATCTGGCACGCGCCGAAGACCGGGGACGTGGTGCGGCTGCAGAAGATCTGGACCAAGAGCGTCTGGTACGGCCGCGTGAAGTGACGGGCGGAGGCGGCCGGCGCCCGCGGGAGCGCCGCCGCCGAGCCGCGACCGGCCACGCGGGCCCGACGCCCGCGTGGCATCCCGCACAGGGGCCCGCACGGCGCCGTCCTCAGGACGACACGCCCCGGACCCCGCACGACGCCTCCCGGAGCCTCCCCGGCCGCCCCGCCGCCCGTGACGCGACGTCACGGTTCCTGCGGAGCCGCGGCGATGACCGTCTCCGCGGGCCGGCCGGGGGCGGCGCCCGGCCACGGGAGTTCGACGGCGACCGTCTTGCCGCCCTCGCGGGTGGGGCGGATCCTCAGGCGGCCGCCGCATTCCGCGGTCAGCCAGCGGATGATGACCAGACCGCGCCCGTTGTCCTGCTGCACCGCCGCCGGGAGGCGTTTCGGGAACCGGGGATGGCTGTCCGTCACCCCGATGTGCACCCGCTCCTCCCGGACCAGGACGACGTCCACCGTGAACGTGGGCGACTGCCCGAAGGTGTGCTGTACCGCGTTCGTGGCCAGCTCGGAGACGATGAGCCGTACGGTGTCGCAGAGTTCGGCGTCCGGCGGCAGCCCCCATCCCGCCAGCGTGCCGACCGCATGGGCCCGCGCGGCGGAGACCGAGGCGGGATCGCTCGGCAGAGTGACGGATGCTTCCAGGTGGTCTGCCATGGCGACGTCGTCCCTTTCCCACGGGACCGCAGTCCGACACGGAGCGGCTGGTTCGAGTACGGTCCCGCACTGGTGCTTCGTCGCCAGACTGCCATCACCACAGGGTGCCGCGCGGCGATCCACCAACATATGCATATATCTGTCGCTCAAAGCGGTGAACTCTGCGACGGGAGACCGTGTCCGGGCGGCCCGGAAGGGGTAAGGAGAGGCCCATGCAGCACGGCCCCGCGGTGCGCCGCAGGAAACTGGGCGCCGAACTGCGCGCGCTGCGCATCGCGGCCGGGCTCACGAGCGGCGACGCGGCCCGGCTGGCGGGCTGGCACCAGTCGAAGGTGAGCCGGATCGAGACGGGCACGAGCGGGGTGAAACCGGCCGACGTGCGGTTGCTTCTCGACGCCTACGGCGTGCACGACCCGCAGTTGCGGGAGTTGCTGCTGGTGCTGTCGGGCACCGGCGACGGCGACGGACGGCACCACTGGTGGCACGCGTACCGCGGTGTGCTGCCCCCGACCTACCGGGACTTCATCAGTCTGGAGTCGCAGGCGAGCGCGATGCGCACCCTGGAGACCACCGTCGTCCCCGGGCTGCTGCAGACACCCGAGTACGCGCGGGCGGTGACGGAGGCCGCCCTGGAGGGCGCGTCGGAGGAGCGGCTCGACGCCCTCGTGGAGGTGCGGCTGGCGCGGCAGGACGTGCTGCGGGCCGAGCCGCCGCTGGAGCTGTGGGCGGTGCTGGACGAGGCCGTGCTGCGCCGGGAGGTGGGCGGCCCCGAGGTGATGTCACGCCAGCTGAACCGGCTGGTCGAGGCGTCCCGGCTGCCTCAAGTCCGGCTGCAGGTGCTGCCGTTCAGCGCGGGCGCGCACATCGGCGTCACGGGGCCTTTCGTCATCTTTTCATTTCCGCGCACTTCTGACCTGGATGTAGTGGTCCACGACCATCTGACGACTAGTCACTACCTGGAACGGAAAGAAGACCTCCGGGCGTACTCGGAGGCCTTCGAGGCCCTGGCGAGCCACGCCCTCTCACCCGAGGAATCGTCGGAATTCATCGCCGGCACAGCGGCCGGCGCGTAAGGAGGCACGATGCCCGCACCGCCTCGGACCATCCCGTCCAGCCTCGCCCTGCGCGGCGTGCGGTGGCTGCGCAGCAGCTACAGCACGGGGGCGAACAACTGTGTGGAGACGGCCCGGCCGACCGCCGGCCCGCCGGCCGGACTGCTCGCCGTGCGTGACAGCAAGGCCCCGGACGGGCCCGCGCTGCTCTTCACCCCTGACGCCTGGGCGCGTTTCCTGACGGCGGTCCACTGATCCGGCCCCGTCCTCGTCCCTGATCCGGACCGTCCGGCCGGTTCAGCCGGTCCGACCGGTCATCCGTGCCTCGCGCGACGCACGGCCGTGCCCCGCCGACTCATGGCCGCGTTTCGCCGATCACCCGTACAGCGCGTTCGATCTCCGCCCCGGACAGGTCCGCCCGGGCGGTCAGTCTGAGCCGTGAGATGCCGTCGGGAACGGAAGGAGGACGGAAGCAGCCCACGGACAGACCGGCCGTCCGGCAGTCGGCCGCCCAACGCACGGCCTGCTCCGGGGAGGGAGCGCGCACGGAGACGACCGCGGCGTCCGGACGCACCGCTTCCAGACCCGCGGCCGTCAGCCGGGTGTGCAGTTCGCGCGCGACCTCGGCCGCCCGCGCCGCACGTCCCGGCTCGCGGCGCAGCAGCCGCAGCGCCGCCAGGGCCGCGCCCGCCGCCGCGGGGGCGAGACCGGTGTCGAAGATGAACGTCCGCGCCGCGTTGACCAGATGGCCGATCACCCGGGCCGGACCCAGCACCGCCCCGCCCTGGCTGCCGAGCGACTTGGACAGCGTCACCGTCACGACGACGTCCCCGTCGCCCGCGATCCCCGCCGCGTGCGGGGCGCCCCGGCCGCCGTCGCCCAGCACGCCGAGCCCGTGCGCGTCGTCGAGCACCAGACCCGCGCCGTGCTCCCGGCACGCCTGGGCCAGCGCGGCGAGCGGCGCGGCGTCGCCGTCCACCGAGAACACCGTGTCCGACACCGCCACGGCCGGGCCCGCGTGACCGTCCAGCGCCTTGCGCACGGCGTCCGGGTCGCGGTGGGCCACCACCTGCGTCGCGCCCCGGGCCAGCCGGCAGCCGTCGATCAGCGAGGCGTGGTTGCCCGCGTCGGAGACGATCAGCGAGCCGTGCGGGGCCAGGGCGGTGACGGCGGCGAGGTTGGCCGCGTAGCCGGAGGAGAAGACCAGGGCGGCCTCGAAGCCGCAGAAGCCGGCCAGTTCGCGCTCGAGTTCGGCGTGCAGTTCCGTGGTGCCGGTGACCAGTCGGGAGCCGGTCGCGCCGCCGCCCCAGGTGCGTGCCGCCCGCGCGGCCCCCTCGGTGACCTCGGGGTGGCGGGCGAGGCCGAGGTAGTCGTTGCTCGCCAGGTCGAGGAGCGGCGTGCCTGCCGGCCGGGGGCGCAGGGTGCGGACGAGCCCGGCCCTGCGGCGCAGTTCCGCCTGCTCGTCGATCCAGCCGAACGCCATGGGTCCTCCGGGGATTTCGTGGACAGTGCACAGACATTAGCGGCAGGACGTTCCCGCCACGGTGTGGTGATACCCACACCGCCGGACGGCTCTGTTGTCCGGGGTCTCCTTGGCCAGGACGGCCCCGGTAGGACAGGATCGGCTCCCATGGACCTGCTGAACACGCTGGTGGACAAAGGGCTTCGACGCGAGACGCCGACACGGGCCGAGGCGCTGGCCGTCCTCGCGACGTCCGACGACGACCTGCTCGACGTGGTGGCCGCGGCCGGGAAGGTGCGCAGGCACTGGTTCGGCCGCCGGGTGAAACTCAACTATCTGGTCAACCTCAAGTCCGGGCTGTGTCCGGAGGACTGTTCCTACTGCTCCCAGCGGCTCGGTTCCAAGGCCGACATCCTCAAGTACACCTGGCTGAAGCCGGACGAGGCGTCCCGGGCGGCCGCCGCGGGTCTGGCCGGCGGCGCGAAGCGGGTGTGCCTGGTGGCCAGCGGGCGCGGCCCGACGGACCGGGACGTGGACCGGGTGTCCGACACCATCAGGGCGATCAAGGAGCAGAACCAGGACGTCGAGGTGTGCGCCTGCCTGGGCCTGCTCTCGGACGGCCAGGCGGAGCGGCTGCGCGAGGCGGGCGCGGACGCCTACAACCACAACCTCAACACGTCCGAGTCGACGTACGGGGAGATCACGACCACGCACACCTACGCCGACCGGGTCGACACGGTGCGCAAGGCGCACGCGGCCGGTCTGTCCGCCTGTTCCGGGCTGATCGCGGGCATGGGCGAGACCGACGAGGACCTGGTCGACGTGGTGTTCTCGCTGCGCGAGCTGGACCCGGACTCGGTGCCGGTCAACTTCCTGATCCCGTTCGAGGGCACCCCGCTCGCCAAGGAGTGGAACCTCACCCCGCAGCGCTGCCTGCGCATCCTGGCGATGGTGCGGTTCGTCTGTCCGGACGTCGAGGTGCGGATCGCCGGCGGCCGCGAGGTGCATCTGCGCACGATGCAGCCGCTCGCGCTGCACCTGGCCAACTCGATCTTCCTCGGCGACTACCTCACCAGCGAGGGCCAGGCCGGCAAGGCGGACCTGGAGATGATCGCGGACGCCGGGTTCGAGGTGGAGGGCGCCGGAGAGGTCACCCTGCCCGGACACCGGACGGGTGCGGGGTGCGGCGCGCACGACGGGACCGGCTGCGGTACCCACGCGGGCGGCGGCTGCGGCTCCCACGAGAGCGGCGGCGTCTGCGGGACGGCCCCCTCCGGCACGTCCGCCCCCGCCGCCTCGGCGGACGAGCCGCGTCCCGACCTGGTGGCCGTGCGCCGCCGGGGCGCGGGAACGGACCTCGCGCCCAATGCCTGACCCGTCCGTCGCCGCGCTGCTGGAGCTCGACCGGCGGCACGTGTGGCATCCGTACGGGCCCATGCCGGGGCGTCAGGAGCCGCTCGTCGTCGCGTCGGCGAGCGGTGTCCGGCTGACCCTCGCCGACGGGTCGGGCGAGCTGGTCGACGGCATGTCGTCCTGGTGGTCGGCGATCCACGGCTACAACCACCCGGTGCTCAACGAGGCCGCCCGTGACCAGCTCGGCCGGATGAGCCACGTGATGTTCGGCGGGCTCACGCACGAGCCCGCCGTACGGCTCGCGAAGCTCCTCGTCGACATGTCGCCGGACGGCCTGGAGCACGTCTTCCTGGCCGACTCGGGGTCGGTGTCGGTCGAGGTCGCGGTCAAGATGTGCCTGCAGTACTGGCGTTCGCTGGGCCGCCCCGAGAAGCGGCGGTTGCTCACCTGGCGGGGCGGCTACCACGGCGACACCTGGCACCCGATGTCGGTGTGCGACCCGGACGGCGGGATGCACGACCTGTGGTCCGGGGTGCTGCCGCGCCAGGTGTTCGCCGACGCCCCGCCCGGCCCGTACGAGGAGGGGTACGCCGGCCACCTGCGGGAGCTGGTCGGGCGGCACGCCCGTGAACTGGCCGCGGTGATCGTGGAACCGGTGGTGCAGGGTGCGGGCGGGATGCGGTTCCACTCCCCCGCGTATCTGCGGGTGCTGCGGGAGGCGTGCGACGAGCACGACGTGCTGCTGGTCTTCGACGAGATCGCCACCGGGTTCGGCCGCACGGGCACGCTCTTCGCGGCGGAGCACGCGGCCGTGTCGCCGGACGTGATGTGTGTGGGCAAGGCGCTGACCGGCGGTTACCTCACGATGGCGGCGACCCTGTGCGCCTCGCGGGTGGCCGAGGGCATCTCGCGGGGCGAGGTGCCGGTGCTGGCGCACGGCCCGACCTTCATGGGCAACCCCCTGGCGGCGGCCGTGGCCTGCGCCTCCGTCGAGTTGCTGCTCGGGCAGGACTGGCGCGCGGAGGTCGAGCGCATCGAGTCGGGGCTGCGCGAAGGGCTGGCGGAGGCCGCCGGGCTGCCCGGGGTGCGGGACGTACGGGTGCTGGGAGCGATCGGGGTCGTCCAGCTCGATCACGATGTCGACCTGGCCGCGGCCACCCGGGCGGCGGTGCGGGAGGGCGTCTGGCTGCGGCCGTTCCGCGATCTGGTGTACACGATGCCGCCGTACGTCACGGGTGACGCGGACGTCGCGCGGATCGCCCGCGCGGTGTGCGCGGCGGCGAAGGAGGGATGACATGCCGGTACTGGTGGTGACGGGCACGAACACCGAGGTGGGCAAGACCGTGGTGACGGCCGCGGTCGCCGCGACGGCGCTGGCGGGCGGCCGTTCGGTGGCGGTGCTCAAGGCCGCGCAGACGGGCGTGGGCCCGGATGAGCCCGGGGACGCGGCGGAGGCCGCGCGGCTGGCCGGGCCGGTCACACCGGCCGAGCTGGCCCGCTATCCCGAGCCGCTGGCGCCCGGCACGGCGGCCCGCCGGGCGGGCCGGGCGCCCGTGCACCCGCACGAGATCGCCGAAGGAGCCGCCAAGCTGGCCACCGAGCACGACCTGGTGCTGGTGGAGGGCGCGGGCGGCCTGCTGGTCCGGTTCGACGCGGCCGGCGGGACGCTGGCGGACGCGGCGGACCTGCTGCGCGCGCCGGTCCTGGTGGTGGCGTCCGCCGCACTGGGCACCCTCAACGTCACGGAGCTGACGGTCCGGGAACTGCGCGGGCGCGGGCTGGAGCCGGTGGGGGTGGTGATCGGAAGCTGGCCGGCGGACCCCGGTCTGGCGGAGCGCTGCAACCTGCTGGACCTGCCGGACGTCACCGGCGTCCCGCTGCTGGGCGCCGTCCCCGAGGGCGCGGGACGCCTGGACCCGGCCGCCTTCCGGGCGGCCGCCCCGCACTGGCTCGCGCCCCGGCTCGAGGGCACCTGGGACGCGGAGGCGTTCCACACGCGCGAGGCGCCGGCCCGCACACGGTGATTCGCCGGGCGGGCCGACGGGGAGAATCGCCGTAGGCCCGACCCGGGGAGGTCCCGATGCAGGTGCGGTCCCCCCGCTCCGCGCAGGCGGTGCGGGATCCCGTGCACCACCCGGTCTTCGCCCGCTGGTACGCCCGCTGCAGCGCCGCCGCCGAGAGCCGCGGGATGGCGGACGTACGGCGCGGGCTGCTCCGCGGCCTGTCCGGGCGGGTGATCGAGGTCGGCGCGGGCAACGGCCTGAACTTCGCCCACTACCCGGGCACCGTCTCGGAGGTCGTCGCCATGGAGCCGGAGCGGGCGCTGCGCGCGCTGGCCGTGGAGGCGGCGCTGCGGGCGGGGATGCCGGTGGACGTGGCGCCCGGGGTGGCGGAGGCGCTGCCCGTCAAGAGCGAGGCGTTCGACGCGGCGGTGCTGTCGCTGGTGCTGTGCAGCGTGCGGGACGTGCGGCGGGCGCTCGCGGAGGTGCGGCGCGTGCTGCGGCCCGGTGGCGAGGTGCGGTTCTTCGAGCACGGCGCGGGCGGCGGACGGGTCATGCGCGCGACCCAGCGGGCGCTGGACCGCACGGTGTGGCCGCCGCTGGCGGGCGGCTGCCATCTGTCCCGCGAGCCGGTCGGGGCGCTGCGCGAGGCGGGCTTCGAACTGGGCCCCTACCGGCGCATGACGATCCCCGGGAACGGGCCCGCGCTGCCGCAGTCGTTCTGCGTCATCGGCACCGCGTGGCGGCCCCTCGCCGACGCGAGGGCCGAGGGCGGGTGATCAGGCGCACCAGCGGCGCAGTTCGGCCGCGATGGCGTCGACGTCCGCGTCCCCCGTCTTGACCAGGCGGGCCAGGTCGCGCACCTGTTCGGGCGAGGTGACGACCTTCAGCCCGCTGGCGACCAGGTAGGCGTACGCGACGGCGGAGGCGAAGAGCGCGTTGGAGCGCTCCAGCGCGGGGACGTGGATCAGCAGCTGGAGCAGCGCGGCGGCGCGGCTGTGCGGGGTGTCGTAGACGGGGACGTCGAATATCTCGGCGTCATGACGGGCGACGGCGGCGACGAGGGCGCCCCAGTCGGTGACCTGGGGGTCGCCGGGGGTCTGCCGCTCGGCGAGCATGAGCAGCCAGGCGAGGTCGATGCGTACGTGGTCCAAGGGTCAGCGGCGGCCTTCGCGCACGCCCTCGCGGTCCCTGCCGAACTCCTCGGCGAAGACGCTCTCGTACTGCTTCATGAAGTCGGCGGCGGCCTCGACGAAGGCGCGTCCGGACTCGCCGGTGTCCTGCCGGACCAGTTCCTCGATGTAGCGGTTGACGCTGATGCCTCGCGCCAGGGCACGCTCCCGGGCCGCGCGGGCGGTGCCCTCGTCCACGCGCACGTTCAGCTGAGTCTTCGCCATACCTCGAAGCTAGCGCCGCGACGCTAGCAGCGGCAAGGGAGCCGGCGCGCGAGCTCACGTGTCCCTTACATCGGAGTCCGGGACCAGACCTGGGGCGGAGACGGTCCGGCACTCACGGGGGATGTCCCGGGCGCGCCGGGCGGCCTTACCGTCGGCGCGACATGCTCGACCCGGTTGTCCACACCGAGGAGGCGGCCTTGTCCACACCCGCTGCGGAGCACACCCCGGGCCTCGCGTCGGCCGACGGAACCGCGGCCCGCGCCCGCGGTCTGACCAAGGCGTACGGCTCGGGCGAGACGGCGGTGACCGCCCTCGACTCGGTGGACGTGGACATCGCACGCGGGCGCTTCACCGCCGTGATGGGGCCGTCGGGCTCCGGGAAGTCCACGCTGATGCACTGTCTGGCAGGGCTGGACACCGTCTCGGCCGGCCAGGTGTGGCTCGGCGACACCGAGATCACCGGGCTGAGGGACCGTGAGCTGACCCGGCTGCGGCGGGACCGCGTCGGGTTCATGTTCCAGTCGTTCAACCTGATCCCCACGCTGAACGCGCGGGAGAACATCACCCTGCCCATGGGCATCGCCGGACGGAAGCCCGACGAGGAGTGGCTGGACCGGGTCGTCGACACGCTCGGTCTGCGCGACCGGCTGAAGCACCGGCCCGCGCAACTGTCGGGCGGCCAGCAGCAGCGGGTGGCCTGCGCGCGCGCCCTGGCCTCCCGGCCCGAGCTGATCTTCGCCGACGAGCCGACCGGCAACCTCGACTCGCGGGCCGGCCTCGAGGTGCTGGGCTTCCTGCGGGAGGCGGTGGACCGGCTGGGCCAGACGGTGGTCATGGTCACCCACGACCCCGGCGCCGCCGCCCACTCCGACCTGGTCCTGTTCCTGGCGGACGGCCGCATCGTGGACGAGATGCGACGGCCCACGGCGGAGTCGGTCCTGGAACGGATGAAGCGGTTCGACGTCGTGCGCGCGGCGACGGAGCCGGGCGCGTCCGGTGGCGGCGTCGCGTCGCCGGGCGGCGAGGAGGACTGACGGCGCGCTGAAGGCCACCCCGCGCGGCTTCCTCGCGCACCCGCCACGCTGACGGCCGGGCCGGCCCCGGCCGGCGGGGCGCCGGTGGCCGGCGCCCCGATGTCGCGGTCCCCCGACGAGCAGGCCGACAAGACGCCGGGCGCGGGCTTCGTGATCCGGAACGCCGCCTTCATGCCGTTCCCGCCGGAGATCACCGGCGCCGCGGGCGTCGCGGACGAACGTGCGGGAGACCGTCGTCCATGAGTGCGCCACGCGCGCGGGCCCTTCGCGCGGCCGGTCCGCATCGTGGAACTCCGTGCTCACGGCCGGTCCGCCGTGCTGGGATCGGGCGTATGAGTGAACTGCCGAGCGCACTGCGGACCCGGGCCGCCGGCCCCGACGACCTCGACGCGGTGCTGGCCTTCTGGAAGACGTCCGCCGAGGGCACGAGCATCAGCGACGACCGGGGCGGCGTGGAGCTGCTGGTCGCCCGCGACCCCGAGGCGCTGATCCTCGCCGAGCGGGACGGCGAGCTGGTCGGCACGGTGATCGCGGGCTTCGACGGGTGGCGCTGCCACCTGTACCGCCTGGCGGTGCACCCGGAGCACCGCCGCCGGGGGATCGCCACGGCGCTGCTGGCCGCCGCCGAGGAGCGGTTCGTGACGCTCGGCGGGCGCCGCGCTGACGCGATGGTGCTGCAGCGCAACGAGACCGCCCATCATGCGTGGGCCGCGGCGGGGTATGCGGCGGAGGAACGGTGGCGGCGCTGGGTGAAGCCCCTGACCGGGTGATCCACGGTCCGCCGGCCGGACTTTGCCCATCCTTTGCCCCGTGAGGGCCACTCGGTCCTCCATGAAAGGTTGTGTCTCCGCCCGTGGGCCCGCCTCCGGTTGCCGACATCGCGCGTCCGATCCCGTCCTGTCCGACGATGGGACGGAGGTGACCCCCCGATGACCGAAGTGCTCCTCCTGCTGGCGGCGATCCTGCTGTCGCTCCTGTGCGGGGTGTTCGTGGCCGCCGAGTTCTCCCTGACCACGGTCGAGCGCTCCGACCTGGAGCGGGCGGTGGAGCGCGGCGAGCGCGGCGCGGCCGGCGCGCTCAAGGCCGTCCGCAGCCTGACCTTCCAGCTCTCCGGGGCTCAGCTCGGCATCACCGTCACCAACCTGGTGGTCGGCATGCTGGCCGAGCCGTCGATCGCCGCGTTGATCACGGGCCCGCTGCGGGACATCGGCGTCTCCGGCTCCGTGGCGCGCTCGCTGGCGCTGGTGATCGGCACGGGCCTGTCGACGGTGTTCCTGATGGTGGTCGGCGAGCTGGTGCCGAAGAACTGGGCGATCTCCTCGCCGCTGGCGATCGCCAAGCGGGCGGGCAACGCGCAGCGCTGGTTCAGCGCCGCGTTCCGCCCGTTCATCACCCATCTGAACAACTCGGCCAACCGGATGGTGCGCCGCATCGGACTGGAGCCGGCCGAGGAGCTGGAGTCCGCGCGCAGCCCGCAGGAGCTGGCCGCGCTGGCCCGGCACTCCGCCAAGGAGGGCGCCCTGGAGCCGGACACCGCGGAGCTGTTCGTCCGCACGCTGAACCTCGCCGGCCTGACCGCGGAGAACGTGATGACGCCCCGCGTCCAGGTCATCGCCCTGGAGGAGAGCGCGACCTGCGAGGACGTGGCGAACGCGACCCGGGCGACCGGGCTGTCCCGGTTCCCCGTCTACCGCGGGACGCTGGACTCGGTCGTCGGCACGGCGCACGTCAAGGACGTGCTCGCGCTGCCCGCCGGGCGCCGCCCCGAGGTGCCCGTGTCGGAGCTGATGCGCGAACCGCTGCTGGTGCCCGGGTCGCTCACCGTCGACCGGCTGCTGGACCGGCTGTCCGGCCGCCGCACCATGGCGGTCGTCATCGACGAGTACGGCGGCACGGCGGGGGTGGCCACCCTGGAGGACATCGTGGAGGAGGTCGTCGGCGAGGTCATCGACGAGCACGACCCGCACGAGACGCCCGACCTGGCCCGCACCGGCACCGACGAGGCGGGCCGCGAGCTGTTCTCCGCCGACGGCTCCGCGCGCCTGGACCAGCTGGCGCGGGTCGGGCTGCGCGCCCCCGAGGGGCCGTACGAGACGCTGGCCGGCCTGGTGGCCGCCGAGCTGGGCCGGATCCCGGAGGCCGGTGACTCCCTCGAGGTGGCCGGCTGGCGGCTGGAGGTCGCGGACGCCTCCGGCCGCCGCGCGGCGCGCGTGCTGCTGCGCGCGCCCCGCGACGACGCCCGGACCGCACGGCCGGACGGTGACGGATCCGCGTCCGCCGGTGTCCACGACGACCCGGGGGCCCGCCGATGACCGCCGTGCAACTGCTGATCGGCCTGGCCACTCTGGTCGCCAACGCCTTCTTCGTCGGCGCGGAGTTCGCCCTGATCTCGGTGCGCCGCAGCCAGATCGAGCCGTACGCCGACGAGGGCGACCGGCGCGCCAAGCGGGTGCTGTGGGGCCTGGAGCACGTGTCCCAGCTGATGGCGGCCGCGCAGCTGGGCATCACGCTGTGCACCCTGGTCCTCGGCATCGTCGCCGAGCCCGCCATCGCCCATCTGCTGGAACCGGTGTTCCACGCGGTGGGCTTCCCCGAGGGTGCCGGACACGCGGTGTCCTTCGTGATCGCGCTGACCCTCGCCACGTACCTGCACATGCTGCTCGGGGAGATGGTGCCGAAGAACATCGCGCTCGCGGAGCCGGTGCGCAGCGCGCTGATGCTGGGGCCGCCGCTGGTGGCGCTGTCCCGCGCGCTGCGCCCGGTGATCTTCACCGTGAACGCCTTCGCGAACACGCTGCTGAGGCTGTTGCGGGTGGAGACGCGGGACGAGGTGGCCGCGTCCTTCTCGGACGCCGAGCTGGCGCAGATCGTGAAGGACTCCGGCGAGGCGGGTCTGATCGACGACCGGGCCCGTGAGCGGCTCAACGACGCGCTGGAGCTGGGCCGTCGTCCGGTGCGGGACGTGGTGATGCCGCTGGAGCGGGTGGTCTACGCGCGCCTGGGCGTCACGCCGGAGGAGCTGGAGCGGCTCGCGGCGGAGTCCGGTTTCTCGCGGTTCCCGGTGGTGGACGAGCAGCGGCGGATCGTCGGCTATCTGCACGTCAAGGACGCTTTGGACGCCTCGCCGCGGGACATGCCGTTCCGGCTGCGGGACATGCGGCCCATCGCCCGGATCCGGGAGAACACGCCGATGGACGACGTGCTCACCGCGATGCGGGGCAGCCGGGCGCATCTGGCGGCCGTGCTCGGGACGGACGGGCGGCTGGCGGGGCTGGTGACGATGGAGGACGTGCTGCGGGAGCTGTTCGGGCAGCGGACCTGAGCGGTTCCCCCGGACGCGGGAAGCCGGCCTTCCGGGCGCGGGAAGCCGGCCTTCCGGGCGCGAGGGAGCCGGTTCTTCCGGACGTGTGGGAGCCGGCCTCTCCCGCGGTCGGCAAGGCGACCGACCAGCGGGTATGTGCCAGGGGCTACCATTTCTGTCGCCATGCAGACGAACCCCACTTCCAGCGCCCCCGCCCACACCAGCCTCGTCGCTCTGGGCGACTCCTTCACCGAAGGCATGTCGGACCTGCTGCCCGACGGCACCTACCGCGGCTGGGCGGACCTGCTCGCCGCCCGGATGGCGGCCGCGGCACCCGGTTTCCGGTACGCCAACCTCGCGGTGCGCGGCAAGCTGATCCAGCAGATCGTCGACGAGCAGGTGGACCGGGCGGCCGCCATGGGAGCCGACGTGATCACCTTGGTCGGCGGCCTCAACGACACCCTGCGCCCCAAGTGCGACATGGGGCGGGTACGGGACCTGCTCACCGAGGCCGTCGAGCGGCTGGCCCCGAACTGCAAGCAGCTCGTCCTGATGCGCAGCCCCGGCCGCCGCGGACCCGTGCTGGAGCGCTTCCGCCCCCGCATGGAGGCGCTGTTCGCCTGCATCGACGAGCTCGCCGCGCGGCACGACGCGCTGGTGGTCGACCTGTACGCGGCGCCCGCGCTCGGCGACCCCCGGCTGTGGGACGTGGACCGGCTGCACCTGACCGCCGAGGGGCACCGCAGGGTCGCGGAGGCGGTGTGGCAGACGCTCGGCTACCCGGCGGAGGACCCCGAGTGGCATCTGCCCCCGGAGGCGACGCTGCCGCCGCACTGGGTGGCGCGGCGGGTCGCGGACGCCCGGTTCGCCCGGCAGCACCTGCTGCCGTGGATCGGCCGCCGGCTCACCGGCCGCTCCTCGGGCGACGGCCTGCCGCCCAAGCGCCCGGAGCTGCTGCCGTACGAGACGGCGTAGTCGCTCCCTTGTACGTTCCTCCAGGTCACCCCGCGGCGCGGGCCTGCACGAATCGCCAGTAGACTCCCTGTACGTGACTGCTGCGCCTGCCAAGCCCCGTATCCCGAACGTCCTCGCCGGACGCTACGCCTCCGCCGAGCTCGCCACGCTCTGGTCGCCCGAGCAGAAGGTGAGGCTCGAGCGGCAGCTCTGGCTCGCCGTGCTGCGGGCCCAGAAGGACCTCGGGATCGAGGTGCCCGACGCGGCGATCGCCGACTACGAGCGCGTCCTCGACACCGTCGACCTGGCCTCGGTCGCCGAGCGCGAGAAGGTCACCCGCCACGACGTGAAGGCGCGGATCGAGGAGTTCAACGACCTCGCCGGGCACGAGCACGTGCACAAGGGCATGACCTCCCGCGACCTCACCGAGAACGTCGAGCAGCTGCAGGTCCGGCTGTCGCTGGAGCTGATGCGGAACCGCACGGTGGCCGTGCTGGCCCGCCTCGGCAAGCTCGCCGGGGAGTACGGCGAGCTGGTCATGGCCGGCCGCTCGCACAACGTGGCCGCGCAGGCCACCACCCTCGGCAAGCGGTTCGCGACCGCCGCCGACGAGCTGCTGGTGGCGTACGGGCGGCTGGAGGAGCTGCTGGGCCGCTACCCGCTGCGCGGCGTCAAGGGCCCGGTCGGCACCGCGCAGGACATGCTGGACCTGCTCGGCGGGGACACCGCCAAGCTGGCCGAGCTGGAGCGGCGGGTCGCCGGCCACCTGGGCTTCTCCCAGGCGTTCACCAGCGTCGGCCAGGTCTACCCGCGTTCCCTGGACTACGAGGTCGTCACCGCGCTGGTGCACCTGGCCGCCGCGCCGTCCTCGCTGGCGAAGACGATCCGGCTGATGGCGGGGCACGAGCTGGTCACCGAGGGCTTCAAGCCCGGCCAGGTCGGCTCGTCCGCGATGCCGCACAAGATGAACACGCGCTCCTGCGAGCGGGTCAACGGCCTGATGGTCGTCCTGCGCGGCTACGCCTCGATGACCGGCGAGCTGGCGGGCGACCAGTGGAACGAGGGCGACGTGTCCTGCTCGGTGGTGCGCCGGGTCGCGCTGCCGGACGCCTTCTTCGCGCTCGACGGCCTGCTGGAGACGTTCCTGACCGTGCTCGACGAGTTCGGCGCCTTCCCGGCGGTCGTGGCCCGCGAGCTGGACCGCTACCTGCCGTTCCTCGCCACCACCAAGGTGCTCATGGGCGCGGTCCGCGCCGGTGTCGGCCGTGAGGTCGCCCACGAGGCGATCAAGGAGAACGCCGTGGCCACCGCGCTCGCCATGCGGGAGCAGGGCGCCGAGCGCAACGACCTGCTCGACAAGCTCGCCGCCGACGAGCGGCTGCCGTTGGACCGCGCCGGTCTCGAGGAGCTGATGGCGGACAAGCTGTCCTTCACCGGCGCCGCGAGCGACCAGGTCGCCACCGTGGTCGCCCGGATCGAGGAGATCGTGAAGCAGCACCCGGAGGCCGCCGGCTACACCCCCGGGGCGATCCTCTGAGGCGCTTCACCCGGGAGGAGCTGGAGGCCGCCCGCGACCGTCTCGTGCCGGACCTGGTCGCGGACGGTCTGCGGGTGCTGTTCTGCGGCATCAACCCGGGCCTGATGACGGCCGCGACGGGCCACCACTTCGCCCGCCCCGGCAACCGCTTCTGGCCCGCCCTGCACCGCTCCGGTTTCACCCCGCGACAGCTGCCGCCGTCGGAGCAGCACGAGCTGCTGTCGTACGGGCTCGGCATCACCAACGTGGTGGCGCGGGCGACCGCGCGGGCCGACGAGCTGACCGCCGAGGAGTACCGGGAGGGCGGGCGGGAGCTCGCGGTGAAGGTGGCCCGGCTGCGTCCGCGCTGGCTGGCCGTGCTGGGCGTGACCGCGTACCGCGTGGCGTTCGACGACCGCACGGCGAAGGTCGGGCCGCAGACGCGGACGATCGGCGAGTCCCGGGTGTGGGTGCTGCCCAACCCCAGCGGGCTGAACGCGCACTGGACGCCGACGACGCTCGCGGAGGAGTTCGCGCGGCTGCGGGAGGCGGCGGAGCAGGAGTGACGGCCCCTCGGGGAGGGGCCGCCCCCGGGGCGGGGCCGTCCGCGTGACCACGGCCGGCGACCGCACCGCGTCGTCCGCCTCCAGCTCGGCGAGCGCGGCCGCGGCCCAGCGGCCGGTCCCCCGCGCCTCCCGCAGCCGGGCGACGCCCGCGTGGTGACCGGGCCGGGCCCACGTCTCGGGTGTCCCCTCCCGCTCCCCGCGCAGTCGCACCGTCCGCAGGCGGTACGGACCGGTGCCGTCCCAGCGGGAGGCGAGCAGTTCGTACACCGCGTCGCGGGCCTTCTCGAACCGGTCCGCCGTCGCCGCCCGGCTCGCCGGACCGAGGTCCGGGCGGTCGCCGGACTCCGGCACGGCGACGCGGTGGCCCGGTCCCGGGAGGCCGGCGTCCGGCGGGCCGTGCTCCGCCGGGAAGGGACGGAAGCACAGCTCGTCGATGAGGGCGACGTGCCGGGCGAGGTCCACGGCTCCGGCCGGCCCCACCGCCACTGGCAGTGCGGCGGGGCCGGCCGGTGACCTCTCAGGCGTCGTACCGCCGCAGCCGCCACGCCCCGGCCAGCAGGGCGGCGGCCGTCCAGCACGCGGTGACGGCGAGTCCCGCCCAGGGGCCGAGCGTTCCGTCGGGCACGCTGCGCAGCACCGGCTGGCCGGCGCGGTCCGGCATGAAGTCGACCACGGTGCCGAGCGCGTCGCCGATCACGAAGGACACGATCAGGATGAACGGGATCAGCACCGACAGGGTGGCCACCCCGCTGCGCAGCAGCGTCGCCAGTCCGGCCGCGAACAGGGCCATGAGCGTGAGGTAGACGGCGCCGCCGAGCACGCCGCGGACCTGGTCGGCCGTGCTCAGGCCGTCGGCGGCGTCGCCCAGTCCGGCCAGGCCCGCGAGGAGCGCCGCCAGGGACGTCACCAGGGCCACCAGCAGGACGACGA
This sequence comes from Streptomyces sp. DH-12, assembly GCF_002899455.1. Taxonomy (GTDB): domain Bacteria; phylum Actinomycetota; class Actinomycetes; order Streptomycetales; family Streptomycetaceae; genus Streptomyces. Next base: position 6,417,891 of record NZ_PPFB01000001.1, on the reverse strand, counting down.
CGGCGACGGCGGCCGCCTTGGCGGCGAACCACAGGCCGCGACGCGGCACCGCCGTCAGCGACAGCCGCACGGCGGCGCCCTCGCGGTACTCCGCCGACACGGCCAGGGAGCCGAAGGCGATGGCGGCGATCTGCCCCAGGGTGGTGCCGGACAGGGCGGTGAGCAGCGGGTCGGCGCCGGGGTCCTCGGGGTCCATGCCCGCCAGCGCGGAGAACGCGGTGGTCACCGCGAACAGCACGAACAGGGTCGCGAGCAGCGAGCGGACGGTGCGGATCTTGAGCCACTCGGAGCGGAACACGGGGATGAACGGCACGGTCAGGCCTCCTGGGGCTGGGCGGCGAAGTCGGTCTCGGCGGCGGTCAGTTCCAGGTAGGCCTGCTCCAGCGTGCCCTGGTCGGCGGTGAGTTCGAGGAGCGGCACCCCCTCGGCGGAGGCGAGGCGTCCGACGTCGTCCACGCGCGCGTCGGGCACGGTCCAGTGGCCGTCGGGGTGGCGTACGGCCTGGTGGCCGTGGCGGGCCAGGGCGCGCTCCAGCGCGTCCGGGTCGGAGCTGCGCACCCGCACGGCGGGCCGCACGCGCGCGTCGATGAACTCCCGCATGGAGGTGTCGGCGAGCAGCCGGCCCCGGCCGAGGACGACGAGGTGGTCGGCGAACACGGCGGTCTCGTTCATCAGGTGACTGGACACCAGCACGGTCCGCCCCTCGTCCGCGAGCCGGCGCAGCAGGCCGCGGATCCACACGATGCCCTCCGGGTCGAGGCCGTTGGACGGCTCGTCGAGCATCACCACCTCCGGGTCCCCGAGCAGCGCGGCGGCGATGCCGAGCCGCTGCCGCATGCCGAGCGAGTACGTCCGCACCCGGCGGCGGGCCGCCGGGCCCAGCCCGGTCTCCTCCAGTACCTCGTCCACCCGGCGGTCCGGGATGCGATGGGTCGCCGCCAGGACGCGCAGATGGTCACGGCCGGTGCGGGCCCCGTGCGCGGCGCCGGCGTCGAGCAACGCGCCCACCCTTCGCAGGGGTTCGCGCAGGCTCGCGTACGGGTGACCGCCGAGGGTGGCCGAGCCGGAGGTGGGGTGGTCCAGGCCGAGCACCAGGCGCATGGTGGTGGACTTGCCGGCGCCGTTGGGGCCGAGGAAGCCGGTGACCCGGCCCGGGGGCACGGTGAAGGTGAGGTCGTCGACGGCTCGTCCGGTGCCGTACTCCTTGGTGAGGTCGCGGACGTCGATGCTGGTCATGCCCCCAGCGTGGCCGTCGCACGGGGGCGCGGTCCTCCCCCGGGCGCGGGGACCGTCTCCCCCGGGCGGGGGAGGCGGCCCCACGGGGGCGCTGGCACGATGGCGCGGTGAACCGTTTGCTGCGCCCGCTGCGGAACGGGGCGACGTACACCCGCTTGCTGCACCTGTGGGTGCCGGCGCTGCCGTTCAGCGTGTGGATCCTCGTCCATCCGAGCACACCGTGGGCGCCGACCCTCGTGCTGGTCCCGCTGGGGCTGGTCGCCGTGGTGCGCAAGGGCGAGGGCGTGCAGGCCCGGTTGCTGCTCACCCCCGGCGAGGCGGACCCGGGGATCTCCGAGGAGCCGTCGGCCTGCTGGCAGGACCGGGCGCGCACCTCGCTGTGGATGCTGGTGCGCATCCTCCTGTCCACGGCGACGGGCATCGTCACGGTGTGGCTGCCCCTGCTGGCCGTCTCCCTGGCACAACTGGCCGCCGGCACGGTGCCCGCCGGGGTGCCGGTGCTGGAGGACGCCCCGCACCACTGGGCCTACGCCCTGCTCGTCCCGCTCCCCCTCGTGCTGCTGTACGCGGCGCTCGTGGGGATCGGGGCGCTCGTCACGGCCGCCGCGCGCCGTCTGCTCGGCCCCTCACCTGCCGAGCGGCTCGCCGCGCTGGAGGCGAGGACGGAGCAGTTGCTGGAGCGCACCCGCATCGCGCGCGAGCTGCACGACTCCATCGGGCACGCGCTGACCGTGGCCGTCGTGCAGGCGGGGGCCGCCCGCGCGGCGTCCAGTCCGGAGTTCACCGAACGCGCCCTGACGGCCATCGAGGAGACCGGCCGGGCCGCCCTGGAGGACCTGGAGCGGGTGCTCGGCGTGCTGCGCGAGTCGGAGCGGCCCACGAGCGCCCGGCCGACGCTCACCGACGCCGACCGGCTGCTGGAGTCCGCGCGGGCCTCCGGGGCGGCGGTCGACGCCGAGGTCACCGGGCCGCTGGAGACCCTGCCGGGCCCTGTCTCCCGCGAGGGCTACCGCATCCTCCAGGAGGCGCTGACCAACGTGCTCAGACACGCGGGCGCGGTGCCGGCCCGGGTCCGGGTGGCGGCCGCGGACGGCCTGCTCACCCTGGAGGTGCGCAACCCGCTGCCCGACGACCGGCCCGCCCCCGGCCGCGGCAGCGGGCTGCGCGGGATACGGGAGCGGGCGGCGCTGCTGGGCGGCCGGGCGCGCACCGGCCCGGACGGCGACGGCGACTGGCGGGTGCGGGTCGAACTGCCCCTGGGCTGATCTACGCTGGGCGGATGCCGGTCAGAGTGCTCCTCGTGGACGACGAACCCCTGGTGCGCGCCGGGCTCCGGGCCGTGCTGGAGGCGCAACCGGACATCGAGGTCGCCGGGGAGGCCGCCGACGGGGCCGCAGTGATCCCGCTGGTGCGGCAGTTGCGGCCGGACGTGGTCGCCATGGACGTACGGATGCCGCTGCTGGACGGCATCGAGGCCACGCGCGCATTGCTGCGGACGGTGCCCGACCCGCCGAAGATCCTCGTGGTGACCACCTTCGAGAACGACGAGTACGTGTACGAGGCGCTGCGCGCCGGGGCCGACGGGTTCCTGCTGAAGCGGGCCCGGCCCGCGGAGATCGTGCACGCGGTGCGCCTGATCGCCGAGGGCGAGTCGCTGCTGTTCCCCGCCTCGGTCCGGCAGCTGGCGGCCGAGTACGGCGACGGCGGCGGGAACCGCGCGGCCCGCGCCGGGCTGGAGCGCGCCCGGCTGACCGAACGGGAGGGCGAGGTGCTGCGGCTGATGGCGCGTGGACTGTCGAACGCGGAGATCGCCGCGCGGCTCGTGGTCGGCACCGAGACGGTGAAATCGCACGTGAGCTCCGTGCTGGCGAAGCTGGGGGCGCGGGACCGGACGCAGGCGGTGATCACGGCGTACGAGTCGGGGTTCGTGGCGCCGGGCTGAGCGGGCCGCGTCGGGACCGGGTGCGCCGCCCGGTGGTCGCCCGGGTGCGCCGCGCCGAGTACGATCCGCCCAACACGCGCACGAGCTGGGAGGACGGACGGTGGGTCGGCTGACCGGCGGGGATCCCTCGCTGCTGCGGAGGATCAACTCCGCCGTGGTGCTGCACGCGTTGCGGGCCACGGACTGCGCGACGCTGACCGAGGTGACCCGGGTGACGGGACTGTCCCGGCCGACCGTCGAGGGCGTCGTGGAGGGTCTGATCGAGGCGGGCCTGGTCGTGGAGGCGGCGGCCGACGAGGGCGCCGCACGGCGTCAGGGCCGCCCGGCGCGGCGGTTCCGCTTCCGGGCGGAGGCGGGGCACCTGCTGGGCCTGGAGATCGGTGTGCACCGGGTGGCCGCGCTGCTGGCGGACCTGGACGGCCGGGTGATCGGCGCGGAGGTGCGGGACGTGGACGAGACGGTCGACGCCGACGAGCGGCTCGACCGGGTGCGGACGGCCGTCGCGGAGCTGCTGCGGCGGACCGGGGTGGCGCGCGGCTCGCTGCGTGCGGTCGGCGTGGGCACTCCGGGGATCGTCGACGCGGACGGCACGGTGCGGCTGGGCACGGCGCTGCCCGGCTGGACGGGGCTGAGCCTCGGCGCGCGGCTCAGCCGCTCCTTCACCTGCCCGGTGCTGGTGGAGAACGACGCGAACGCGGCGGTGGTCGCGGAGCACTGGAAGGGCTCGGCGAAGGGCCGCGACGACGTGGTGTTCGTGCTGGCCGGGCTGAGCCCGGGGGCCGGTTCGCTGATCGGGGGACGGCTGCACCGCGGGTACGGCGGGGCGGCCGGCGAGATCGGGGCGCTGCACCTGCTGGGCCGTGAGGCGACGCCGGAAACGCTGCTGTCCACCACGGACGAGCCGCTGCACCCGCTGGACGAGCAGGCCGTCGCCCAGGTGTTCGCGCGGGCCCGCGAGGGCGACCAGCGGGCCCTGGCGGCGATGGACCGGTTCATCCGGCGGCTGGTCCACGACGTGGCGGCACTGGTGCTGGCGCTCGACCCGGAACTGGTCGTGATCGGGGGCTGGGCGGCCGGGCTGGACGGGGTCCTGGAGCCGCTGCGGCGCGAGCTGGCCCGCTACTGCCTGCGCCCGCCGGAGGTCACCCTGTCGCTGCTGGGCGAGGCGGCGGTGGCGACGGGCGCGGTGCGGCTGGCGCTCGACCATGTCGAGGAGCAGCTCTTCGCCGTGGAGGGCACGGTGACGGCCCGCCGCTGACGGGCGCGCGCCGCGGGGCGGGCCCCGCGGCGCGTCGGCGGTCCGTCGGAAGCCCGGCGCTCAGGACGCCTGGCGCTGCGGACCGTGGTGTATCTCGACACCGCCGAAGTCGCCGAAGGTCAGGCGGCAGGTGTCCGCGCGGTAGGTGGCCACCGAGAGGGCGGCGGTGCGGCCGCGGGCGAGGTAGCGGGTGGTCACGACGAGGACGGGGGCGCCGGGCAGGCGGTCCAGTTCCTTCGCCTCGTCCGCGCCGGCCGAGCCGAGCTCCACGGCGTTCTCCTGGCGCTCCAGCGTCAGGCGCTGCAGTTCGCGCAGCACCGCGCGGGCGCGCGCCGCGCCGGAGGGGGCGTCGATGCCGGAGAGGTCGGGCACCGAGGCGGCCGGGATGTACAGCAGCTCGGACGCGACGGGCTGGCCGCGGGAGACGCGGGAACGCCGCACGATGTGCACGGCCTCGTCGCCGGCGGTCACCAGGCGCTCGGCGAGCGCGGCGGGCGGCACCTCGAACCGGCAGTCCACGGTGTGCCACGCGTCGTCCGGGCCGCCGGGCCAGGCGTGCTGCTCGCTGCCGACGGAGACGCCCATGCGCGGCGGGGCGACGGTGGTGCCCACCCCGCGGCGGCGCTGCAGCCTGCCTTCCAGTTCGAGCTGTTCCAGGGCCTGCCGGAGCGTGGCGCGCGCGACGCCGAAGCGGGCGGCCAGGTCGCGCTCGTTGGGCAGGATCTCACCGACGGCGAACTCCGAGTCCAGCGCCTCGCTGAGCACGGTCTTCAGATGCCAGTACTTCGGTTCCGGCACCGATTCCAGCTGCGTGGTCCCCACCCTGTCCTCCACGATCGCCGTGTCCGGCGGCGTTTTGACGCCCTTGTTTATTAAAGGTTGTTTCACTTCTACGCGACGATAAGGGGGCCACCGGACTTGGTCAATACCAATCGGCGCCACGCGGCGCGCGCACGGCGGACCGGTCGCCGCCGGACCGGTCGCCGCCGGACCGGTCGCCGCCGGACCGGCGCAGCCACGCGTCCCGCGCGGCGTCCTCCGGGCCGGCCGCCCTCCCCGGCCGGCGGGCGCGCCGGTCTACCCGTCGGTAGCAATTGCTGACAAGCTGTCTACGACGTCGGGCGCGACGTCCCTTCCGCGCATCCGTTCCGCGAGTCCGACCGAGGAGCACCTCATGTCCGCGACCGTCACCTACAAGGTCACCTCCCCCCGAGGCCCGCAGGCCGTGACCCTGTCCTACGCGCGCGTGGGACGGGGGGCGCCGCTGCTTCTGCTGCACGGCATCGGCCATCACCGGCAGGCCTGGGACCCGGTGGTGGACATCCTGGCCACCGAGCGCGAGGTGATCGCCGTGGACCTGCCGGGCTTCGGCGCCTCGCCCGCCCTGCCCGACGGCCTCGACCACGACCTGCCCACCATGACCGCCGCCCTCGCCGGCCTGTGCGAGGCGCTGGAACTGGACCGGCCGCACGTCGCCGGCAACTCCCTCGGCGGTCTGCTGGCCCTGGAGCTCGGGCGGGCGCGGCTGGTCCGGTCGGTGACGGCGCTGTCACCCGCGGGCTTCTGGACGCAGGCCGAGCGGACGTACGCCTTCACCGTGCTGTCCGCCATGCGCGGGATCGCGGAGCGGATGCCGGAACGGCTGGTCGGGATCCTGGCCCGGTCCGCGGCCGGGCGGGCGGCCCTGACCAGCACGATCTACGCCCGCCCCGGGCGCCGCGCCCCCGAGGCGGTGGTCGCCGAGACGCGTGCGCTGGCCGAGGCGCCCGGTTTCGCCCGCACCCTGCGGGCGGGCGGCGCCGTGCGGTTCACCGAGGATGTGCCGGGTGTTCCGGTGACGGTCGCCTGGGGGTCGCGGGACCGGCTGCTGATTCCGCGGCAGGGCGTGCGCGCGAAGCGGATCATTCCGCGGGCGCGGTTGGTCCGGCTGCCCGGGTGCGGGCACGTGCCGATGAACGACGATCCGGCGCTGGTGGCGCGGGTGCTGCTGGACGGCAGTCGCTGAAGGCGTGCCGGGGGTGCGCGGGTCACGGGGCCGGTGGGGGCTTGACGCGCGGTTCCCCGCGCCCCTGAGGGGCGTTGTTCATCCGCGGTTCGTGCGTGTGCCGTCGCGTTGGCGTAGGTGTGGGGGCGCACACTGACCGGATTCCGGACCCGGAGGCGTATTCATGGCACACCGTCCGTTCCCCGCACGTCGTTCCGTGCTGAAGGGCTCGCTGGCCGCTTCGGCGGGGCTGGCCCTGCCCGCGCTGGGCTCCGCGCCCGCCTTCGCCCGGTCGGGACGTCCGGCGGCCGAGTGGGGCGTCCAGACGGGGGAGGTCACCCGTGACTCCGCGTTGGTGTGGGTGCGGTCGGACCGTCCGGCGCGGATGATCGTCGAGACCTCGGCCACGGAGTCCTTCCGCACCGTCCGCCGCCTGCACGGCCCGTTGGTCGGTCCCGGCACCGACTTCACCGGCACCGCCCGGCTGCGCGGGCTGCCCCCGGGCGAGCAGATCCACTACCGGGTGCTGCTGGCCGACCCCGACGACCCGCGCCGTACGAGCGCGCCGGTCACCGGCGCCTTCCGTACCGTGCCGGACCGGCGCCGGGACGGGGTGCGGTTCGTGTGGTCGGGCGACCTGGCGGGACAGGGCTGGGGCATCAGCCCGGCGTTCGGCGGCTACCGCATCTTCGACGCGATGGCCCGGCTCGACCCGGACTTCTTCCTGTTCAGCGGGGACACCATCTACGCCGACGGCCCCATCGCGGCGACCGCCGAACTGCCGGACGGCAGCCTCTGGCGGAACATCACCACCGAGGAGAAGTCCAAGGTCGCGGAGACCCTCGCGGAGTTCCGCGGCAACTTCCGCTACAACCTGCTGGACGAACACCTGCGCCGGTTCAACGCCCGCGTCCCGTCCGTCGTCCAGTGGGACGACCACGAGGTGCGCAACAACTGGTACCCGGGGCAGCGGATCGCGGACACGGACACCCGGTACACCGAGAAGAGCGTCGACGTGCTGGCGGCCCGCGCCCGGCGGGCGTTCGGCGAGTACTTCCCCGGGTCCACGCCGCGGCCCGGCGCCCGGGAGGGCCGGATGTACCGGGTGCTGCGGCAGGGTCCGCTGCTCGACGTGTTCGTGCTGGACATGCGGACGTACCGGAACCCCAACTCGCCCGGCGACCAGGCCACCGACCCGCAGGGCATCCTGGGCCGGGAGCAACTGGACTGGCTGAAGCGGGAACTGGCGCGGTCGCGCGCGGTGTGGAAGGTGATCGCCGCCGACATGCCGATCGGCCTGATCGTGCCCGACACCACCGAGGGGCGCCCGCACGTCGAGGCGGTGGCGCAGGGCGACCCGGGGGCGCCGCTGGGACGCGAGCTGCAGATCGCCGAACTGCTGCGGTTCGTCAAGCACCGGCGGATCACCGGCACGGTGTGGCTGACGGCCGACGTGCACCACACCTCGGCGCAGCACTACCAGCCCTCGCGGGCGGCGTTCGGCGATTTCGAGCCGTTCTGGGAGTTCGTCTCCGGACCGCTCAACGCGGGCGCGTTCCCGGCCTCGGAGCTGGACGCGACATTCGGTCCGGAGCGGGTGTGGGTGAAGGCGCCCACCGCCTCCAACGTCTCCCCCGCCGGGGGCTACCAGTTCTTCGGCGAGGTGGACATCGACGGCGGCAGCGGCGAACTGACCGTGCGGCTGCGGGACATGGACGGCGCGGTGCTGTTCAGGAAGACGCTGCAGCCGGGCCTCGTCGGTCAGTAACGCTGCATTTCGGACAGAAGCGCGCTTTACCCGTCAGTCACAGTACGTTCGTGATCACGAAACACGATTCCTTCACAGTGACTGCATGAGTCGAGACATGTCCGAAGTGACGAACGACCGCGCCGGAGGGCGCGCGCCCCGCCGCTGGAACCCGCTGGTCCGTGCCGCGCGCTGCGGGGAGGCCCTGTACGCGTGGCGGACACGCCGCCACGGCCACGCGCCGCCGACGCACGATACCGGCGGCGCTCCGCCGCCCCCCGAGCCGGCGGCGGCCGGGAGCGTGCTGTGGCGGATGCGGACGACCGTGCGGGACGAGCCGGGTGCGCTCGCGACCCTGTGCACGGCGCTGGCCGAACGGCGGGTCGACATCCTCAGCCTGCAGACGCACCCGCTGGGCGCGCACACCGTCGACGAGTTCCTGCTGCGCGTGCCGGCCGGTACGGATCTCACCGCGGCGGTGGCGGCGGGCGGAGGCACGGACACCTGGACCGAGCGGGCCGACGCCCACGACCTGGTGGACGGCCCGACCCGGATGCTCGGGCTGGCCGCCCGCACCGCGACCGACGCGTCCGAACTGCCGCTGGTGCTGCGCCAGCTGCTGGGACGCTGCACGATCCGCTCCCAGCCCGCCGCGGCGGCCGGCACCGCGGCGGCCGTGCCGCCGGAGGGCGTCCTGGAGGGCACCGTGATCCGGCTGCGCGACCCGGAGGGGGGTGTGATCACGGCGGAGCGGCCGTACCTGCCGTTCACACCGACGGAGTTCGCCCGTGCCCGGGCGCTGGTGGAGCTGGACGCCCGGCTCGGTCCGCGGCTGCCACGCGGCCGTGACGTGCTGGCGCTGTCCGAGGGCGGTCACGTCTCCGTGCGCCGGGCGGACACCACCGACCTGCAGGCCGCGCGGGAGATGCACGAGCGGTGCTCCACCGAGACGCTGCGGCGCCGGTACCACGGGCCCGTGGGCGACGCGAGCCGCTACCTCGACCACCTGCTCAGCCCGCGCTTCGGCCGCACGCTCGCCGCGCAGACCGCCTCCGGCCGCATCGTCGCCCTCGGCCATCTGCTGTGGGACGGCGACGAGACCGAGGTGGCGCTGATCGTCGAGGACGCGTGGCAGCGGCGGGGCATCGGCGCGGAGCTGCTGTCCCGGCTGGTGGGCATGGCGGTCGAGGCGGGCTGCGCCCACGTGTACGCCGTGACGCAGGCGTCCAACACGGGCATGGTCGCCGCGATGCGCGGCCTGGGCCTCCCTCTCGACTACCAGATCGAGGAGGGCACCCTGGTCATCACCGCCGGCCTGGACCCCGCCCCGGCCCGGAGCACCCCGGCGCCCGGCGAGAGGGTCACCCGCCCCTGACTCCCGACGGCGGAGGACGGCCCGGCACACAGCGTGTGCCGGGCCGTCCTCCGTCCTCGCGGGCCGTCTCCGCGGCAGCGGCCCTAGCCCTGGGCCATGGCCTCCGTCCGGGCGGGCCGGCCGGCCGGCCCGCCCAAGGCCTGGTCGAGGTCGGTCCAGAGGTCCTCGACGTCCTCCAGGCCGACCGAGAGGCGCAGCAGGCGGTCGGAGACGCCCGCGTCCCTGCGGTCGTCGGCGTCGACGATGCGGTGGCTGATGGACGCCGGGTGCTGGATGAGGGAGTCCACGCTGCCGAGGCTCACCGCCGGGGTGATCAGGCGGACGCCGGCGATCACCGCGTGCGGGTCGCCGTGGACCTCGAACGAGACCATCGCGCCGCCGATGGCCGGGTAGTGCACCCGGGCCACACGCGGGTCCGCGGCCAGGCGGGCGGCGAGCTCGGCGGCGTTCGCGGACGCCGCCCCGACCCGGACCGGCAGGGTCGACAGGCCGCGCAGCAGCAGGTAGCCGGCCAGCGGGTGCAGCACCCCGCCGGTGGCGAACCGCACCTGCCGCAGCCGCCCGGCGAACTCCTCGTCGCAGGCCACCACGCCCGCCAGCACGTCACCGTGCCCGCCGAGGTACTTGGTGGCGCTGTGCAGCACCAGCCGCGCCCCGTGCTCGGCCGGACGCTGGAGGACCGGCGTGGCGAAGGTGTTGTCGACGAGCAGCGGCACCGAGCCGCAGGCGTGGACGACCGCCCGCAGGTCGATCTCGGCCAGCGTGGGGTTGGCGGGCGACTCCACCAGCACCAGGCCGGTGTCCGGACGGAGCGCGTCGGCGACCCCCGCCGGATCGGTCCAGGTGACCTCGGAGCCGAGCAGCCCGGCGGTCAGCAGATGGTCGCTGCACCCGTACAGCGGTCGTACGGCGACGACGTGCCGCAGGCCCATCGAGCCGCGGACCAGCAGGACGGCGCTGAGCGCGGCCATGCCGCTGGCGAAGGCGACCGCCGACTCGGTGCCCTCCAGGCGGGCGAGGGCGGTCTCGAAGCGGGCGACCGTGGGGTTGCCGAGCCGCCCGTAGACGGGCGGGCCGTCGGGTTCGGCGCCGGTCGTGGCGAAGGCGTCGACGCGGGCGGCCTCGGCCCGGCTGTCGTACGAGGGGTAGGTGGTGGACAGGTCGATCGGCGGGGCGTGCAGTCCGAGTCCGGCGAGGTCGTCCCGGCCGGCGTGCACGGCCTCGGTGGCGAGTGCTCTGGTGGTGCGTCGCGTGTCCATGCCGTTGTCCATGGCGCCCAGGGTGAACACCGGCCGGTTCTGCGCGGCCTATCCCCGTGCTACGTTCGGCCGGTGGCCGAATCTGTCGTACTGGATCCGGTGGATCTCCATCTGCTGCGGCTGTTGCAGAACGACGCCCGGACGACGTACCGGGATCTCGCCGCGCAGGTCGGGGTCGCACCGTCGACCTGTCTGGACCGGGTGACCCGCCTGCGGCGCTCCGGCGTGATCCTCGGGCACCGTCTGCAACTGGACCCGGCCAAGCTCGGCCGGGGCCTGCAGGCGTTGCTGTCGGTGCAGGTGAGACCGCACCGGCGGGAGCTGGTGGGGCCGTTCGTGGAGCGGATCCGGGCGCTGCCGGAGTCGCTGACGGTGTTCCATCTGACCGGCCCCGACGACTATCTGGTGCATGTCGCGGTCGCCGGCATGACGGACCTGCAGCGGCTGGTGCTGGACGAGTTCACCGCCCGGCGGGAGGTGGCGCGGGTGGAGACGCGGCTGATCTTCCAGCAGTGGGACTGCGGGCCGGTCATGCCGCCTTCGCCCTCGGCTCAATCCGCGTGACGTGCCGCGGCCGCCGTACCAGGATGGTCCGCATGTCACCAGCCAACAGCGCGCTTCCCCGTCAGGTCGCCGACGCCTACGTCGACGAGCTCATCGCCCTCGATCCGATCACCGGGACGTATCTCGGCGTCAAGGAGAGTTCCTCCCGGTTGCCCGATCTCTCTCCCGCCGGTCAGGAGGCGGTCGCCGAACTGCTCAGGACGACCCTCGCCCGGCTCGACGAAGCCGAGCGGCAGCCCGGCGCGGACAGCGGCGTCGAGCGCCGCTGCGCCCGGCTGCTGCGGGAGCGGCTGACCGCCGAGCTGGCCGTGCACGAGGCCGGCGAGCGCCTGCGCGCGGTGGGCAACCTGGGCACGGTCGCGCACGCGGTGCGCGAGGTGTTCACGGTGACCCCGGCGGAGACCGAGGAGGACTGGCGGGCGATCGCGGAGCGGCTGCGCGCGGTCCCGGCGGCGCTGGCCGGCTACCGGGAGTCCCTGGCGCTGGGCCTGGAGCGCGAGCTGTACGCGGCGCCGCGCCCCACGGAGACGTTCGTCGGGCAGCTCGGCGAGTGGGCAGACACCGGCGAGGGCCGCGGCTGGTTCGAGGACTTCGCCGCCGCGGGTCCGGAGGCGCTGCGCGCGGAGCTGGACGAGGGCGCCCGCGCGGCGACCGCGGCCGTGGCGGAGCTGCGGGACTGGCTGCGGGACGTCTACGCCCCGGCGGTCGAGGGCGCGCCGGACACGGTGGGCCGGGAGCGCTACGCCCGCTGGTCCCGTTACTACAACGGCACCGACCTGGACCTGGACGAGGCGTACGCGTACGGCTGGTCCGAGTACCACCGGCTGCTCGGCGAGATGAAGAAGGAGGCCGAGAGGATCCTGCCGGGGGCGGAGACCCCGTGGGTGGCGCTGGCCCACCTCGACGAGCACGGCCGGCACATCGAGGGCGTGGACGAGGTCCGCGACTGGCTGCAGGGTCTGATGGACCGGGCGATCGACGCGCTCGACGGCACGCACTTCGACCTCGCCGAGCGGGTGCGGAAGGTGGAGTCGCGGATCGCCCCGGCGGGCAGCGCGGCGGCGCCGTACTACACGCCTCCGTCGGAGGACTTCTCCCGGCCGGGCTGCACCTGGCTGCCCACGATGGGGCTGACCCGCTTCCCGGAGTACGACCTGGTGTCCACCTGGTACCACGAGGGCGTCCCCGGCCATCACCTCCAGCTGGCGCAGTGGGTGCACGTGGCGGAGAACCTCTCCCGCTACCAGGCCACCGTCGGCATGGTCAGCGCCAACTGCGAGGGCTGGGCGCTGTACGCGGAGCGGCTGATGGACGAGCTGGGCTTCCTCACGGACGCGGAACAGCGGCTCGGGTACCTGGACGCGCAGATGATGCGGGCGACCCGGGTCATCGTCGACATCGGCATGCACCTGGAGCTGGAGATCCCCGCGGACTCGCCGTTCCACCCGGGCGAGCGGTGGACGCCGGAGCTGGCGCAGGAGTTCTTCGGCGCGCACAGCAGCCGTCCGGCGGACTTCGTGGAGAGCGAGCTGACGCGCTACCTGACGATCCCGGGCCAGGCCATCGGCTACAAGCTCGGCGAGCGGGCCTGGCTGCTGGGCCGGGAGAAGGCCCGCGAGCGGCACGGCGACGCCTTCGACCTCAAGGCCTGGCACATGGCCGCGCTGTCCCAGGGGTCGCTGGGCCTGGACGACCTGGTGGACGAGCTGGCGGCGCTGTGAGCCGGTTCAGCGCCGGAAGCCGCCCTCGGAGTCGATGACCTGGCCGGTGATCCAGCCCGCCTCGTCCGTGGCCAGCCACGCGAGGAGGCGGGCCGGGTCGTCGGGCATGCCCCAGCGCCCGGCGGGGAAGCGCGCGGCGATCGCGTCGTAGACCTCGCCGGTCAGGTAGTCGGTGTCCACGGGGCCGGGGTTGACGGTGTTCACGGTGACCGCGTGGTCGGCCAGCGCGGTCGCCAGGGAGCGGGTGATGGAGGCCAGGGCGCCCTTCTGCAGGGCGTAGGCGATCTCGCCGGGCATGCCGCCGGCGATGTCCTGCCCGGACGTCATCATCATGACGCGTCCGCCCGGGGTGCCCGGCGGGAGCGCGGCGCGGTGCCGGGCGTGGGCCTGGACGAGCAGCAGCACCGAGCGGGTGTCGACGGCCCAGTGCGCGTCGAGCATGGCGGCGTCGACGGTGTCGAGGTCGCCGTCGGAGCCGCTGAGGGCGTGGTTGGCGACGAGGATGTCGAGGCGCCCGCCGAGCGCCTCGGCGGCGCGGGCGTGCAGGGCGGCCGGTTCCGCCGGGTCGCTGAGGTCGCCGGGTCCGGCGAGCACCCGTGCGTCCGGATCACCGAGCGCCTCCCGCACGGACGCGGTGACGTCCTCGGTCCGGTCGGCGCCCCAGGGCATGGCGGCGTCGTGCGGCACGTGATGGTGCAGATAGACACTGGCGCCGTACGCGGCCAGCCGGCGGGCCACGGCATGGCCGATGCCGCCGCGCCGGCTCGCCCCGGTCACCAGGGCGGTGCGGCCCCGCAGCGGCAGGGGGTCACGGCGGAGTTCCTCGGGCGGGGGCGGGGGGAGCTTCGGCATGATCCCCATGATGGATCGCGCCGCCGGTGAGGGCACGCGAATAACGGCAGGCGCCCGCGCGCCGGGGCAGCGGCCGGAGCGGCACCAGGACCAGCCAGGCTCCGGGCCGGCCGCCTCCCACCGCGTCTCCTGCTGCCACCGCGCGGTGGCCGGCGCGGCGGGGACGCGTGCCGGGAGGTCCTCCCCCGTGTGTCCGGCGACCCGGCGGACGACGACAAGGCGCTCGGGGAGACAGGCGGTGGCGGCCGGTCCGTCGCCCAGGACGGTGGGCGGCGGCGCCGGCCGGGAGGACTCCGACGGGCCCGTCGGCCTCGCGGACCCGGTCGTGGACCGAGCGGTCCTCTCGCCGTCGGCTCCCGCCCGGAACGGCAGGCAGTCCCGTCTCCGGCCCCGCGACGAGCGGCCCGCCGCCCGGCCCCGCCCACTCGACCGTGCCCGGCTCCGCGTGTCCGTCCACGGCGGCCTGCCGGACGGCCGGGTTCAGCATCCGCACGCGTCCGTGTCCTCCAGGGAGGTCAGCGGATCGGCGGCGCGGCGCTCCCGGCCCCGCGGGGTCTCGAACGCGTAGCCCTCGCGCACCCAGTACTCGAAGCCGCCGAGCATCTCCTTGACGCGGTACCCGAGTTCGGCGAGGGCGAGCGCGGCGCGGGCGGCCCCGTCGCAGCCGGGCCCCCAGCAGTACGTCACCACCGGCACGGCCGGGTCGAGGAGTTCCGCGGCCCGCTCGGGGATCCGCGCGGTGGGCAGGTGCAGGGCGCCGGGCACATGGCCCCGGTCCCACGCCTCGGCCGAGCGGGAGTCCACCAGGACGAAGCAGGGGTCCCCGCCGGACGCGAGGGCGGTGGCCACGTCGGAGACGTCGGTGTACAGGGCGAGGCTCGCGCGGAAGTGCGCGGCGGCCTCGGCCGGGGAGGCGGGGGCGACCCGCAGGACGGGGTTCACGGTGGTCGTCATGGCAGAGAAACTACGGGCGCGGACGGCGGGCCTGAAGGGACGCATCCCGGTCCGGGGCTTGATCCGCCGGGGATTCCCCTGCTACTTCTCGGCGATGACCGAGTATTCCCCGGACGCCACCGACTGGCGCATCCTCGACCTCCTCCAGCGCGACGGACGGGCCGGCTACGCCGCACTCGCCCGCGCCGTGTCGATGTCCGCGAGCGCGGTCACCGAACGGGTGCGGCGGCTGGAGGAGGCCGGGATCATCCAGGGTTACGCGGCGGTGGTGGACCCGGAGCGGATCGGGCTGCCGGTCCTGGCGTTCGTCCGGCTGCGCTACCCGACCGGCAACTACAAGCCGTTCCACGACCTCGTCGCCGCCACACCGGAGATCCTGGAGGCGCACCACGTGACGGGCGACGACTGCTTCGTCCTGAAGGTCGCCGCGCGGTCGATGCGGCACCTGGAGGAGGTGTCGGGGCGGATCGGCGCACTCGGTTCGGTGACCACCAGCGTGGTGTACTCCTCGCCGCTGCCGCGCCGTCCCGTGGGCCGGTGACCCGGCCGCCTCGTCACGTCCCGCGCTGCCGCAGCCGTGAGCCGGAGCGGCTCTTCTCGACCTCGAGCTGGGCGTGTATGCGGCGGCGCAGGTCGGGGACGTGGCTGACGATGCCGACGCTGCGGTCGCGTTCGCGCAGCGAGTCGAGGACGTCGAGCACCTCGTCGAGGGTCTGGTCGTCGAGGCTGCCGAAGCCCTCGTCGATGAAGAGCGTGTCCAGCCGCACCCCGCCCGCCTCGTCGGTCACCACGTCCGCGAGTCCGAGCGCGAGGGCGAGGGAGGCGAAGAACGTCTCGCCGCCGGAGAGGGTGGCGGTGTCGCGCTCCCGGCCGGTCCAGGCGTCCACCACGTGCAGCCCGAGGCCGCTGCGGCCGCGGCCGGTGCGGTCGTCGGAGTGGACGAGGGTGTAGCGGCCGGACGACATGCGGCGCAGCCGGACGGTCGCGGCGGCGGCGACCTGCTCCAGGCGCGCGGCGAGCACGTACGACTCCAGGCGCATCCGGCGTTCGTTCTGCGCCGAGGTGCCCGCGGTGAGGGCGGCCATGCGGGCCACCCGGTCGTACTCCTCGCGCAGCGGTCCGAGCCGGCGCACGGAGGCGGCGGCGCGGGCGGAGAGCCGGTCGAGTTCGGCGCAGCGGCGGGCGGCGGCGTCACGCGCGGAGGCCGCCTCGCGGACGGCGCGGTCGGCGTCCTCGGCGGCGCGCTGGGCGGCGGCGAGGTCGGCGGCTGGCTCGCGGGCGGCGGCCGCGGTCTCCGGTTCGGCGAGGACGGCGCGCACGGCGGCCTCCTCGTCGTGCCAGGCGTCCAGGCGCCGTTGCAGCTCCCGGTGGGCGGTGTCGTCGAGGAGGGCGTCGGCGGCGGCCCGCGGGGTGTCGAAGCCCGCGCGGAAGGCGGCGTCGGCGAGCCGGGCGTCGGCGTCCTTGAGCCGCCGGGCGGCCTCCTCGGCGGCGCGGGCGGCGTCGGCGGCGTCGGTGAGCAGCGCGACCTCGCGTTCGAGCTGCCCGGCGCGCGCCGCCACGCTGGGGGCGTCTCCCCGCGCGTGGGCCAACTCCGTTTCCAGCGAGGCGCGTTCGAGGTCGAGGCGGTCCCGGTGGCCGACGCGGGCGGCGGCGCGGACCGCCGCGTCGCGCTGGGCGGCCGTGCGCAGTTCGTGCTCGCGTTCGGCGGCGCGCAGCTCCTCCTGGGCGGCGTGCAGGGCGGAGGCGGCCTCCCTCGCCCGCGCGTACTCCCGCTCCGCCTCGTCGAGTTCGCGGGCGAGCTGTTCGGCCGGGGTGTCCCCGGCCCCGGCGCCCGCCGCGGCCAGTTCCTCGCGGACGGCGGCGAGCCGCTGGTCGGCCTCGGCGCGCCGCTCCTCCGCGCGCTGGTGGTCGGCGAGGGCGCGCTCCTCGGTCTCGCGGCCGACGTGTCCTGCGACCCTGCGGGCCGGGGCGGGGTGTTCGGTGGCGCCGCAGACCGCGCAGGGTACGCCGTCGGTGAGACCGGCGGCCAGCTCGGCGGCGATGCCGTTGAGTCGCTGCTCCTTGAGGTCGAGCCAGTGCTGCCGGGCGGCGAGGGCCTCGTCGCGGGCGGCGCGGGCCTGGTCGGCGGCCGCCTCGGCGTCCCGGGTGAGGCGGTCCCGCGTCCGGGCGGCCGCCAGGCGGTGGCGGGCGGTGTCGCGCTGTCCCGCGAGTTCCCCGGCCCGGGTCGCGGCCTGCTGAGCGGCCGCGATGCGGTCCTGGAGGGCGGCGCGGGTGGCCTCCCAGCCGTCGAGCCAGGCCTCGGCGTCCTCGCGGACCTCCTCGTCGGCGCGTTCCTGGCGGTCGAGGCCGGCCCGCTCGTCGAGGAGTTCGGTGAGGCGGCGCTCCGCGCGGCGGGCCGACCCCAGTCCGCCCAGTTCCTCGGCGGCGCGGCGGGCCGCCGCCGCGAGCCCGTCCGGGCCCGCGTCCGCGAGGGACGCGGGGAGCAGGGCGCGGGCGCGCTCCTCGGCAGCGGCGGCGCGACGGTGCTCTGCGTCGGCGGAGTCCCGCAGCTCCAGGGCGGGGACCACGGTCCCGGCCATGCGGGCCCGCTCCATGCGGGCCCGGTCCTCGTCGTGGGCGCCGGACCGCTCCCGCAGCCGCTCGGCCCGCTCCCGCGCCTCGGCGTACCGGCGTTGCAGCCGGTGCCGTTCGCGTGCCGCGTCCAGGGCGCGGCCCGCCTCGGCGCGTACGGACTCGGCGGTGGCGAGCCGGCCGTGGGCGGCGGTGAGCTGTTCGCGCGCGGTGCTGCGGGCGACGGCGGCCGCGGTCAGCACGGCGTCGGCGAGGCCCGGTTCGCCGGGTGACAGCTCGGGGAGTTCCATGGCGCCGCCCGCGGCCTGCTGCATGCGGTGGGCGTCGGCGAGCAGGTCGGCGTCGCCGTCGCGCACCCGCGCCTCGGCGGCCCGGCGGCGGTCGGCGAGGCGCTTCTCCACCTCGGCGAAGCGGTGGGTGTCGAAGAGGCGGCCCAGCAGCTTGCCGCGGGCCTCGGCGTCGGCGCGCAGGAAACGCGCGAAGTCGCCCTGCGGCAACAGCACCACCTGGCAGAACTGCTCCCGGCTCATGCCGAGCAGCTGGGTGATCTCCTCGCCGATCTCCTGGTGCGAGCGGCTGAGGTCCTTCCAGGTCCCCGTGGCGGCGTCGCGCTCCCGCAGCCAGGTCTGCGCCTTGTCGACGGTGGTGCCGGCGCCGCGCTTCTTCGGGCGCTCCCACGGCGGTTGCCGGGTGATCTCCAGCCGGCGTCCGGCGACGGTGAGTTCGAGGGTGACGGAGGTGCGGGTGCCGGGCGCGGCGTGGTCGCTGCGCAAGGTCGTGCCCTGGCCGCCCTGGCGGGCGCCGGGGACGGAACCGTAGAGGGCGTAGCAGACGGCGTCCAGGACGGAGGTCTTGCCCGCGCCGGTGGGGCCGTGCAGCAGGAACAGTCCGGCGGCGGACAGGGCGTCGAAGTCGACGCTCTGGGTGGTGCCGAACGGCCCGAAGGCGGTGATGTCCAGGCGGTGCAGTCTCATCGGGCCACCTCCCGTGCGGCCTGGTCGGCGCGGACGGCGTCGAAGGCGTCCCGCAGCACCGTGCGCTCGTGCGGGTCGGGCCCGGCGCCGCGCACGTGGGCGACGAAGTCCTCGGCGATCTGCTGGTCGTCGCGGCCGGCGAGGCGGCGGGCGTAGGACACGTCGGGGTCGTCCGGCGGGCGGTCCGGGTCGAAGACGAGGGCGAGGGTGTGCGGGAAGCGCTCGGTGAGCCGGGTCATGGGGTCGGCGGGGCGGACCGGGTCGGTGAGGGTGGCCTCGACCCACGCCTCCTCGTGCGGCGTGAGCGCGGGGTCGGCGAGCAGCTCCTCGAGAGTGCCGCGGATGCGGGCCAGGGGGCGCGGCACGGGGCAGTCGACGCGCTCGGCGGTGACGCTGCCGTCGGCGGCCAGGTCGACGAGCCACATGGACTTGCGGTGCCCCGCCTCGGAGAAGGAGTACGGCAGCGGGGAGCCGGAGTAGCGGACGCGGTCGGTGAGGGTCTGGCAGCCGTGCAGATGGCCGAGCGCCACGTAGTCGACGCCGTCGAACACGGCGGCGGGCACGGACGCGACGCCGCCGACGGCGATGTCTCGTTCGCTGTCGCTCGGTTCGCCGCCGGTGACGAAGGCGTGGGCGAGGACGACGGAGCGGGTGCCGGACGGGCGGGCGGCGAGGTCGGCGCGCACCCGGTCCATGGCGGCGGCCAGCACCGCCTCGTGCCCGGCCCGCTCGACGCCGAACTCGTCCCGCACCAGGGCGGGCTCCAGGTAGGGCAGGCCGTAGAAGGCGACGTCCCCGTGCGCGTCGGGGAGCAGCACGGGGGTGCCGCAGGCGGAGGGTTCGGTGCGCAGGTGGATGCCGGCGCGGCCCATGAGTCCCGCGCCGACGCCGAGGCGGCGGGCCGAGTCGTGGTTCCCGGAGATCATCACCGTGGGCACGCCGAGGTCGGCGAGCCGGTGCAGCGCGTCGTCGAACAGCTCGACCGCGGCGAGCGGCGGCACGGCCCGGTCGTACACGTCCCCCGACACCACCACCGCGTCCACGTCGCGCTCGCGCGCGGTGCCGACGAGGTGGTCGATGAACTCGGCCTGGGCGCCGAGCAGGCCGACGCGGTGGAAGGACCGGCCGAGGTGCCAGTCGGACGTGTGCAGGAATCTCATGGTCCCGGCAGCGTATCCGGCGCCTCCGACAGCGCGGGCGGTTGTTCCCGTATCACCCGTCACGTCCCGGCCCGGTTCCGCCCGTCATCGCCCGGGGAGGGGTGATACGCGCGGGGCGTCAGGCGTCCCCGTAGGCCTCCCCGCCCAGTTCGAGGCGTGCGGTGCCGGAGGTGGCGTCGGCGAGCCAGGCGCGGAAGGCGTCCACGTCGGCGTCGGGGAGGCCGATCTCGAGGGTGACCTCCTCGCCGTAGCGCACGTCGCGCACCTCGCGGCCGGTGGAGCGCAGGTCGTTCTGCACCTTTCCCGCCCTCTGGTGGTCGACGGTGACGGTGGCCAGCCGGAAGCGGCGCCGGGTGATCGTGCCGAGGGCGTCCAGGGCCTCGCCGACCGAGCCGCCGTAGGCGCGGATGAGGCCGCCCGCGCCGAGTTTCACGCCGCCGAAGTAGCGGGTGACGACGGCGACGACGTAGCGCATGTCGCGGCGCAGCAGCATCTGCAGCATGGGGGCGCCGGCGGTGCCGCCGGGCTCCCCGTCGTCACTGGCCTTCTGGACGGAGGCGTCCGCGCCGATGACGTACGCCCAGCAGTTGTGGGTGGCGTCGGCGTGCTCCTTGCGGACGGCGGCGATGAAGTCCTGCGCCTCCCGCTCGGTGGCCGCCGGGGCGAGGGCGCACAGGAAGCGGGAGCGGTTGATCTCGGTCTCGTGCACACCCGCGCGGGCCACGGTGCGGTACTCGTCCTGCATCCGGCCAGCCTATGCGGCTCCCGTCAGCGCCTGCCGTGCGGGACGGTGAGCGAGGTGAGCAGGGCCCCGGCGGGGACCAGGTCGCGCCAGAGGACGCCACGCCGGTCGAGCACCGTGATCGCGGAGGTGGGGAACGTGACGCGGACCCGGTCCGCGGTGTCGTCGAGGCCGTCGGAGGCGAGGGCCGGCACGAGGTCCTCCGGCCCCGGGGTGCGGCCGACGAGCGGCAGCGTCTCGACCTCGGCGGGTGCTTCGCGCATCACGTCCGGCAGGCCGGGGACGTCCGCGTGGTGGAGGCGCGGGCCGAGCCGGACCGGCGGGGGCGTCCCGGCGGCGCGGGCGGCCGGCGGACCCTCGTGGTCGGCGGGCGCTCGTGGTCGGTGACGCCTTTCGGCCGGGCGGACTCGGCGTGCCGCGGCACGACCAGCCGGCGCAGCGGTCCCGCCGCCGCGCGCTCGGTCATGCGGGGGTTCCGAGGTCGCGGGCGAGGTCGAGGCCGAGCAGCCGGTCGGCGTAGGCGTAGGTCTCGAAGCGGGCGCCGTCCGCCGGACCGGGGTCGGTCTCCAGCGCGCGGAGCACGCCGAGCACCCCGGCCGCGTCCAGGTCGCCCTCCCACGCGCCGCGCAGGTCGGCGCGCACCTCGTCGGGCACGGGCCGGGAGGGCCGCCGCGCCCAGTCGGCGACCGCGCCCCGCCAGCGGCCGAGGGTGTCGCCGGCCTCCGTCAGGGTGTCCGCGTCGATCCGCACGGGCGCGCTCCTCGGGTGCGCGAGCAGGGCGAGGCGCAGGGCGGCCTGGTCGGCCTCGCCCGGCGGGACCGGCGCCGCCCAGGTGACGGGGGCGACGGCGACCCGTACGCCGTCGGGTTCCGCGCCGTTCTCGTCCACGACGTGCAGCACCTGCGCCTCGCCGAGCCCGGCGGCGCCCTCGCCGTCCTCGAAGGGCCGGACCCCGAGGGCGGCGGCCGCCGCACGCAGTTCCTCGTGCTGCCGTTCGGCGGAGAGCAGCGCCCACACCGGCGTGCCGCCGAGTTCCAGGGCGCGCACGAGCAGGTCGGCGGCCAGCAGCACGCGCAGGCCGGTCGGGTCGAGTCCCGGTGGGTGGGCCTCGACACGGGTCAGGCCCCGGCGGGCGGGGGCGGCGGCCACGAGCTCGCCGGTTCGGGCGTCGGTGATGCGCAGCACGAGGCGAGCGTAGGCATACGAGCGGGCGCACGCAGGTATCTCGCACGCTTTTCACGCCGTCGCTTGTCCGGCGCCGCCCGTCGTGGCAGGCGCGCGGCGCCGGGAATCACCGTGCCGTGCGCCGGGTTGTGCAGAGCACCAGCCCATTCCAGACCCACGGGAGGCCGACGGTGTACGGCGACGACGCAACGGTCCGCAAGATCCTCACCGAGTCCGGTGACACCTGGGCCGTGGTCGGCCTGTCGGCCAACCGGCAGCGCGCCGCGTACGGGGTCGCGCAGGTGCTCCAGCGGTTCGGCAAGCGCGTGGTGCCGGTGCACCCGAAGGCGGAGACGGTGCACGGGGAGCAGGGGTACGCCTCGCTCGCGGACATCCCCTTCGAGGTGGACGTGGTGGACGTGTTCGTCAACAGC
The DNA here is from genome assembly GCF_002899455.1 of Streptomyces sp. DH-12. Classification (GTDB taxonomy): domain Bacteria; phylum Actinomycetota; class Actinomycetes; order Streptomycetales; family Streptomycetaceae; genus Streptomyces. The sequence goes on along the minus strand of NZ_PPFB01000001.1, from coordinate 6,395,954 downwards.
GACCTGGCGGGCGCGGTGGCGGACGAGGCGGTGGCCAAGGGCGCCGAGGCCGTGTGGTTCCAGCTCGGGGTGGTCGACGAGGCGGCGTACGAGCGCACGCGTGCGGCGGGACTGGAGATGGTGATGGACCGCTGCCCCGCGATCGAGATCCCCCGGCTCGGTCTCCGCGAGGCCTGAGAGGGGCAGCGGGCACGCCGGTGCCGCACGGGCGGGGTGACGCCGCGACGGCGCGGGCACGCGGCGCGGCACTGGCACCCGGGCGGCCGTGGCCCGTCGGCTCAGGCCGCGGGCCTGCCGAGGCCTTCCAGCACGACCGCCCCCGGCAGTTCCGCGAAGGCCTTGCCCGGCACCAGCAGCTTCCCGCGCCGCCGCCCGCTGCCAACCAGCACGTACGGCAGGTCCACGACGGCCGCGTCCACCAGCACCGGCCAGCTCTCGGGCAGCCCCACGGGCGTGATGCCGCCGTACTCCATGCCGGTCTCCCCCGTCGCCGTGTCCATGGGCGCGAAGGACGCCTTGCGGACGCCGAGGTGACGGCGCACCACCCCGTTCACGTCGGCGCGGGTGGTGGACAGCACGACGCACGCGGCGAGCGTGGACCCGCCGCCGCGCCTGCCCGCCACCACTACGCAGTTCGCCGACCGCTCCAGCAGGTCACGGCCGTAGTGCTCGACGAAGGCGGCGGTGTCGGCCCACTGCGGGTCCGTCTCGACGTAGAGGATCTGGTCGGCGGGGACGCTCCCGCTCCAGGCGCGGACCGCGGCCGCGACGGGGGCGGTCAGCTCGTCGAGGCAGTCGGGGGCGGGAGTGGCGTGGTCGAAGTCTCCGATGGGTGCGCGCATGGCGGCACGGTAACAGCGGGCGGGGCGGCCGTCGGAGCGCGTCTCACTGCACGGGCGGCACCGACACCGTCATGATCATCTCGACGGGCCCGTCGCCCGCGTTGCCGTACACGTGGGGCGCGTTCGCCTCGAAGGAGGCGCTGGCGCCGGCCGGCACCCGGTGCTCCTCCCCGTCGACGGTGAGGGTCAGCTCCCCGGCCGTGACGTGGATGAGTTCGACCGTGCCCTCGGGATGCGGGTCGGAGTCGCTGCTCTCCCCCGGCATCAGCCGCCACTCCCACATCTCCAGCGGGCCGAGGGCCTCGGTGCCGGTCAGCAGCCGGCTGTAACTGCCGCGCTCGGTGGACCACAGGCGGACCGTCCGGTCGGCGGGGACGATCCGGACGTTCGGACCGCGCTCGTAGTCGAGCAGGGTGGGCACGCTGACGCCGAGCGCGTCGCCGATCTTGACGATCGTGCCGATGCTCGGGTTGGTGCGCGCCTGCTCGATCTGGATGAGCATGCCGCGGCTGACGCCCGCCCGGGCCGCGAGCATGTCCAGGGTGAAGCCGCGCTCGGTGCGCCAGCGCTTGACGTTGCGCGCCAGGGACCGGGTCAGCAGGTCGAGGTCCGCCACATTCCGTCCGTTCGACAATCCGGATGACCGGGGCCGGCCCGTGCGACTGCGGTGCGGTGTACCCGGTCGTTCACCGCACTGTACTGCGAGGTCGCGGCCGGGAAGGCGCGGGCCTCAGGCGCCCGGTTCCACCTCGGCCAGCCGCGCGGCGCCGTTCGCCGCGTGCCGGGCGAGGCGGGCGGCGCTCTCCTCGTCCAGCCCGGCGAGGCGGGCCGCGCTCTCCTCGTCGAGCTCCGACAGCGCCCGCAACTGACCGGGCGTGATGTCATCGGGGATCGGCACGGGCGGCGGGGTGCGCAGCGGCGGCTGCCAGCCCTCGTCGGGCGTCCAGCGGCGGACGACCCGGGCGGGGGCGCCCGCGACCACGCAGTGGTCCGGCACCTCGCCGCGGACGACCGCGCCCGCGGCCACCACCACGTTCCGCCCGATGCGGGCGCCCGGCAGGATCACCGCGCCGGTGCCGATCCAGCAGCCGGGGCCGATCTCCACCGGCTCCATCCGCGGCCACTGCTTGCCGATGGGCTCGTCCGGGTCGTCGTAGGAGTGGTTGGTGGAGGTGACGTAGACGTACGGGCCGAAGTAGCAGTCGCTGCCGATGGTCACCGTGGTGTCGGCGATGACATGGCTGCCGCGGCCGAGGACGACGCCGTCGCCGATGCGCAGGATCGGGTCGGGGCCGAGGTCGAGGCCGGGCATCAGGCCCGCGGTGAGGGTGACCTGCTCCCCGACGATGCAGTGCGCGCCGATCCGGATCCACGGCTCGCCGAAGACGGTGCCGAGCGGGAAGGCGAGTCTGGTACCTGTTCCCATCGCGCCGAACCGGAAGCGGCCGGGGTGTTCCGCGGTCACCGAGCCCGTGCGCTGCACCCAGGCCCAGCCCGCGTGGACCGCGCGCTGGGCGAGGCGACGCGGCCAGGACGAGAACGTGTTCTTGCGCTTCGGCACCCGCTCACCGTAGTCCGCGGGTGCGACGGGCACGGCCCGACGCCCCTGTGATCTTCACCCCACCGGTGTGGCGTACGGTTCCCCCGACATCCGACGAGGAGGCGACGATGACGCACCAGGCCTTGATCACGGGCATCGGCGGCAGGGAGCCGCGGATCGACGAGGGGGTGTTCGTGGCGCCCACGGCGAGCGTGATCGGGGACGTGACGCTGCGCGCCGGGGCGAGCGTCTGGTACGGGGCGGTGCTGCGCGGCGACGTGGAGTCGATCGCGGTGGGCGCCGACAGCAACGTCCAGGACAACTGCACCCTGCACGCCGACCCCGGCTTCCCGGTCACCGTGGGCGAGCGGGTCTCCATCGGGCACAACGCGGTGGTGCACGGGGCGACCGTCGGGGACGACTGCCTGATCGGCATGGGCGCGACCGTGCTGAACGGCGCGGTGATCGGCGCCGGCTCCCTGGTCGCCGCGCAGGCGCTGGTGCCGCAGGGCATGCGGGTGCCGCCGGGCTCCCTGGTCGCGGGAGTCCCGGCGAAGGTACGGCGGGAGCTGACGCCGGAGGAGCGCGAGGGACTGACGCTCAACGGCACGATGTACGCGGAGTTGGCGAAGGCCCACCGGGACCGGCACGGGGGCTGACGCGGCCCGCCCCCCCTTCCGGGCCGCACGCCCCCGGTCCGGGCGGCATCCCTCCTGGTCCCGGCCCGCGTCGCCCTCACCGGGGCCGTGTCACCCGCCCGGGGCGCCTGGCTCGTCCGGTCCGCCTGGTCCTCATGAGGGCGCGTAGCGGGCGCCGGGCACGGTCGGGAAGCCCGCCGGGTGAGGGGAGGCCGTCCGTCCAGGGCCGTATGCCGTGCCGCTGGGGCCGGTCGGCCCATGGGAGCGGCGCACGGACCGGAGCGACTCTGGAGGCAGCCAGTGGCCCACACGTCACGTCCGGGAGGCCCGCCGTGTTCGCTCCCCCGTCCCCCAGCCTGCCGCGTGCCCTGCCCGCCGAGCACCGGGCACGGCTCATGGCCACCGCGCGCGAGGTGTCCTTCCCGCAAGGGACCCGGCTGTTCGAGGAGGGCGCCCGGGCGGACCGGTTCTGGGTGATCCGGACCGGCACCGTGGAGCTGGACATGCGCGTGCCGGGCCGCCGGGCCGCCCTGATCGGACGCCTCGGGCACAACGAACTGGTCGGCTGGTCGTGGCTGTTCACCCCGCACGTCTGGCACCTGGGCGCCGAGGCGGCCACCCCGGTGCGGGCGTACGAGTTCGACGCCGCGTCCGTCCTCGCCCTGTGCGCGGAGGACCCGGAGCTGGGCCGGGAGGTCACCCGCTGGGTGGGCGAGGTGGTGGCCCACCGGCTGCACTCCGCCCGGGTCCGGCTGCTCGACCTGTTCGGCCCGTACGGCGCCGGTGCGGCTGTGTGAGGGCGGCCGCCCGCGCCGTGTGCGGGGTCCACCGGTCCGCCCGTGGGACCGGTGGGCCCCGTTCCCTCCTCCGGGCGCGCCCCGCGATTGCTACGTCCCCGTCAAAGGGCAGTGACCGAATCGTGTCGGGGCGCGGCTAGGGTGGCTGCCCATGTGGCCAGGACAGCAGCCGCCCGGGGGCGAGCAGAACCCGCAGTCGAACAATCCGTACCAGCAGCCGGGGTACCCGCAGCCGAATCCGTACCAGCAGCCCGGCTACCAGCAGCCGAACCCGTACCAGCAGCAGCCGCAGTGGGGCGAGCCGTCCACGGTGGGCATGCCGCAGCCGGGGGACGGCGGCGGTGGCGGGAACAACCGCACCAAGCTGGTGGCGATCATCGCGGCGACGGCCGTGGTCGTGGCCGCGGGCGTGACGGGCTTCCTGGTGCTCGGCGGCGACAAGGGCGACGAGGCCGACGGCGGGAAGAGCGCCAGGCCGAGCGCGACCGCGTCCGAGGACGCCTCCGCCCAGCCGACCCCCTCCCCCTCGGAGAACAACCCGCGCGGCGGTGAGGAGGAGAAGGCGACCATTCCCGGATGGCAGGTCGTCGTCAACACCCGCTTCGGCACCAAGTTCGACGTCCCGGCCGACTGGGAGATCGAGACGCCGGACACCTCCGTCGGCTTCGAGTGGGAGGAGGAGGACGGTGAGATGGGCCGCACCACCGTCACCGCCCCCGCCTACCTGAAGTCCAAGTGGTGCACCGCCGACGAGAACAGGGACGGCCGCACGGAGGACACCGCGCTGGCCACCGCCGGCACCCGCGGTGAGAACGGCGCCAGGAACACCGAGGAGGCGGCCGAGACCCGCGTGCCGTGGTGGATCTTCGGCGGGTACACACAGCCCGACAAGAAGAGCGTGAAGCAGGACGAGCCGAAGCCCTACACGACGAAGTCCGGGATCACCGGGCACGTGATCACGGCGCACTCGGAGGGCACTCCGCAGAAGGGCAAGTGCGACAGCGAGGGCAAGGCGATCACGTTCGCGTTCAAGAACGGCGCGGGCGACTTCGTCACCTGGAACCTGTACGGCGCGGCGGGCGTGAAGGACGAGATCCCCGAGGCGACCGTCCAGAAGATCCTCAGCACGGTCCGTCTGACCGAGGAAGCGCCGGAGGAGCCGTGACGGTCCGGGCCCGCCCGTGAACGGGCCCGGAACTCACTTGGCAAGTCGGCCCCCTCCCGGCGATAGTCACCGGGTGCCGACCACCGCCGACCGACGCCGCCCCGCCTGGGCCGGCCGCAACTACACGCTGCTGACCGCCTCCGCCGTGGTGACCAACCTGGGCAGCCACGGCGCGCTGATCGCCGCCGCGTTCGCCGTGCTGGGCGCGGGCGGCGACGGCGGGGACGTGGGTCTGGTGGCCGCCGCCCGCACCCTGCCGCTCGTGCTGTTCCTGCTGATCGGCGGGGCCGTCGCGGACCGGCTGCCGCGACACCGGGTGATGGTCGCGGCCAACGTCCTGAACTGCGTCTCGCAAGCCGCGTTCGCCGCGCTGGTCCTCGCGGGTGAGGCGCGGTTGTGGCAGATGATGCTGCTCAGCGCGCTCGGCGGCACCGGGCAGGCGTTCTTCAACCCGGCCGCCGAGGGCATGCTGCTCTCCTCCGTCGACGGCGAGCAGGCGGGCCGCGCGTTCGCGGTGTTCCGGATGGCGATGCACGGGGCGACCCTGGGCGGCGCCGCGCTCGGCGGGGCGATGGTGGCCGCGATCGGGCCGGGCTGGGTGCTGGCGGTGGACGCGGCGGCCTTCGCGGTCGCGGCGGTGCTGCGGGCGTTCCTCGACGTGCGGCACGTCCCGCCGCGCGAGCCGGGCGGCGGGATGCTCGCCGACCTGCGGGACGGCTGGCGGGAGTTCACCGGCCGGCCGTGGCTGTGGGGCATCGTCGTGCAGTTCTCCCTCGCCAACGCGGTCGTCGGCGCGGCTGACGCGGTCTACGGTCCGCTCGTCGCCCGCGACCACCTGGGCGGGGCCGCGCCGTGGGGTGTCGCGCTGGCGTTCTTCGGCGGCGGCACGGTGGCGGGCGCGCTGCTGATGACCCGCTGGCAGCCGCGCCGTCTGCTGCTGGTGGGCACCCTGTGCGTGTTCCCGCTGGCGCTGCCGTCCGCCGCGCTCGCCGTGCCCGTCCCGGTGGCGGTGCTGTGCGCGGTGATGTTCCTGACCGGGCTGTCCGTGGAGGTGTTCGGCGTCTCCTGGATGACCGCGCTGCACCAGGAGATACCCGAGGAGAAGCTGTCCCGGGTGTGCGCCTACGACTGGTTCGGCTCGGTCGCGCTGGTCCCGGCGGCGATGGCCCTCGCGGGCCCGGCGGAGTCGGCGTTCGGCCGCCCGGAGGCCCTCTGGGGCTGCGCCGCCCTGGTCGTGGTGGTCACGGCAGCGGTCCTCACGGTCCCGGACGTCCGGAACCTCCGCCGCCGCACCAAGCAGGTCACGGGCGCCTTGCAGGGCGCCGCCCGAGAGCAGGACGGGGCCGGTACTGCCGCCGGCCGGCTGCGGCCCGGTGGCGACTGATCGCGCAGTTCCCCGCGCCCCTGAAGGTGCGGAACCACCGCCGCCCACACAGCCAGCCCGCCGCGGCGCCCACGCTCGCCGGCCGGCCACGGCCCGGTGAGGGCTGATCACGCAGTTCCCCACGCCCCCGAAGGTGCGGAACCACCGCCGCCCTCCGATGGGCGGCGATCGGCGCGCACGCCCCTACGACGCGCCCCCTCCCAGAGCCGCGGGAGCCTGCGCGTACGCAGCCTCTCAGAGGCGCGGAAAGTGCGCGGACAACCCCGACGGCGCCGCAGCCGGCCGGCCACCGTCGCCCCCCGAGGGGTACGGGTAACTGCGCGAGCGCCCCCGCTCCGCCGCTCCCGCCCCTCAACCGATCGCGAACGCCCCTGAAGGCGGCAGCGGGGACGGGACCGCCGTTCCGTCGTGGACCGGGTGGGCGTCGCCCACGAAGTCACGCAGGGACGGCCCGTGTTCGACCCGCGCCGGAAAGGGATCCGCCGCAGTCGCCCGCGACAGAGCCGGGATGTCCAACACGCGGTCGGACGCCGCAAGCACCACGTTCCCGAACCGCCGTCCCCGCAGAACCGCCGGTTCGGCGATCAGCGCCGGCTCCGCGAACCGCGTCGCCACCGTCGCCAGTTGTGAGCGCAGGAAGGCGAACGGGGCCGCGTCCGCGAGGTTGGCGAGATAGATCCCGCCGGGCCGCAGTACCCGGGCGACCTCGTCGGCGTAGCCGACGGTGGTGAGGTGCGCGGGTACCTGGGAACCGCCGAAGACGTCGGCGACCAGGACGTCCGCGCTGCCGTCGGGGGCCGCCTCCAGCCAGGCGCGGGCGTCCGCGGTGTGCACGGTGACGCCGGCGCCGGGCGGGAGCGGCAGGTGTTCGGCGACCAGGCCGGCCAGCGCCCCGTCGGCCTCGACGACGTGCTGGCGGGAGCCGGGCCGGGTGGCGGCGAGGTAGCGGGGCAGGGTCATCGCGCCGCCGCCGAGGTGCACGGCGTCCAGGGGCGCGCCGGGTTCGCCGGCCACGTCGAGGACGTGCCCGAGCCGCCGGGCGTACTCGAACTCCAGGTGGGTCGGCTCGTCCAGGTCGACGTAGGACTGGGGCGCGCCGTCGACGGTCAGCAGCCAGGCCCGTTCCCGGTCGACGTCGGGCATCAGCTTGGCGGTGCCGTGGTCGACGGCGCGGGACACGGGGAGGGGCTCGCTCACCGTCCCATTGTGCCGCCGCCCCCGCACACGGCTGCCCGCCCCCCGGTCACAGGGGGGCGGGCAGCCGGGCACATGCCCGTCAGAGGCTCACGCGACCTCCGTCACCGTCCCGGCGCCGACCGTGCGCCCGCCCTCGCGGACGGCGAAGCCGAGACCCGGCTCCAGCGGCACGTCGCGCCCCAGCTCCACGGTGACGGTCACCGTGTCCCCGGGCCGCGCCACCGCCGCCTCGCCGAGGTCGACGTTCCCGACGACGTCCGCGGTGCGGATGTAGAACTGCGGCCGGTACCCGGTCGACAGCGGTGTCGTCCGGCCGCCCTCGCGGGCGGACAGCACGTACAGCCGCGCCGTGAACCGCCGGCTGGGCGTCACGCTGCCCGGCGCGGCCACCACGTGCCCGCGCCGCACCGCGTCGCGCGGCACCCCGCGCAGCAGCAGCGCCACGTTGTCCCCGGCCTGCGCCTCCTCCATCGGCTTGCCGAAGGTCTCCAGGCCGGTCACCACGGTCTCGGTGTCCGCCCCGAGCACCTGCACCCGGTCGCCGACCCGGACGGTGCCGCGCTCCACCGCGCCGGTGACGACGGTGCCCCGGCCGGTGATGGTGAGCACGTTCTCCACCGGCAGCAGGAACGGCGCGTCCAGATAGCGCTCGGGCACGGGCACATAGGTGTCGACCGCGTCCAGCAGCGCCTCGACGGACGCGGTCCAGCGCGGGTCGCCCTCGAGCGCCTTGAGCCCGGAGACCCGGACGACGGGCGCCGTGTCGCCGCCGTAGCCGTGCGCGGAGAGCAGCTCGCGGACCTCCAGCTCCACCAGGTCGGTCAGCTCCTCGTCGCCCGCGTCGGCCTTGTTGAGCGCGACGACGATGTGGTCGACGCCCACCTGCCGCGCGAGCAGGACGTGTTCGGCGGTCTGCGGCATGATCCCGTCCAGTGCGGAGACGACGAGGATCGCCCCGTCGAGCTGGGCGGCGCCGGTGACCATGTTCTTCACGTAGTCGGCGTGGCCGGGCATGTCGACGTGCGCGTAGTGGCGGGTGTCGGTCTCGTACTCGACGTGCGCGATGTTGATGGTGATGCCGCGGGCGGCCTCCTCCGGGGCCCGGTCGATGCGGTCGAACGGCACGAAGCCGGCGGAGCCGCGCTCGGCGAGGACCTTGGTGATGGCGGCGGTCAGGGTGGTCTTGCCGTGGTCGACATGGCCCATCGTGCCGATGTTGAGGTGCGGTTTGGTGCGGACGTACGCCGTCTTGGACATGGCGGTACCGGAAAGCCTCTCGGTGATGACGCGTCAGGCCCCGGGCGCGGCGGATCGGCGCGCGGCCGGGACGGGGACCCCAGGAACCAGGCCGACCCTCCCCCTGCGGGGTCCGCCGGACGATCCGGGGAGGGTCAGCTTCGGGCGCCGTCGACTGCGGCGAGGAGAGCGGGGACGGCAGCCTTCGGGGCATCCGCGACGGCGGATGCTGCGAGGAGGAAGGCGTACCGGAACATGACGTCGATCCTTGCCGACGCGGCCCTCCGCGTCGAACGATTTTCCGCGAAGCGGAAGTCCGCCCTGCGGATCAGGGGGTCCCGGTGAGGGGTCGTCACGGGTCCCCGGTCACGCGCCGATGTTCCTCAGGGCCTCCCTCACCGACAGCGGCGCGAACCGGTCGCCCTCGCGGGCCAGGAAGCCGCGCACCGCGTCCGGGTGGGTCCTGGCGTATTCGCGCAGGGCCCAGCCGATGGCCTTGCGGACGAAGAAGCCGGGGTGGCCGGACTGGCGCAGGCAGTGGCCGAAGAGCCGCTCGGCGTCGGTGCGTTCCTTCTGGCGGAGCTGGTGGAGCAGCGCGGTGCGCACCAGCCAGGGGTCGTCGTCGGCGCTCCACCGGTCCATGGCGGCGGTGAGCGCCGGGTCGGCGGCGACCAGCGGCCCGACGACGTGCGCGGCGAGCAGGTCGACGGTGTCCCACCAGGGCACGGTGGTGACGAGGTGCCGGGTCACGGGCAGGAAATCCGAGGAGCACCGCCGTACGTGCCGGCGCAGGTAGTCCACGGCGAAGTAGTGGTACTCCCGCTCGGGCAGCGCCCAGCAGCGCAGGGCGACGGCCGTGCAGTCGGCCTCGGCCGGGCGGGGCAGTCCCGCCTCGACGGTGCGGGACAGCGCGCGGCGCACCGGGGTCTTCAGACCCAGGAAGGGCGCGACGTCCTTCATGTACGCCCGCATGGCGTCCGCCTGCCCGGGGTCGGCGGCGGACGGGTAGGCGGCGGTGAGCCGCTCCAGCACCGTGTCGGCGAGCGTGCTGTCCGGCACCCGCGGCGGCGGACCGTCTTCTGTGACGCCCATGAGACGAACACTACGGCGATCTCGCACAAATGTCGGTTAGTGTCACCGAATGCTCGATGCCACCAACCGCTCTGGGGGCACGGCCACGGCCCGTCCCCGGGCCGGCTCGTCCGACCTCGCGGTCGCCGTCCCCACGGCCGCCCCCGTTCTCGCGCCCTCGCCGGGTCTCGCCGGCCGCTGCGCGAGAGTCCTGCTGTCGCCGTGGTCACGGCTGTCCCTGCTGGTCGTCCTGCTCGCCTCGGCGGCGGCGGTCATGGTGGTGCTGGAGCCGCAGCAGCTGCTGACCGACGGCCTGCCGGTCCGGCTCGGCGGTGCCGCCGCCGTCGTCGCCTACGCGGTGGCGTACGGGGCGTGCACGGTGGCGTTCGTGCCGCGCCCGTTGCTGAACCTCGCCTCAGGGGCGCTGTTCGGCTCCCAGTTCGGGCTGGTCGCGGCGCTGGGCGGCACGGTGCTGGGCGCCGGGCTGGCGTTCTGCCTGGGGCGGGTGCTCGGCCAGAAGGCGCTGCGTCCGCTGTTGCGCGGGCGCTGGCTGAAGGCCGCGGACAACCAGCTCAGCCGGCACGGTTTCCGGTCGATGCTGGCGGCGCGGCTGTTCCCCGGCATCCCGTTCGCCGCCGCCAACTACTGCGCCTCGGTCTCCCGGATGGGGCTGCTGCCGTTCCTGCTGGCGACGGCGCTCGGCTCGGTCCCGAACACCGCCGCCTACGTCGTGGCGGGCGCCCGCGCCTCCACCCCGACGTCCCCGGCCTTCCTGATCGCGCTGGCCTGCATCGCCGTGCCGGGTCTCGCGGGCGCGGCCGTGGCATGGCGCAAGCGGCACCGGCTGCGCGCCCGGTAGGACGCCGGGCCGCCGCCGGACCGGCGGTGCGCCGGACCCGCTCGAGGATCATCGCGTCGGCGAGAGCGCCGGCCCCGCACCTGGCCCGCAGGGCGTGCCGCGCGCCGCGCTCCCGCAGGGCGCGGACCGGGGCGGCCGTCAGGCGGGAACCGCCCGCGCCGAGCGGGCGGCCGGGGGCGAGGACGCCGCCGCACGCCCCTGTGCGAGGTGTGCCTCGGCAACGGCCGCTCCGGCCGGCTCGTGCACGCCGTCGGCACGCCGCGCGACATCCTCGCCACGCGCCGGCGCCGGCTGGCCGGCGCCGGGACCCGCACCGCGCGCCCCCAGGCCCCGGGCGGGCGGTGCGCGGCACGGCGGCCGCTCCGGCGTCACCCGTACGGACGCGGGCTGCCATCGGACCTTCGCCGGGGCTTCATCTCCGAGCGCTACAGTTCGCCGTCGGCGCGCCCGATGATCGACAGCACCGCACCCGGCGGTGGGGGTGTGCCCTTCGACCTTTCCGCGATCGGCACTTGGACTCCGCTGCCCCATGTCTTGGTTTGAATCCCTGATCCTCGGACTCGTCCAGGGTCTGACCGAGTTCCTGCCCGTCTCCTCCAGCGCGCACCTGCGGCTGACCGCGGCCTTCTCCGGCTGGGAGGACCCCGGCGCGGCCTTCACCGCGATCACCCAGATCGGCACGGAGACCGCGGTGCTGATCTACTTCCGCGAGGACATCGGACGCATCCTGTCCGCGTGGACGCGCTCGCTGACCGACAAGGAGATGCGCCGGGACCAGGACGCCCGCATGGGCTGGCTGGTCATCGTCGGCTCCCTCCCGATCGGTGTGCTCGGGGTGACGCTCAAGGACCAGATCGAGGGGCCGTTCCGCGATCTGCGGCTGACGGCGGCGATGCTGATCGGCATGGGCATCGTGCTCGGCGTCGCCGACCGGCTGGCGGCACGCGCGGAGAGCGGCGGCAGGCACCGGGTGGCCGCGCCCCGCAAGGAGCTGGGCGACCTGACCGTCAGGGACGGCCTGATCTACGGCGTGTGCCAGGCGATGGCCCTGATCCCGGGCGTCTCCCGCTCCGGGGCCACCATCAGCGGCGGCCTGTTCATGGGCTACCGGCGGGAGGCCGCGGCCCGCTACTCGTTCCTGCTCGCCATCCCGGCGGTGCTGGCGTCCGGCCTGTTCGAGCTGAAGGACGCGGCGGACGGCGGTCACGTCTCGTGGGGGCCGACGCTCTTCGCCACGGTGATCGCGTTCGTCACCGGGTACGCCGTGATCGCCTGGTTCATGAAGTTCATCTCGACCAAGAGCTTCATGCCGTTCGTCTGGTACCGGATCGCGCTCGGCGTGGTGATCATCGTCCTGGTCGCCGTCGGCGCGCTCAGTCCGCACGCGGCGGAGTCGGCGGGCTGAGCGCCCCGGGGGGCGCGGCACGGACGAGGCGTGCGGGAGCGGCCCGGCCGCGGCCCATCCGCCCGGGAGGTGTCCGCGGCACGTGACCGAACCCATACGGGTCCGGTAGCCGTCCGGTAGCGCACCGTCAGTCCATGGCCCTAGGCTGGTCCGCATGTCCCCCGACTTAACGACCCCTGGTTCCGTGCGGTCCGCCGCCGAGGTGAACGAGCAGATCCGCGCCCTGTGGCTGCGGGCGGGCGGCTCCCTGTCCGCCCAGGAGCGCGAGGAGTACGAGATGCTGGTCGTCGAGTGGGCGGCCGCGATCCGCGGCCGGGTCGTCGAAGCGGCCTGACCTCCCGCCCTCTCCGCGTCCCCGGTCAGCGTCCGCCCGCGACCCGCAGCACCGTCCCCGTGGTGTACGAGGCGTCCGGCGACATCAGCCAGGCGACCGCCGCCGCGATCTCCTCCGCCTGTCCCGCCCGCCGGAGCGGAATGCTCCCGGCCATCTCCCGGACGCGGTCCGGCGCCCCCATCGCCGCGTGCATCTCCGTGTCGATCAGGCCCGGGGCCACCGCGTTGACCCGCACACCGGCCGGACCGAGCTCCTTCGACAGCCCCACGGTCAGGGCGTCGACGGCGGCCTTGGTCGCCGCGTAGTGCACGTACTCGCCGGGGCTGCCCAGGGTGGCGGCGCCCGACGAGATGTTCACGATCACGCCCTCGCCGCGCGGCGTCATCAGCTGGGCGGCCCGCCGTGCGCACAGCAGCGTGCCGGTGACGTTGACGTCGACGACCCGCCGCAGGGTGTCCGTGCCGACCTCGGTGAAGGGGCCGAGCGGCCCGGTCACCGCCGCGTTGTTGACCAGCCCCGTCAGCGGCCCGAGTTCGCGCTCCGCCACCTCGAACAGCCGCTCCACGTCGGCCTCGACGGCGGTGTCCGCCCGCACGGTCACCGCCCGCGCCCCGGCGGCCCGTACGTCCTCGGCCACTTTCTCGGCGGCGTCGGCGTCCCGGACGTAGTTCACCGCCACGTCGTGCCCCTCCGCCGCCAGCCGCCGGCAGGTCGCGGCGCCGATGCCCCGGCTCCCGCCGGTGACCACCGTGACCAGACGCTTCATGAGTACCTCCAGACGTGGGACGCGGGACGAAGATCCCCAGACTCGCATGACACGCGCCCCGGTGTCGCCCGGGCGGGCGGTGTGATCGACTGAAACCGTCGTGCGGCGCGTCCGGCCGGGTCCGGGGTCCGGGACGCACACTGGAGGCACTACGGGGTAGGGAGGCGCCCATGAACACCGTCGGCCACCACCTCGCCTCCCCGTGGCGCCGCTCGACCGCCGCCGCGGTCGCGGGCGCCCTGCCCGCCCTGGCCTTCCCCGCCGCGAACCTGTGGTGGACCGCCTATGTCGCCCTGGTCCCCTGGCTGCTGCTGATCCGCACCGCGCCGACCGGGCGGCGGGCCGCCTTCGACGGCTGGTGGGGCGGGTTCGGGTTCATGCTGGCCATGCACCACTGGCTGCTGCCCAGCCTGCACGTGTTCACGTTCGTCCTCGCCGCGCTGCTGGGCGCGCTGTGGGCGCCGTGGGGGTGGCTGGCGCGCCGGACGCTGGGCGGGACCCCGTCCGGGGGCCGGGTCGCGGCCGCGCTGCTGGTGGTGCCGTCGGGCTGGCTGACGATCGAGCTGATCCGCTCCTGGCAGGGGCTCGGCGGGCCGTGGGGCGTGCTGGGCGCGAGCCAGTGGCGGGTGGAGGCCGCGCTGCGGCTGGCGTCGGTGGGCGGGGTGTGGCTGCCGAGCTTCCTGGTGGTGGCGCTGAACGTCGCCGTGGCCGTGCTGGTCGCGGTGCGCCGGGCCCGGGTGCCGGCCGTGGCGGGACTGGTCGCCGTGGCCGCCGCCGGGTCCGCCGCGTGGGTGGGATCGCCGCGTCCCGACCCCACCGGGGAGCGGGCGCGGATCGCGGTCGTCCAGCCGGGGGTGGTCTCCGGACGGGACAGCGCCGACCGCCGCTTCGACCGCGAGGAGCAACTCACCCGTCAGCTCGCCGGTCAGGACGTCGACCTGGTCGTCTGGGGGGAGAGCAGCGTCGGCTTCGACCTGGGCGACCGCCCCGACCTCGCCCGGCGGCTGGCCGCGCTGTCCCGCGGGACGGACGCGGAGATCCTGGTCAACGTGGACGCCCGGCGCTCGGACAGGCCCGGCATCTACAAGAGCTCGGTGCTGATCGGCCCGGACGGTCCGACCGGCGACCGGTACGACAAGATGCGGCTGGTGCCGTTCGGGGAGTACATCCCGGCCCGCTCGCTGCTGGGCTGGGCGACCTCCGTCGGGAAGGCGGCCGGCGAGGACCGGCGGCGGGGCTCCGAGCAGGTCGTCATGGACGTGGGGGACGGCCTGCGGATCGGCCCGATGGTGTGCTTCGAGTCGGCGTTCCCCGACATGAGCCGCCATCTCGCGCAGGACGGCGCCGGCGTCCTGCTCGCGCAGTCCTCCACGTCGACGTTCCAGCAGAGCTGGGCGCCCGCGCAGCACGCCTCGCTGGCCGCGCTGCGCGCCGCCGAGACCGGCCGCCCGATGGTGCACGCCACCCTGACCGGGGTGTCCGCCGTGTACGGCGCGGACGGCGGGCGCATCGGCCCGCGGCTCGGCACGGACGCCTCCGCCGCGCAGGTGTACGACGTGCCGCCGGCGCGGGGCACCACGCCGTACGTCCGCTTCGGCGACTGGCCCCCGCAGGCGGCGCTGCTCGTCCTCGCGGTCTACGGCGTGGTGGAGGCGGCGCGGTCTAGGCGAGGCGCTCGTCGACCGCTCGTACCACCCGTTCGCACAGCTCATGGGTCGCCAGTGCGTCACGGGCGCTGAGCACCTCGCCGGCGCGCACCGCGTCCAGGAAGGCGAGCGCCGCCTGCTCGATGCCGCGCTGCTGGGACACCGGCACCCAGTCGCCGCGCCGCCGTACGGTCGGTCGCCCCTTGTGGTCGATCACCTCGGCGAGGTTGACCACCTGGCGCTTGGAGTCCTGGCCGGACACCTCGAGGATCTCCTCGGAGGAGCCGCTGAGCCGGTTCATCACGCCGAGGGCGGTGAAGCCGTCGCCGGCGAGCTGGAGCACCACGTGGTGCAGCAGCCCGTCCTCGGCGCGGGCGCGGACCGTCACGTCGTCGATCTGCCCGGGCGCCAGGAAGCGCAGGGTGTCCACGACGTGGATGAAGTCGTCGAGGATCGTCCGGCGGGGCTCCTCCGGCAGCCCGGCCCGGTTCTTCTGCATGAGGATCAGCTCGCGCGGGTGGTCCGCGCACTGCGCGTAGCCGGGGGCGTGGCGGCGGTTGAAGCCGACCGCGAGGCTGGTGCCGCGCTCCTCGGCGAGCGTCACCAGCCGCTCGGAGGCGGCGAGTTCGTAGGCGAGCGGCTTGTCGACGTACGTCGGCACACCCGCTTCGAGCAGCCGGGTCACGATCCGCGGGTGGGCGTCGGTCGGGGCGTGCACGAAGGCCGCGTCGAGGCCCGCGCCGATCAGCGCGTCGAGGTCGGCGTGGCGGCGCCCGGCCGGCAGGTGGAGGGCGTCGCCGACCCGCTCCAGCGTGGCCGGGGTGCGGGTCTGCAGGTGCAGTTCCACCCCGGGCTGGACGGCGAGCACCGGAAGGTACGCCTTCTGCGCGATGTCGCCGAGCCCGATGCAGCCGACCTTCACGGTGTGTTCTCCTCTGGTCCTTGCCCGGCCTGGTCCGCTGCGAGCATACGGGGTGCCCCGGAGCCGTCCCCGTCCGCGCCGGACGGCCCTCCCGGCGGCCGCCAGTCGGCGACGCCGTCGAACCCGCGCAGGAAGAGCGACGGCGCCGCCCTGGACAGCGCGGCCAGCGCGGTGTCCCGTACGGCCGTGCCGATGCGGCCGGTCGTCATCACGTTGAGCCGGGCCACCCGCACCGCCCGGCGTGAGACGGCCGTGGTGCGCGGGAGGCGGGCGGCGGTGTAGCCGGGGAGGCCGTCGGCGACGGGGGCGTGGGCGGACCCGGGCATGCCCGGGCGGGGGAAGGCGAGGGTGATCGCGTCCTCGATGGCCTGGTTGCCGCCCTGGCCGAGGGTGGGCGGCATGGCGTGCGCGGCGTCGCCGACGAGCGCCACGCGGCCCCGGTGGAAGGCGGGCAGCGGCTCGGCGATGTGATGGACGTCGTGCCGCAGGACGTCCTCGGGCCGGACGGCGGCCAGCACCTCGGGGACCGGGCTGTGCCAGTCGCCGTAGCGGCGCAGCAGTTCGGCCCGTTCGTCGTCCGGGGCCCGCTCCCCCGCGGGCGCGACGGCGGCGGCGTAGGCGTACACCCGGCCGTCCTTGAGGGGGTGGGTGCCCCAGATGCGGCCGCGGCCCCAGGTCTCGTGCGAGGGGAACGCGACGCCGGACAGCGGGATCACGACCCGCCAGGTGGTGAAGCCGCTGTACACGGCGCCGGGGTGGCCGGGGAAGAGGGCGCCGCGCACGGCGGAGCGGATGCCGTCGGCGGCCACCACCAGGTCGGCCTCCAGTTCGCCTTCGGGTGTCTCCACGCGGGCCGGCCTGCGGGGGTCGCCCGGGACGCCGGGGTCGGTCAGCCGGGCGGGGGCGCCGGTGCGGACCGCGCCGGACGGGAGCCGTCCGGCGAGGTGGTCGACGAGGGTGGCGCGGTGCAGCAGGACGAGCGGGCCGCCGAAGCGTTCGGCCGCCGCGACGGCGTCGGTGCGGGCCAGCCACCGGCCGCTCGGGGCGCGCAGCCCGCCGTCGCCCTGCCAGGCGGAGAGGGCGCGGATGTCGTCGCCCAGGCCGATGACGTCCAGCGCACGGAGCGCGTTGGGGGACAGGGAGATCGCCGCGCCCGCCGGCTCGAGGGAGGGGGCGCGCTCCAGGACGGTCACCTGCGCTCCGCGCAGGTGCAGGGCTGCGGCCGCCGTCAGTCCGCCGATCCCCCCGCCGATCACGATCACCCGTTCGATCGCTGTCATGGCTCCTCCTCGTGGCCGCTGACTACATCTGTAGTGGACCCTCGGCTCCAACGTACTACATCCGTAGTGAGACGGGTAGGTTGACCTCCATGTCCGAACGCACCACCGCCGGCGCCCGCGCCGGCCTCGTCGCCGACACCGCCCTCGCCCTGCTCGCCGAGCGGGGCATGCGGGGCCTGACCCATCGGGCGGTGGACGAGACGGCCGGGCTCCCCCAGGGCTCCACGTCCAACGTGGCGCGCACCCGGCAGGCGCTGCTGGAACTGGCGGTACGCCGTCTCGCCGACCGGGAGGAGCGGGTGCTGGCCCTCCACGAGCTGCCCGACCCTCGCGGTGGCGCCGACGCCCTGCTGGACGCGCTGGCCCTGACCGTCCACCGCGCGCTGACCCACCACCACGAGCTGACCCTCGCCCGCTACGAACTCGCCCTGGAGGCCACCCGCCGCCCCGAACTCCGCGCCCACTTCGACGCGGCCGGCGCCCGCTTCCGCGACCACCTCACCGCCCTCGTCACGGCGATGGGCTCCACGTCCCCGGCCCGCCACGCCCTGTCCCTGGTCTCCTGGGCCGACGGCCTTCTCTTCTCCTGCGTGGCGGGCTCCTACCACGCCCAGGTGCCGTCGGTGACGGACATCCGCACCGACCTGCGGGAACTCCTCGACGGGATGCTGGGGACCGCGGGGCGCCGGCGGCGGTCGGAGGAGTGACACCCGGCCTCACCGCGACGAAACCGGGCAGCAGCACCGTATGAAGCCTTCACCGCGTTTCACGTTGGCCGCGACCACGCTCGACGCACCGGACGCCCAGGAGCTGGCGGGGTTCTACCAGGCCCTGCTCGGGTGGCCGGTGCGGACATCCGGACCGGACTGGGTCGAGATCGGCCCCTCCGACGGCGGTACCGGGCTGTCGTTCCAGACGGAGCCGCTCTTCACTCCTCCGCGGTGGCCGTCCGCGCGGTCCGGGCAGCAGATGATGATGCACCTGGACATCGAGGTGGACGATCTGCCGTCGGCGGCCGAGCGTGCCGTCGCCCTGGGGGCGACCGTGGCGGATTACCAGCCGCAGGACGACGTGCGGGTCCTGTACGACCCGGTGGGCCACCCGTTCTGCCTCTTCGTGCGCACCGGCGCGAGCACCTGACCGTGACACCGGTGCCGCGCCGCCCCGCGGCCCGCCGCCGCAAAACCCTTGGTGTGAGGCCGCGTCGGCGGGAAAGGATGCGGGCATGACGCCCCAGCACACGACTTCCCAGCGCACCGAACCCGCACCGAACGCCGATGAACGGACCATGCTCGAGGGGTGGCTCAACTACCACCGCGCGACGCTCGCCCGCAAGTGCGAGGGGCTGACGGACGAACAGGTGCGGACCGCCTCGGTGCCGCCGTCGGACCTGTCGCTGATGGGGCTGGTGCGGCACATGGCGGAGGTGGAGCGCTCGTGGTTCCGCCGGGTGTTCGCCGGTGAGGACGCGGGGCCGATCTACTACGGCGAGGCCGACCCGGACGGCGAGTTCCACCCCGGCGAGGCGGACACCTGGAAGGACGCCTACGAGACCTGGCAGGCGGAGATCGAGGCCGCCCGCCGCGCCGCGTCCGGTCACCCCCTGGACGACCTCTCCCGCGGGCGGCACCATTCCAGCCCCGAGCCGTACTCCCTGCGCTGGATCTACACGCACATGATCGAGGAGTACGCCCGGCACAACGGCCACGCGGACCTGATCCGCCAGCGGATCGACGGCGCCACCGGCGAGTGACGTCACCCGGCACGCCGGCGGGGCCCCCGAAGGTGGGCGGACATCACCCGTGCGGGGGAGGACCGCGCCTGTCCGTCCACCGTCCGGCGGGTGGAACCAGCAAAGTGGCGGGGGTGCAGCGAACGACGACCACAGCAACGCTTCTGGTGACCGTGGCGGTCGCCGCCCTCTCGGGCTGCGTGACGGTCCAGCGTCCCCTCGCACCGGGCCCGGCGACCGCGCCGCCGCACGGTGCCGGGCACGACGCGGCGGGACGCGGCGCCTCCCCTGCCGAGCAGGCGCCGGCGCGTGAGGCCCTGCGGAGGGTCCCGGTCGACGAGCCCGAGGCGTCGCCGTCGGACCGGACCACCCCGAAGGCGAAGCCCTCGGAACCGGACGCGCCGTCCGACGCGCGCAACGGGCAGGCGCGCACGGACCGGCCCCGGAGTCCCGAGCAGCCGCAGCCGCGCCGGCGCACCCCCGCGCCACGCCCGTCGGCCAAGCTCCCGGGCGGCGGGTCGCCGGACGGCGGCACGTCCGGCGGCGGCTCGGACATCTGCGCGCTGGGCCGGGAGTACGGCGGCTGGCCGGCGGACAGCCCGCAGGCGCGGATCTGCCAGGACACCTACGGACGCTGAGCCGCACCGCGCCTCATGGTCGCCGCGGGGGGCCCGGTCCCCCGGGCGGTGTCCCGTCCTCGCCCAGCCGTGCCTCCAGCCGCCGAACGGCGTCCTGCACGTCCTGGCCGTAACGGTCGTCGGCGAGGGTGCGGGCAGCGCCCCGGGCCCGCTCCAGATGGGCACGGGCCGCGTCGCGACGGCCGAGGCGGGCGTAGTCGGCGGCCAGGTCGAGGTGCAGCGACGGGTACAGCGCGCGCACCGCCGGAGCGTTGTCGCGGGCCGGGGTCCCGTCGGCCTCCTCGGCCGCCGTCAGCGCCCGCAGGTCCCAGGCCAGTTCGTCCTCGGGGTCGTCCTGGGTGTCGGCCAGGCAGCGGGCGAGCGTGCAGCGGTGCAGCGGGTCGCCGTGCTCGCCGATCTCGGTCCACAGACCGAGGAAGCGGTGCCGCGCCTCCTCACGGTCCCCCGCGTGGTGCAGCATCACGGCCTGGCCGATCCGGGTGAGCAGGGCGTCCGGCGCCGCCTGCTCCTGTCGCTCCGCCACCGCGTCCTCCGCACCGTCGCCCGCTGTCGCCCCCGACGCTAACCGCAGGAGCGGACGATTCCGGACAGGCCGCCCCGCGACGTGCCGGGCGCGGAGGGGCGGGGCGGGGCGCCCCTCCGCACCCGGCCGGCCGGACCGGCCGGCGCGTCAGCCCAGGTTCGGGAGGGTCCAGTCGATCGGCTGGTGCCCCTGCGCGGCCACCGCCTCGTTGATCCGGGAGAACGGCCGGGAGCCGAAGAACTTCTTCGCGGACAGCGGCGAGGGGTGCGCCCCCTTCACCACCACGTGCCGGCTCTCGTCGATCAGCGGCAGCTTCTTCTGCGCGTAGTTGCCCCACAGCACGAAGACCGCGGGGTCGGGGCGGTCGGCCACCGCGCGGATCACCGCGTCGGTGAACCGCTCCCAGCCCTTCCCCTTGTGCGAGTTGGCCTCCCCCGCGCGGACCGTGAGCACCGCGTTGAGCAGCAGCACGCCCTGCCGGGCCCACGGCATCAGATAGCCGTTGTCCGGGACGGGCGTGCCCAGGTCGGCGTGCAGCTCCTTGTAGATGTTCCGCAGGGACGGCGGGATCTTCACCCCGGGCCGGACCGAGAAGCACAGCCCGTGCCCCTGGCCCTCGCCGTGGTACGGGTCCTGGCCGAGCACCAGCACCTTCACCTCGTCGTACGGCGTGGCCTCCAGCGCCGCGAAGACCTCCTCGCGGGGCGGGTAGACGGGACCGCGCGCCCGCTCCTCCTCGACGAACTCGGTCAGCTCCTCGAAGTAGGGCTGCTTCAGCTCGTCGCCCAGAACCCCGCGCCAGGACTCGGGCAGCATGGCGATGTCGGTCACGTCGATTCCCTTGCTCACGTGGTCGTTTCCCGGTCTCAGAACCTACCGGCGCCCACTGACAGCCGGCCCCGCGGCCGGCCGTGCCGGGTGCGCTACCAGCTGGTCTTCCGGGAGAGCTGCCACATCATCATGATGGTGGACGGGTCCAGGGCGCGCTCGGCGCCCGAGATGTCCCGGCTCGCCGCCACGTGCTGCCGGCCCTGCCACAGCGGGAGCAGCCGCACGTCGTCCACGAGGATCTCCTGGGCCTCCTCGAACTGCTTCACCACGTTGCCCCGGTCGCTCTCCCGGCGTGAGCTGGGCAGCAGGTCGTTGACGATCTTCTTGGCCTCGTACGGCGTGCCGAGCGCGTTCTGCCTGCCGACGAACGGGGCGATGAAGTTGTCCGCGTCCGGGAAGTCGGGGAACCAGCCACGGCCGAACACCGGGTACTCGCCCTTCTGGTAGCCCTCGACGTAGGTCTTCCAGGGGCGGCTCTTCAGCGTGACGTCGAACAGCTCCGACGCCTCCAGCTGCCGCTCCAGCTCCTTGAACTCCAGGGCGGTCTCGGAGCCGTAGCGGTCCGAGGTGTACCAGAGGGTGAGCGGCACCCGCTCGGTGATGCCGGCGTCCCGGAGGATCTCGCGGGCCTTGCCGGCGTCGGGCTCGCCGAAGTCGTCGAAGAAGCCGGTGGTGTGTCCGGTCAGGCCCTTGGGGACCATCGAGTACAGCGGGTCGACGGTGTCCTTGTAGACCTTGTGCGCGATCGCGGCGCGGTCGACGAGCTGCGCGATCGCGTGGCGCACCGCCTTCTTCCCGGCCCACGGGTCCTTCGGGTTGAACACCAGGTAGTTGATGTCGGTGCCGGTGCCGTCGATGAGCTGGATCTCCTCCTCCTTGGAGGTCCTGCCCTGCAGCTCGACGATGTCGCCCGCGGCCAGCCCGCGGTAGGTGAGGTCGATCCGCTTGTCGCGCAGCGCCTCGACCATCTCGCCCGAGTCCTGGTAGTAGCGGATGGTGACGGCGTTGTTCTTCCGCTCGGCGTACCCCTTGTAGCGGTCGTTGCGGACCAGCCGGGCCTCCTTGCCCTCCTCGTACGACTGGAGGGTGTACGGGCCCGATCCGACGACGCTCTTGTCCTCGCGGAGCGATCCCGCCGGGTAGGAGTCGGGGTCGACGATCGACATCGCGGGGGTGGCGAGCACGAACGGGAAGGTGGCGTCGGGCTTGTTGAGGTAGAAGACCACCTCGCGCTCGCTCGGCGCCTGGACCCTCTCGAGGCTGCCCAGCAGACCGGCCGGACCGCCGTTGACGTCGATCTGGCGGATGCGGTCGATCGAGTGCTTGACCGCCTTGGCGTCCAGCTTGCCCCCGTCGGAGAACGTCAGGCCCTCGCGCAGCTCGCAGCGGAACACCTGGTTGGAGGTGTCGGAGAACTCGCACTTCTCCGCCGCGTCCGGCTGCGGGGTCGTCGCGCCGATCGGGTAGCTCAGCAGCGTCTGGTAGATGTTGCGGAACAGCTCCCAGGAGCTGTCCCAGGACGCGGCAGGATCCAGCGTGCTCGGCGAGCTGGTGGTTCCCACGACGATGGGGTCCTCGTCCTCCGGGCTGTCGGACGACAGGACGCCGCATCCGGTCACCAGGGACGATATGGACGCGATGGCCGCCACCCGCCGCAGGCATCGGTTCCGGTTGAACACGCGCACGCTCCTCGATCTGCCGTACCAAGGTCGGCGAACGATACCGCAGCGACACGCCCACCGACCCTGCCCTGGAAGGGAGTTGAGATCAACTGGCGGATGACTACGTTGTCACGCGCGTTCCGGCCCTGAAACGCCGACACGGGCGCCGTTTTCGTCAACGGCGCCCGTGTCGGACGGGGCGTTCGTGACCCGTGTGCACGCGTGGTGCGCACAGCGGATCGGCGCGTACGGGTCAGCCGACGCCGGCGTTGAGGAAGATGCCGCCGTCGACGACCAGGGTCTGGCCGGTGACCCAGGCGGACTGGTCCGAGGTGAGGAACGCGGCCGCGCCGCCGATGTCGGACGGCACGCCGAGCCGGCCGAGCGGGTAGGAAGCGGCGGCCTCCTCCTCCCGGCCCTCGTACAGCGCCTGGGCGAACTTGGTCTTCACCACCGCCGGGGCGATGGCGTTGACCCGCACCCGGGGCGCGAACTCGTGCGCCAGCTGCTGGGTGAGGTTGATCAGCGCGGCCTTGCTGACGCCGTACGCGGCGATGAAGGGCGAGGGCGCGATGCCCGCGACGGAGGCGATGTTGACGATCGCCCCGCCGTTGTCCTTCTGCCAGGCGTGCCAGGTCTTCTGCGCGAAACCGAGCGCGGAGATCACATTGGTCTCGAAGACCTTGCGCGCCACGTTCAGGTCGAGGTCGGCGATCGGCCCGAACACCGGGTTGGTGCCCGCGTTGTTGACCAGGTAGTCGACCCGGCCGAAGGCCTCCATCACGCGCTCGACGGCGAGTGCCTGGTGGGCCTCGTCGTGCGCCTTGCCGGCCACGTGGACGGCCCGGTCGGCGCCGAGCTTCTCGACGGCCTCCTTGAGGGCGTCCTCGTTGCGTCCGGTGATGCAGACCCGGTCGCCGCGCGCGACCAGGGCCTCGGCGACGCCGTAGCCGATGCCGCGGCTGGCGCCCGTGATCAGGGCGACCTTGCCGGTGGGTTCCACTGTCGTCATGTCCGGTTCCCCTAGTCGAGCGGTCCGCCGGCCACGTACAGCACCTGGCCGGAGACGAAGCCGGCCGCGTCCGCGGTGAAGAAGGCGATGGCGTTGGCGACGTCCTCGGGCTCGCCGACGCGGGCGACGGGGATCTGGGTGGCGGCGGCGGCCTTGAAGTCCTCGAAGCCCATGCCGACGCGGTCGGCGGTGGCCTTGGTCATCTCGGTGGCGATGAAGCCGGGGGCGACGGCGTTGGCGGTGACGCCGAACTTGCCGAGCTCCTTGGCGAGGGTCTTGGTGAAGCCCTGCAGACCGGCCTTGGCGGCGGAGTAGTTGACCTGGCCGCGGTTGCCGAGCGCGGAGGAGGACGACAGGTTGACGATGCGGCCGAAGCCGGCGTCCACCATGTGCTTCTGGCAGGCCTTCGACATCAGGAAGGCACCGCGCAGGTGCACGTTCATGACGGTGTCCCAGTCGGAGACGCTCATCTTGAACAGCAGGTTGTCGCGCAGCACGCCCGCGTTGTTGACCAGGACGGTCGGCGCGCCGAGCTCCTCGGCGACGCGCGCGACGGCCGCCTCGACCTGCGCCTCGTCGGAGACGTCGCAGCCGACGGCGATCGCCTTGCCGCCGGCGGCGGTGATCTTCTCGACGGTGTCCTTGCAGGCGGCCTCGTCGAGGTCCAGCACGGCGACCGCGCGGCCCTCGGCGGCCAGTCGTACGGCGGTGGCGGCGCCGATGCCGCGCGCGGCGCCGGTGACGACCGCGACCCGCGCTTCAGTGGTGGACATACCTGCTTCTCCTCGCCCTTGGGATGCGGCTCCTGCGGCCGGCCCGAATCGGTGAGCGACCGCTTAGTACCTTCAGCAGACGTGACGCTAGAAGCCCTGGCACCCGGTGTCAACGGCGCACCGCGCGTGTGTGATCCATTCCCCGCGCCCGGCCGGATCCGTCCGGCACCCGATCGGCCCAGCGCTGCGCGCCGCCGCGGCGGGCGGGACCTAGCGTCGAAGCGCGAGCCCCCGCGGCCGGAAAGGAGGCGTTCGATGCGTCGTCGCACCGGTGCCATAGGCACGCTGATCGCGCTCGCCGCGATCGTGCCGATGGCCGACCTCGCCCACGCCCAGGACCTGGACTGCGGCGACTTCACCTACCAGGAGGACGCGCAGGCCTTCTTCGAGACGGACCGCGGCGACCCGCACCGGCTCGACGAGGACCCCGGCCCGGACGACGGCATCGCCTGCGAGGCCCTGCCGCGCCGCGGCCTCACCTCCTCCACCTTCCGCCCGGCCCCGTCACCGCCCCCGTCCTCGCGCCCGGCGACCCCGATGTCCGCGGTCCCGACGACGGCCGTCCCGACGTCCGCGGTCCCGACCCGGACGCCGACCGTGACCGCCACGACGTCACCGACCCGCTCCCCGAGCCCGGCCGCGACGCCCACGCGGACCTCCGCCGCCCCCACGCCGACCCGCGGCGTCCAGGGCGGTCTGGGCGGCTCCTCGGACAACGGCCCGACCACCTGGGACGTGGGCATCGGCGCCACGTTCGTGACAAGCGCCCTGCTCGCCGCCGGCCACGTCATCCGGCGCCGCCGCGCCTGACGGCGCCCCCCCCGGCGCGGCCGGCGCCTCCCCGGCCCGCGTCCGGCGCGGCGACCGCCCACCCGGCACCGCGTGCCCTAGCGGACCAGCAGGTCCAGCAGCCGCTCCGTCTCCGCCTCCGGGTCGGCCGTGAGGCCGGTGTGGACCGGGCCCGGCTGGACGATCGTCGAACGGGGGGCGACCAGCCAGCGGAAGCGGCGGCCCGCGTCGTCGTGGGCCGCCTGGCCCGCCGCGTCGCCGCCGGCGCAGACGTCCTCGACGGCGCGCAGCGCGGCCCGGACGCCGGACACGTCGGCGGCGGGGTCGAGGGCCAGCAGCCGCGCCTCGTCGAGGTGGGTGCGGGCCCCGGCGTAGGACAGGGGCCGGCAGTACACCAGCACCCCCGCGTTGATGCGCTCGCCGCGCTCGATCCGCGGCACGACGTGCAGCAGGGCGTACTCGTAGACGTGCAGGTCGCTCACCGGTCCCCCTCGAGGCCCTTGATGCGGTGGTGGATCCCGTCGGCGCGGGCGAGCAGCGGGCGGGCGTAGGCGCGCCGGAGGTCGTCGGGACGGTCGAAGCCGGGTTCTCCGGCCAGCCAGACGTCGGGGACCTGGGCGGTGACCTCGGCCAGCAGGTCCTCGGTGATGCGCGGGGCGAGGTCCGCGGCCGCCGCGGCGACGTCCGGCGCGGCGCCGCGCAGGGCGTGGTCGGAGGCGTCGTAGGGGCGGGCGGCGGAGGTCTCGGCACCGGGCCAGTTGTGGTGCCAGATCATGGTCGCGCCGTGGTCGATGAGCCACAGCTCCCCGCGCAGGTGCAGCATGTTGGGGTTGCGCCAGGAGCGGTCGACGTTGTTGACCAGCGCGTCGAACCACACGATCCGGCCGGCCTCCTCGGGGCTCACCTCGAAGGCGAGCGGGTCGAAGCCGAGGGCGCCGGAGAGGAAGCGCGTCCCGAGGTTGGTGCCGCCGCTGGACTTCAGCAGCTGCTGCACCTCGGGGTCGGGTTCGCCGAGCCCGAGCACCGGGTCGAGTTCCACGGTGACCAGGCGCGGCACCCGCAGCCCCAGCCGGCGGGCCAGTTCCCCGCAGACGACCTCGGCGACGAGCGTCTTGCGGCCCTGTCCGGCGCCGGTGAACTTCAGCGCGTAGGTGCCGAGGTCGTCCGCCTCGATCAGTCCCGGGAGCGAGCCGCCCTCGCGCAGCGGCGCGATGAATCGGGTCGCGATGACTTCCTTGAGCATCGCCCCAGGCTACTGGCGTGTCGCCGCACGTCGGAGGCGGCCCGGTGACGCGCCGCAGGTGACCGACAGGCGAACGACAGCGCCGGCTTACGCCCCTCCGACCGTGCGTGGGCGAAGCTGTCGGCGCTGCTTGAACGGCGTGGGCCCGCTGACCGTACCTGTTTCCAGATCACGCTCCATCCCCGGAAGGGACACACCGGCATGACCGTATCGTTCCAGTCCGCATCGGGACCCGCCCGCCGTACCGTGGTGGCGGCCGCGGGGGCCGCCGGCCTCGCCGTGGCGCTGACCGCCTGCGGGGGTTCCGACGACGACGCGCCCGCCTCGGCGGAGTCCGGCGGCACGGCGGACGACGCCGCGAACGGCGGCGGCAGCGCCGAGGGTTCCGGCGGCGGGGACGCCGCCGGCGGCACGCCGCTCGCGTCGACCGCCGACATCCCCGAGGGCGGCGGCAAGGTGTTCGCCGACCAGCAGGTGGTGGTCGTCCAGCCGTCGGCGGGCGAGTTCAAGGCGTTCTCCGCGACCTGCACCCACCAGGGCTGCGCGGTGAAGAGCGTCTCCGACGGGCTCATCAACTGCCCCTGCCACAACAGCAACTTCTCCATCGCTGACGGCAGTGTGAGCAGCGGTCCGGCGACCAAGCCGCTGCCCGCGGTGCGGATCACCGTCGACGGCGACTCCATCACCCTCGCCTGAACCGCCGCCGCCCGTGCACGATGGGGGAATTCCGTGCACGGCACAAGCACAGCAGGACCGCAGGAGGGGCCGTATGACCGCCACGCAGCGCCGGGGCCGCAGGATCATGATGACGCCCGGGGAGCTGGACGGCTTCCTCACCGAACAGCGCACCTGCCGGGTCGCCACGGTGTCCGCCGACGGCATGCCGCACGTGAGCACCCTGTGGTTCGTGTGGGACGGCGGCTCGATGTGGCTGTACTCCGTGGTGCGCAGCAGGCGGTTCGCGGATCTGCGGCGTGACCCGCGGGTGGCGGTCGTGGTCGACACGGGCGAGGAGTACGGCGAGCTGCGCGGCGCGGAGCTGTCCGGGCGGGTGGAGTTCGTGGGCGAGATCCCGCGCACCGGCGAGCTGCGGGCGGAACTGGACGTGCCGGAGACGCTGTTCGCCCGGAAGAACTTCGGCCTGGACGAGATGCCGCACGACGGCCGGCACGCGTGGCTGCGGCTGACCCCGGAGAAGGTCGTGTCCTGGGACTTCAGGAAGCTGTCGCACCTGTCCTGACCGGCGCGGCGTCCTCCGGTGTCCTGACCCGCGCGGCGTCCTCCGGGACGGTGTCCCGGAGGACGCCCTCCCCGGGGGCGCCCCCGAAGCGCTCCCCCGCCGCCCGCAGCGCCCGTACCGCCGCGCGGATCGACGGGCGGCGGTCGGCGTCGGCGCGCCAGACGACGAACACGTGCCGCCGGACGCGCTGCCGCAGCGGCACGGTCACCACCCCGCCGGGCAGCGGGTCGCGGCCCAGCAGCGGCGCGACGCACACCCCGAGCCCCGCCGCGACCAGGTTGAGCTGGGTGTGGCTCTCGGCGGCGCGGTGGGCGACGATCGGTTCGACGCCCCTGGAGCGCAGGGTGAACATCAGCCACTCGTGGCAGAACTCGCCCTCGCCCCAGGTGATCCACTCGTCCTCGGCCAGCTCGGCGAGGTCGATCTCCGCACGGCCCGCGAGCGGATGGCCGGCGGGCAGGGCGACGTCGGCCGGGTCGTCCAGCAGCAGGGCCCTGACCAGCCCGTCGGGCAGCGGCATCGGCTTGTTGTACCAGTCGAGCACCACCGCGAGGTCGAGGTCGCCGCGGACCACGTCCCGGATGCCGTTCTCGGGTTCCAGCTCCCGCGACCGCACCCGCAGGGCCGGATGCCGTTGCCGCAGGTCGGCGAGCGCGAGCGGGAACAGTCCGCGGGCGGCGGTCGGGAAGGCGGACATCCGCAGTTCGCCCGCGACCTGACCGCGCTGCGCCTCCAGGTCGGCCTGGGCCAGTTCCACCTGGGACAGGATGCGCGCGGCGTGCTCGGCGAGCAGCCGGCCCGCGTCCGTGAGCCGCACACCGCGCCCGTGCTTGGCGAGGAGCCGCTGGCCGACCTCGCGTTCCAGCTTGGCCATTTGCTGGGAGACGGCCGAGGTGGTGATGTGCAGCCCCTCCGCCGCGCCGCTGACCGAGCCGTGCCGGGCGAGGGCGTCGAGGGTGCGCAGGCGATCCAGGTTCAACATGTAAGCGATGCTACGAGATATCGCGTGCGAATTCTCGATTGTGCTACGAGATGAGTCTGCCTCATCGTTATCGGCATGAGCAGCGTCACCGCGACCACCACCACCGCGCCGGATCCGACCGACCCCGCGCCCGCACCCGCCCGCCCCCGCCTCGACTGGAGGCTGCGCTTCGTCGCCCTGTCCCTGATCTGGGGCTTCAGCTTCCTCCTCATCAAGGTGGGCACGCAGGGCTACGCCCCGTTCCAGGTCACCCTGGGGCGGCTGGCGTTCGGCACGGCCGTGCTGGCGGTGGCCATGGCGGTGCGGCGGGAGGGGCTTCCGCGCGGCGCCCGCACCTGGGGGCACCTGGCGGTCGCCGGTTTCCTGCTGAACGCCCTGCCGTTCTCGCTGTTCGCCTTCGCGGAGCTGACCATCCCGTCCACCCTGGCCGGCATCTGCAACGCGACCTCCCCGCTGTGGGGCATGGCGCTGTCCCTGGTGGCGCTGCGCGAGGACCGGCCGACCCGGGTGCGGGTGGCCGGGCTGGGCCTGGGCTTCCTCGGGGTGCTGACCGTGCTGGGGGCGTGGCAGGGCTTCGAGGGCCTGGACGCGCGCGGCACGGCCCTGGCCCTGATCGCCTCGCTGAGCTACCCCGTCGGCTGGATCTACGTCCGCCGCACCCTCGCCGGCAGCAGCCACTCCCACCTGTCGCTGACCGGCGGCCAGTTGCTGCTCGCGACGGTGCAACTGGCGATCGTGACCCCGCTGTTCACGTCGGCGCCGTCGGGCCTGGCGATCGGACCGCTGCTGGCGATCGCCGCGCTGGGCACACTCGGCACGGGCCTGGCGGTCCTCGTCCAGTACGGCATCGTCGCGGAGGTCGGCCCGACGACCGGCCAGATGGTCACCTACTTCGTCCCGGTCATCGCCGCCGCGGCCGGCGTCCTGCTGCTGGGCGAGACGCTGACCTGGTCGACACCGGTCGGCGCGGCCGTCGTGCTGGCGGGGGCGGCGCTGACCCAGGTGAAGCCGAAACGGCCGGCGTGACGGGACGGGCCGTCGTGCCGGCGGGGGCGGCACCGGTCCAGGCCAAACCGAAACGGCCGACGTCACGGGACGGGGCCGCCGCCTCTCAGGCGTAGGTCCGCCGGTCCCCCTCACCGGGCCGCACGGCCGAGGCGACCGCCTCGG
This sequence comes from Streptomyces sp. DH-12, assembly GCF_002899455.1. Lineage (GTDB taxonomy): Bacteria > Actinomycetota > Actinomycetes > Streptomycetales > Streptomycetaceae > Streptomyces. The sequence goes on along the minus strand of NZ_PPFB01000001.1, from coordinate 6,366,278 downwards.
CCAGCGGTTCGATCTCCGCCTGCGTGAGCGTGGAGACGGTGACGCGGATGCCCGGCGGGGCGGTCATCCGGAAGCGCGCCCCGGGCGCCACCGCCCAGCCGGCGTGCAGCAGCCGGGCGACCGCCCCGGTCTCGTCGGGGACCGGCACCCACAGATTCATGCCGCTGCGCCCGTGCGCGGTGATCCCGCGCCGTCGCAGCGCCGAGGCCAGCGCGTCCCGGCGCCGCCCGTAGCACGCCGCGACGGCCGCCGGATCCACCGCGCCGTCGGCCCACAGCCGTGCCACCGCGCGCTGGACGGTCAGGCTGACCCAGCCGGGCCCGAGCCGCTGCCGGCCGCGCACCCGGTCGAGGGTGAGCGTGTCGCCGGTGAGGATCCCGAGGCGCAGGTCGGGCCCGTACGCCTTGGCGGCCGAGCGGGAGAAGGCCCAGCGGTGCGTGGCGCCCGCGAGGGCGTGCAGCGGCAGGTCGACGATGTGGTGCCCGTGGTCGTCCTCGATCAGCAGCGTCTCGGGGTGGTCGGCGAGCACCGCGCGCAGGGCCTGGGCGCGTGCGGCGCTCAGCGCGGCGCCGGTCGGGTTCTGCGCGCGGTCGGTGACGATCAGCGCCCGCGCCCCGCCCGCCAGCGCCCCGCGCACGTCGCCGGGCAGCGGTCCCTCGTCGTCGACGGCCACCGGCACGGTGCGCAGGCCGAGCGCCGGGACCAGGTCCAGCAGACTCCCCCACCCCGGGTCCTCCACCACCACCGCGTCCCCGGTCCGCAGATGGGCGGCGAGCACCCGCTCCACGGCGTCCAGCGCGCCCGAGGTGACGGCGACCGGCCCGTCCGGCACCCCGTCGGCGTCCAGCCCGGCCCGCGCCAGCCGCTCCAGTCCGGGATCGACGGGGGCATGCCCGTACAGCACCGGCTCCCGGTCGCCCTGGGCCGCGGCCGCCGCGAAGGCACCGGCCAGCGGGGGCAGCAGTGCGGGGTCGGGATTCCCGTCGGACAGGTCGCGCACGCCCGGCGGGACCTCCACCCGGATCAGTTCCCGGGCGGTGGTGGCCGGCTTGGGCCGCACCCGGCTCCCCCGCCGGCCCGCGGTCTCGATGACCCCACGCTCGCGCAGGGTCCGGTACGCGGCGGCCACGGTGTTCGGATTCACCCCGAGACGCTCGGCCAGCTCCCGCATGGGAGGCAGCGGTTCGCCCGGCCGCAGGGCCCCCTCCCCCACCGCCCGCTCGATGCTCGCGGAAATGTCCGCTGCGCGCCGCCCACTGATCCGATACTCTCCTAGCACAAACCTTATTATGCACTAGTACAATGGAGCTGGCCATGCAGGGGCCCCAGTCACCGCAGCGGCGACCCGACGCCGCCTACACGCCCACCGCGCGCACCGTCCCCACCCGCGCCGCCCAGCGCGCGGGGTACGACAAGGACCTGGTGCACGCGATACTCGACGAGGGCTACGTCTGCCACCTCGGCTTCGTCCGGGACGGCGCCCCGGTCGTCCTGCCCACGCTCTACGGCCGCGTCGGCGAGGTCCTCTACGTCCACGGCTCCACCGGCTCCCGCCCGCTGCGCGCCGCCGCCCGGTCCGGCGAAGGGCTCCCCGTGTGCCTCACGGTCACCCACGTCGACGGCCTGGTGCTGGCCCGCTCCGCCTTCCACCACTCGGTCAACTACCGCTCCGTGGTCGTGCACGGCACGGCGTACGACGTGACCGACCCGGAGGAGAAGCGGCGGGCGCTCGACGCCCTGGTCGACCACGTCGTGCCGGGCCGCGCCGCCGGCTCCCGCCCGGCCGACAAGAAGGAACTGGCCGCCACGGCGGTGCTCCGCCTCCGCCTCGACGAGGTCTCCGCCAAGGCGCGCACCGGCGGTGTCAACGACGAGCCCGAGGACCTGTCCCTGCCCCACTGGGCGGGCGTCCTCCCCGTCCGCACGGCCTACGGCGTCCCCGAGCCGGACCCGGGTCTGGCCCCCGGCACCGAGGTCCCCGGGTATCTGACGGCCCTGTGATGCCGGTCCGCCCCTGGGACGCACTCCGCGACGACATGCGGCAACGGTGACCCGCCACCCACGACCTCGGCCGGCCCACGGCCGACGGCCCACCGGGCGCACCGCTCCGCGTCCAGCCCCCGCGCTCCGCCTGCGACGCCGACCACGGCGAGGCGGTGACCCGCCCGGCCCGCTCCGTCCCACTCCGGCCCGCTCCGTCCCGCGACCGAGGCCGCTCCGGACGTCCCGCTGAGCGTGCTCGACGCCCACGCGCGCGTCCCCGGGACGGGGCAGGCCGACGCCCGGGCACGGCGCCCCGGCCGGCCTCTGCGCCGCCGTGCGGGTGCGCTGCCGGGCCCACCTCGTGGACGACCCGGCGGAGAAGGCGGCCCTGCTGAACCGCCGAGTCGGCCACGTCCGGCCGGAGGGCGGCTCCGCACCGGCCGCACCGGGCGAGGCCGCGTACGGGAGGCTCCTGTCCGGCGTCCGCGGCCTCCGGCTCGGAGCGGCCGATGTCCGGGCCGAGTCCGCGTACGCGGGGCAAGCGGTCGCAGGCGGCCCGGAACCGCACGGCCGACGGCTCGTCGGAACGGGGTTCGCGCGGGACGCGGCAGCACGGGGGCGCGTCCTGCGGGTGGGGCCGGCCACCCGCTGATGCAGCGGCGACACCCGACGGCCACGGGCAGGGCGCCTCCGGTCGACCGGTGGCGCCCTGCCTCACCTCAGGCCGGGACGGCGTCCCGCCGTGTTCCACGGGCGGCCCGCGCGTCCCGCGCCTCGCCGACCGCAAGGCCCGCCACCGACCCCAGCATCAGCAGGGTGCCGGCCAGCGTCGCCGCCGTGAGGCGTTCGCCGAGGAGGACGACGGCCAGCACCGCCGCGCTGACCGGCTCGAGCAGCATGATCACGGACACGGTCGCCGACCGGACGACCGCGGCGCCCGCGAAGTAGAGGCCGTAGGCCAGCGCGGTCGGCACGGTCGCGACGTAGGCCAGCAGGAGCAGCAGGGTGCCGGGCGCGTCGGTGTGCGGCAGCAGCCCCTCGACCGCGGCGAACGGCAGAAGCACCAGACTGGTGACGGCGAACGCCCCGACGGTCGCGCCGGACGAGTCGGTGCCGCCGTCCCGCCCCCACCAGCGGGTGAGCAGGGTCATCGCGGAATAGCCGGCGGCGGACAGCAGGGCGAGCAGCACCCCCACCGGGTCCACGGTCGCGTCCTCGCCGCCGAGGACGAGCACCACGAGTCCGAGGAGCGCGCCCGCGACGGACGCGAGGCCGCCGCGTCCCAGCCGTTCCCCCATGGTGAGCCGGGCGCCGACGGCCATCAGCACCGGACCGGCGCCCAGGGTGACGACAGTGGCCACGGCGAGCCCCGTCGCGGAGACGGCGGCGAAGTACGCGGTCTGGAAGACCGCGAGCCCGATGCCGGTGGCCGCGGCCCGCGCCGCCCGGCGGCCCAGCGGCGCGGGGACGGTGGCGCGGGACCGCCCGGACAGCAGCCGTACCGCGTACAGCACGGCGAGCCCGGCGGCGCAGCGCCAGAAGGACAGGGCGACGGGGCCCATGTCGCTGGTCCGGTAGACCAATGAGGCGGCGGCGCCCGCGGTGCCCCAGGCGGCACCGGCGACGACGAGATAGATCAGGCCACGCCCGACGGGCAGGCCGGAGACGTTGTTCGACACGTGTTCTCTCTCCGCAGAGGCGCGCACCACGCGTCGGCGTGGGCGCGGACGTTCGGAAGGGAGCCCGGCTCAGGCCCGGCCGGGGCCGGGGGGACCGGGGTCCGCTGACTTCGTCCGCGGGCAGCACCGCGACGCCCGGCACACTGCCGGGCGCATGCGCCGGAGAGCCCGCCTCAGGCGGCCGGCGGCGGGAGAACACGTGCGCGCATATACATGATCAGCACCCTAGGCGGTGGTTCCCGGCGAGGACAACTCCCTTTCGCGGCCTCCGCTCGCGACGGGTTCCCCGGGGGGCTTCGCCGGAGCGGAGGACTGGGCGATGAGGGCGCCGGTCAGCACGACCACGCCGCCGACGATCTGCGGCGCCGACAGGTGCTCGCCCAGCAGCACCCAGGCGAGGACGGTGGCGATGACCGCCTCCAGGCAGGCCACGACACCGGCGATCTGCGGTGAGAGGCGACGCACCGACAGCACCCCGGTGACGTACGCGGCGACCGTGGCGATCAGGACGATCCAGCCCAGCAGCAGGAAGGCGGCGACGGGCGTGCCGTCCATCGCGGCGGTGCCGGTGAGCACGGACCGGTCCATGGACCAGGGCCGCGCGATCACGGTCAGCACGGCGGCGCCGATGAGCAGCCCGTACGCGATGACGCCGAGCGGGTCGGGGGCCTCCTCGCTGTCGCTGCCCTGGTCGGACAGGACGAAGTAGCCGACCTGGCAGCAGGCGGCGCCGAGCGCGAGCGCGAGTCCGAGGGCGTCGAAGCCGAGTCCCGCCCACACCTCGACGACGCAGGCCAGCCCGCCCACGGCGAGCACCACGCCGACGGCGGCGGCGCGGGTCACCGGCCGCCGCTGCACGAACCGCACCCAGCCGAGGACGAGCGCGGGCGCCAGGTACTCGACGAGCAGCGCGACGCCGACGGGGATGCGGGAGATCGCGGCGAAGTAGCAGGCCTGCACACCGGCCACGGCGAACAGCCCGAACCCGGCGAGCAGCGCGGGCCGGCGGCGCAGCAGCCCGCGGTGGCGGACGGCCAGCGGCAGCATGACGAGAGCCGCGCCCGCCACCCGCAGCCACACGACGTGCAGCGGGTCGAGTCCCGCCTCGATCAGCGGCTTGGCCGCCACGCCGGAGCCGCCGAAGGCCACGGCGGACACCAGCGCGAGGGTCAGCCCGGTGCCTCGGGCGCGTGAGCTGCGGGGAGGAGCTGTCGTGGACACCGCCACATGATGACAGTCTTCGACAGGACCGTCACCCCCTGAGGCACCTGTCGTCCCGCGCCCTCCTCGGGCGCGGGGAACCGCACAGAGGGGGCCGGAGGGCGAAGCCCCCTTCCGTGTGACCGGGGGCGAAGAGGCGGGGAGACAAGAAAAAAGCCCGCCCAGCGGCCCGCCCCTCAGCCCGCCGGACCCCGATCCGCCTCACCCGTGAGGTCATGGGGATCCACCCCGGCCCGCCGCAGCACCTCGGCAGCCCGCGCCTGCGGATCCGCGACGAGCGCGGCCAGCAGATCCGTCCCGCGAACCGCCCCGCCACCCCGACGGGCAGCCCGCTCACGCGCCCGCTCCACACAACCCGCCGCAAGCGGCGAGAACCCCGCCGCCCCCTCCACGACCGGCAGCCCGCCCGCGTCCTCGACGGCCCCCTGCCACCTCAGTCCGTAGCCGATGCTGCGCTGCACCAGGTACCCGAGCAGCCGGGCCACCGTGGGGCCCTCACCGAACGCGGCCCGCACCTCGGGGTCGGACTCGAGCAGGGAGTGCAGCAGATGCGCGGTGTCGATCTGCCGGTCGCCGTCCCGGACCACCCTGCGCCGGGCGCCGGCCACCACCGCCGCCAGCTCCGGGCCGAGCCCGGCGTCGTCGTCCGCGCCGCGCGCGGCCTGCGCCTGGGGCCACTGGGCCTGCTGCCGGGGGATACGGGTTCGCACGTCTCCCACCCCATCAGTCCGGGCAGCCGGGCACATCCCCGGCGCGACGCATCTTGACGTCCCACGGGAAGCGGACACGGCCTGGCGAAATCTCCTCCTCGAGAACGAGATCAGGGCGCACACGCCTAAGGGGCGCACGCCTCCGGGCGCGCGCCCCCCAAACTCTCCCGCCGGCCGGCGGCCGTCGGCTCAGTGCTCATCCGCGAGGATCAGATACAGCTTCTTGCGGGCCTCGTTGATGACGGCGAGCGCCTTGTCACGCTGCTCCTTGTTCCCCGTCTTCCAGACCTGCCCGAAGGCCTCCATCAGGCCGAACCCGGCCTGCCGGACTTCGTTCAGCGCCTCCCAGTCCACCCCGCGCGAGGCCTCCTCCCAGGGCGCCTCCGGACCGTCCTCGGCGGCCGTGCGGCCGGCCTCGGTGAGGGAGAACAGCTTCTTGCCGCCCTCGGACTCGCTGACGATCAGGCCCTCGTCCTCCAGCAGTTGGAGCGTGGGGTAGACCGAGCCGGGGCTGGGCTTCCACGCCCCGCCGCTGCGCTCGGCGATCTCCTGGATCATCTCGTAGCCGTGCATCGGGCGGTCCTTCAGGAGAGCCAGGATCGACGCGCGGACGTCACCGCGCCGCGCCCTTCCCCTGGGTCCGCCGCGCCCTCGGCCGCCCCAGGGGCCGCCGTGGCCGAAGCCGGGGCCGAAGAGACCTCCGGGTCCGCCCGGACCACCGGGGCCGAAGGGCCCGAAGGCCGCCCGCAGCCGTTCGAAATCGTCCCGCCCGCCGCGCGGGCCACCGTGTCCGTGCTCCTGGCCGTAGGTACGCATCGCAACCACCTCATCCCATCATTGATCTATTGCGACACTTCAACGATATATCGTAATGGCTCAGCCGACAAGGCCCTCGGCACCGGACCCGCCGCGCGGTGACTCCCGCCCCCGCATCAAGGCCGCCACCCTCGCACCGGCCCGCTCCCCCGGGCCGCCCGCCCGCCCTCTACCGTCTGAGGCATGCGGATCCGAATCGTCGACGCCTTCACCGACCGTCCTTTCAGCGGCAACCCGGCCGGAGTGCTGCTCCTCGATGCCTTCCCGGAGGACTCCTGGCTGCAGGACGTCGCCCTGGAGGTCAACCACCCCGAGACGGCCTTCGCCCACCCGCTGCCCGAGGGCGGCGAGGCCGACTGGGCGTTGCGCTGGTTCACGCCGGTCACCGAAGTGGCCATGTGCGGCCACGCCACGCTCGCCACCGCGCACGTCCTGCACACCACCGGCGCCCACAAGGGCCCGGTGCGGTTCGCCACGCGCAGCGGCGTGCTGGTCGCCGAGCCGGAGGAGGACGGCACCGTCACCCTGGACTTCCCCACCGCCCCGCTCACCGCCGTCGACGTGCCCGAGGGCGTCGCGGAGGCGCTCGGCGCCCCCGTCCTGTCCGCCTTCGACACCGGCCCGAACGTCGGCGACCTGCTCGTCGAGCTGGCCGACGAGCGGACCGTGCACACCCTGCGGCCCGACCACAAGGCTCTGAAGACCTACTCCGAGCGCGGGATCATCGCCACCGCCCGCGCCGGAGACCCGGACGCGGCCCACGACTTCGTCTCGCGCTGCTTCTTCCCCAACGTCGGCATCGACGAGGACGCGGTCACCGGAAGCGCGCACACCGCGCTCGCCCCGTACTGGTCGCAGCGGCTCGGACGTGCCGTCCTCACCGGGCTCCAGGCCTCACCGCGCTCCGGCCTCGTCCGCACCGAGGTGCGCGGCGCCCGCACCCTGCTCGGCGGCCGGGCGGTGACGGTCATCGAGGGCGACCTGCTGGTCTGACCCCCGGCACGACGAAGGGGGCGTACGGCCGACCGGTCCGTACGCCCCCTTCGTCCGGCTCACGCCGTCGGCAGCCAGCCGACCTTGCCCGCGAGCAGCGCGTAGCCGACGAACGCGCCGATGTCGAGGAGCGTGTGCGCGGCCACCAGCGGCCCGACGCGTCCCCAGCGGCGGTACAGGTACACGAACACCACGCCCATGACCATGTTGCCGATGAAGCCGCCGATGCCCTGGTAGAGGTGGTACGAGCCGCGCAGCACCGCGCTGCCCGCCATCGAGGCGGTGGGCGACCAGCCGAGCTGGTCGAGCCGGCGCAGCAGATAGCCGACGACGAGGACCTCCTCGAGGATCGAGTTCTGCGCGGCCGACAGGATCAGCACGGGGTACTTCCACCACACCTCGGGCAGCGCCTCCGGCACCACGGTGAGATTGAAACCGAGCGCGCGCACGGCCAGGTAGAAGGCGATGCCGCTGCTGCCGATGACCGCCGCGATCGCGGCGCCGCGGCCGAGGTCGGACCAGGGCCGGGCGCGGTCGAAGCCGAGGGCGCGCAGTCCGGAGCCCTCGCGCAGCAGCAGGTGCGCGACCAGGGCCACCGGCACCAGCGCGGTGGTGATGCCGAACAGCTGCCAGGCCAGGTCCAGCCAGGGGCGGCCCGGCGCGGCCGAGGCGTTGAGGGTGGCCGCCTGGTCCTTCAGACCGCCCGGTCTGGTGACCGAGCCGACGAAACTGATCAGCGCGGACACTCCGCTCGCGCCGAGCGACAGCGCGAGGACGAGCAGTGTCTCGTCGCGCAGCGTCCTCCGCGAGAGGGTCCGCTCCGGATACGCATCGGCCCCCGGGCCCGCCGCCTCCGCCTGCACTCCTGCCTCCACATCACCGACCGGTCCGATCAGTATGAAGGCAGGACCTGTGCGGCCGGCCGCGGGTCCGGGGCGGCGGTCAGGCCCTCGTCGGCACCGGTTCGGGCAGCCCGACCGGCCAGGTGTGCACGGGGTCGCCCTGCCGGGTCAGCTCGCGGTAGCGGCGGGTGGTGGCCGCCAGCGCCTCCTCCCGGCCGAGCCCGAGGTCCAGCGCCCGGTGGAACGTCGCGGCCTGCCAGGACGCGCCGTTGACCCGCCGCCGGCAGCGCTCCTCGATCACCCCGAGGTACCGGTCCCGGTCGGCGGGCTCGATGCCCCACGCGTCCAGCCCGGCCTCGGCGAGCGGCAGCAGCTCCTCCCGTACGAGGGTGACCGCGTCCACCTCGCCCAGACCGCCGAGGCGTCCGCGCCGGGGCCAGGTGAAGCGGGCGTCGATGCCGTCCTTGCAGGCGGCGTCGAAGTTGGCGGCGGCGGCCTCGAAGGGCAGCCGGCTCCACACCGGGCGGGCGTCCTCGGCGAGGGCGCGGACGACGCCGTAGTAGAAGGCCGCGTTGGCCACCACGTCGGTCACGGTCGGTCCCGCGGGCAGCACGCGGTTCTCCACGCGCAAGTGGGGGACGCCGTCGGCGACGTCGTAGACGGGACGGTTCCAGCGGTAGACGGTGCCGTTGTGCAGGACGAGCTCGGCGAGCGAGGGCACGCCGCCGCGGTCCAGCACCTCGAGCGGGTCCTCGTCGTCGCAGATGGGCAGCAGGGCCGGGAAGTAGCGCAGGTTCTCCTCGAAGAGGTCGAACGCCGACGTCACCCAGCGCTCCCCGAACCAGGTGCGCGGCCGCACACCCTGCGCCTGCAGCTCGGGCGGGCGGGTGTCGGTGGACTGCTGGAAGAGCGGCGGCCGGGACTCGCGCCACAGCTCGCGGCCGAACAGGAAGGGCGAGTTGGCGCCGACGGCGATCTGCGCGGCGGCGACGGCCTGCGCCGCGTTCCACACGTCGGGGAACCGTTCCGGCGTGACCTGGAGGTGCAGTTGCACCGAGGTGCAGGCGGCCTCCGGGGCGATCGACTTCGAGGTGCACCTGAGGTGCTCCACGCCGTCGATGTCGAGGGTGAAGTCCTCACCGCGCGCGGCCACGATCTGATCGTTGAGCAGCGCGTAGCGGTCGACGTCGGAGAGGTTGGAGGAGACGAGGTCGTCGCGGTCGAGCGTCGGCAGAATGCCGATCATCACGATGCCCGCGTCCACCTCTTCGGCCTTGCGGTCGGCGTAGGCGAGCGAGGTCCGCAGTTCCTCGTCGAGCCGGTCGAAAACGCGTCCGCCCAGCCGGTGGGGAGCGATGTTCACTTCCAGGTTGAACATCGCGAGTTCCGTTTGGAAGTCGCGGCTCGCGATGCGCTCGAGGACTTGCGCATTCAGCATTCTCGGCATGCCGTCGGCGCCCGCGAGATTGAGTTCGATCTCCAGCCCCATCAGGTTCTTGGGGCGGTCGAACCGCTTCTCCGTCAGGAGTCGCTCCAGGCCCGTCAGGCACCTGTGGAGCTTCTCGCGGTAGCGCTGGCGATCGGACAGGTCGAACTGACCCGCCACGACCTTTTCCCCCATCGAAGCGTCCCTCCTCGGATGGCGTACCGAAGATCGGCCGCCGGGGTCCCGGTCCACAAGCAAGGATGCCCCGTGGATGCGATCGATAACGCCCCGGATGCGTGTGGCGCCCGCTACTCTGTCGAGGTGTCCAGTGGCACATTCACGGGGCAATACGCGGGAAGGCGTATCACCGCGCGGTTGCGAACTCGTGAAAAACGCCGACCGGAATGGGCCGACCGTACGGCGGTCATGGCCCGAGGTCAGTGCGGTGAACCCTTTGGGAAATCGGCATCTTTTTCGCATATCGCCGACCTGAAATATCCTTGCCCGGGTCACCGGGGAGAGCTAGACGAAACATAATCTCAACCCGTGTCGTATAAACTCACTGCACAAGGCAGATCCAGGTGGGCGCCCACGGTCGAGTGATCCAGCCGTGAGACGGCGTGCGGCTCTCCTCACCCCCGTCTCCCGCTCAGACCCTCCGGGCCCCTGCCTCTCTGACCTTCGCGAGCTGACAGCGCCGTCCGCACCGCACGCCCCGCCCTCGCGCCACTGTGCCTTCGAATGAGAGGCGACCCACCATGCCGCTGCACGTACCCCCGGCTCCCGCGCCCGCACTGCGTTCCGTCCTGACCGCGCTCTCGTCGCCGACCGCCGTGCGCGACGCCCGAACTCCCTCCCTGCTCCGCGCCCAGGGGCCCGCCTCGCCCGAGCTCCCGCTGCCGGTGCACGTCCTCGACCGGGTCACCGCCGACGGCGAGACCTCGACGACGCTCGCCGGGTGGCGCTTCCTGATCCGTACCGGCGATCGCGCGGTGGCCGCCGCCGACACCGTGCTCACCGCCGACGGATGGGCCTTCTCCCGCTTCTTCGAAGGCCCGTACATCACGTCCACCGAACTCGCGCTGCGCCAGGCGGAGGCCATGGGCCGGCCGTACCAGCCCCGGCTGCTGTCGGTGCCCGGCCTGTACATGCTGGCGCTGTGGCTGCACGGCGACACGGAGGCCGACGGCGCCGCCGGCGTCCCGGCCGCGGACGACCTGCTGGTGCCGCTGGCGCCGGCCCCGCCCGGCATCGCGGCCCACCGGCCGCACCGGGTCACGGATCTGCTCCCGGTGCTGACCCACCGCGTGACGCCCACCCGGCTGCTCGGCTCCCCGGCCTGACCCGCCCCCTCGGCCCGTGCCCCGTCGCCCGCTCCCGGGCGGCGGGGCACGGGCGTCGGGCGGCGGGGAGCGTGCGTACGGACTAGCCCCATCCGGCCACTGCGAACCACCCGAAAGGACAGTGCAGTTGGGATGAACCGTCCGCGTGGGTGACGCGTCCTGAACCGGTGAGGAGCGGTGCCGCGAAATGCCTGCGGATCCTCGTCCGCGGGGCAACACTGGATCCCGACCGACTCATCACCACGGGGGAGGCGGCCATGAACGACGATTCACGCCGCGCAACTGACACGACAGCCCACTCACAGGTCATCACAGAGCGAAAGAACCCACCCATGTGCCAGCACCAGCCACCGTGTCCCTCAGCCGACTCCGCCGACCGGGAATCCGCCCGTCTCGTGGCGCACCACCCGGAGCAGGGCTGGAGCCTGCTGTGCAACGGTGTCGTGCTCTTCGAGGACACCGGTGAACTCCTGCCCGACGGCAGGATCATCGCCCCGCAGCGGTCCCGGGACGTCACGCTGACGTCCGCCTGAGCAGGGCCGGGCGGGACGGGGACCGCCCGGGGTGACACAGGGGCCGGACCGCGGGGACGCCCCCGCGACCCGGCTCCGCGGCGTGTGCACGGCTCCTCATCCGCCGCGGCCCCGCGGAAGGGCACGGTGACGGCCGCCTCGGAAGGCGCAGGCGGCAGCCGCCGTGCGACCGGAGCCGCCTTCCCCCACGCACCCGTCCTCCGGAAGACTTCTGGAGGTTTCGCGGGTTCCGTCTCGGAGGAGGGGCAAGTGGCAGCACAGGAGGACGACGCCGGGAGCAGGGTCACGATCACCGAGATCGCCCGGCAGGCCGGGGTCTCCGTCCCGACCGTCTCCCGCGTGGTCAACGGCCGCTCCGACGTCTCCCCGCAGACCCGCGCCCGCGTCGAGGACCTGCTGCGCCGCCACGGCTACCGCCGGCGCCCCGCCCCCTCGCCCTCGCGGGCCGCGCTGCTCGACCTGGTCTTCAACGACCTCGACAGCCCCTGGGCCGTGGAGATCATCCGCGGGGTCGAGGAGGAGGCCCACACCGCCGGGGTGGGCACCGTGGTGTCGGCGATCCACGGGCGTTCCGGCGACGCGCGCGAGTGGATCCGCAACCTGCGGGCGCGCGCCTCCGACGGCGTCATCCTCGTCACCTCCGCCCTGGAGTCCTCGCTGCACGAGGAGCTGCGCATCCTGGGCGTCCCGCTGGTGGCCGTGGACCCGGACGGCTCCCCCGGCCTGGACGTCCCCACCATCGGCGCCGCCAACTGGTCCGGCGGCCTGGCGGCCACCCAGCATCTGCTGTCCCTCGGGCACCGCAGGATCGGCCTGATCGCCGGCCCGCCGCGGCTGCTCTGCTCCCGGGCCCGCCTGGACGGCTACCGCGCCGCGCTGGAGGGCGCGGGCGTCACCCCCGACGACACCCTCGTGGCCCCCGGCGACTTCCGTCCCGAGTCCGGCCACGCGGGCTGCCACACCCTGCTGGACCTGCCGGAACCGCCCACGGCGGTCTTCGCCGCCAGCGACCAGATGGCGCTCGGGGCGATCGAGGCGCTGCGCGGCCGGGGACTGCGGGTGCCGCAGGACATGAGCGTGGTCGGCTTCGACGACCTGCCGGAGGTGCGCTGGTCGGCTCCGCCGCTCACCACGGTCCGCCAGCCGCTCGCCGACATGGGCGCCCTCGCCGTCCGTACGGTGCTCCGCCTCACCCGCGGCGAACAGCCGGACTCACCCCGCGTGGAGCTCGGCACCGACCTGGTGGTGCGCGCGAGCACGGCGCCGCCCGCGCCGTAGGCGGTACGCCCGCACCGGCCGCCGCGCCCTATCGTGACCGGCATGCAGTCCTACACGATCGGCCAGGCAGCGCGGCTGCTCGGCGTCAGCCCCGACACCGCGCGACGCTGGGCGGACGCGGGACGCCTCACCACCCGACGCGACGACGCCGGACGACGAGTGATCGACGGCCGCGACCTGGCGGCGTTCTCCGTCGAGCTGGCCAAGGCGGCCACGACCGAGGAGGACACCCCGTACACCTCGGCCCGCAACGCGTTCCCCGGCATCGTCACGGCGGTCAAGCTCGGTGACGTCGCGGCCCAGGTGGAGATCCAGGCCGGACCGCACCGCCTGGTCTCCCTGCTCACGCGGGAGGCGGTCGAGGAACTGGGCCTGGAGGTCGGCGTGGAGGCCACGGCCCGGGTGAAGTCGACGAACGTCCATGTCGACCGCACCTGACACACGGCTCCTGTGGAAACGCACATGCGGACCCGGACACCGCCTGGTCCTCGCTCGTGCGACACGACAGGCACTTCTGGCCTCGCAGATGCGTCACAATGAAGGGGAGCGGGGTGAGCGTCCCCGCAGCCGCCCGCCGCCGCGAGGGAGTGCACTCGGATGATCCGTTCCGCCCGCCGGACCGCCGGTGTCGTCGCCCTCGCCCTCCTCGCCGCCCCCGGGCTCACCGCCTGCTCCTCGTCAGGGAGCGGCGACGGACGTCCGAGCGGCACCGTCACCGTCTTCGCCGCCGCCTCGCTGAAGGAGAGTTTCACGGCCCTGGGCGAGCGGTTCGAGAAGGAACACCCCGGCACCGAGGTGGCCTTCAACTTCAACGGCAGCGACTCCCTCGCCGCCGGAATCGTGGGCGGCGCCCCCGCCGACGTCTTCGCCGCCGCCAGCCCCGCCACGATGCGGCGCGTCACGGACGAGAAACTCACGGCGGGCGGCCCGGTCGCCTTCGCGCGCAACCGCCTGGCCATCGCCACCGCCCCCGGCAACCCGCACGGCATCGACTCCCTCGCCGACCTGGCCGCGCCCGGCCTGAAGGTCGTCCTCTGCGACGGGACGGTGCCCTGCGGGGCCGCCGCCCGGAAGGCCCTCACGGCGGCCGGGGTCGAGGTCACGCCCGCCTCCTACGAGCAGGACGTGAAGGGCGCGCTGACCAAGGTGCGGCTGAAGGAGGCGGACGCCGCCGTCGTGTACCGCACGGATGTGAGGGCGGCCGGTGACACGGTGGACGGCGTGGACTTCCCGGAGGCGGCGCAGGCCGTCAACGACTACCCGATCGCCCGGCTGGAGGCCGCCCCGAACCCCGCGGCGGCCGAGGCCTTCGTCGCGCTCGTGACATCGCCGGACGGCCGGAGAGCGCTCGGCCGGGCGGGATTCCTCGCGCCGTGACCGCCGCCCGGGAAGCAGTCCGCGCGGCGCGGCGGCCGCGCACCCCCGGCCGCGGTGTCCCGCTCGCCCTCCTCGCGCCCGCCCTGATCGGCCTGGCGTTCCTCCTGGTGCCCCTGCTGGCCCTCGTCGTACGGGCGCCCTGGCGTGACCTGCCCGAGCAGCTGACCAGCCCGGCGGTCTGGGACGCGCTGCGCCTGTCGCTGGTCTGCGCGACCACGGCGACCGCGCTCAGCCTGGTCGTCGGGGTGCCGCTGGCGTGGCTGCTGGCCCGCACCGACTTCCCCGGACGGAGCCTGGTCCGCGCCCTGGTGACGCTCCCGCTGGTGCTGCCGCCGGTGGTCGGCGGCGTCGCCCTGCTGCTGGCGCTGGGCCGCAACGGCATCGTGGGGCGGTGGCTGGACGAGTGGTTCGGCGTCACCCTGCCGTTCACCACCGCCGGTGTCGTCCTCGCGGAGACCTTCGTCGCGCTGCCGTTCCTGGTGATCAGCGTCGAGGGCACGCTGCGGGCCGCCGACCCGCGGTTCGAGGAGGCGGCGGCCACCCTGGGCGCGTCCCGCTTCACCGCGTTCCGCCGGGTCACCCTGCCGCTGATCGTCCCCGGCGTCGCGGCCGGCGCCGTGCTGGCCTGGGCGAGGGCCCTCGGGGAGTTCGGTGCCACGATCACCTTCGCGGGGAACTTCCCCGGCCGCACCCAGACCATGCCGCTCGCCGTGTACCTCGCCCTGCAGAACGACCCGGCGGCGGCGATCGCCCTGAGCCTGGTCCTGCTGGCGGTGTCCGTCGCCGTGCTGGCCGCGCTGCGCGACCGGTGGACGAGGACGGTCTGACATGGTGCCCGAGGAGATGCCGGAGCGTTCCGGGAGTCCCGCCGCCGGGGCGCACACCCCTGCCGGACGTGCCCCCGCCGACGGACTCGACGCCCGGCTGGTCGTGGACCGGGGCTCCTTCCGGCTGGACGTCTCGCTGCGCGCCGCGCCCGGGGAGGTGATCGCGCTGCTCGGCCCGAACGGTGCCGGGAAGTCCACCGCGTTGCGTGCCCTGGCGGGCCTCGCCCCCCTCTCGGACGGTCACCTGAGGCTGGACGGTCGGGACCTGCGCGACGCGCCGCCCGAGGACCGCCCGGTGGGCGTCGTCTTCCAGGACTACCTGCTCTTCCCGCACCTGACCGCGCTCGACAACGTGGCCTTCGGGCCGCGCTGCCGGGGCGCCGGAAAGGCGCAGGCCCGGGCCCTGGCCGCCGAGTGGCTGGACCGCATGGGGCTGGCCGACCACGCCGGCGCCAGGCCCCGCCGGCTCTCCGGCGGCCAGGCACAGCGCGTGGCCCTGGCCCGCGCCCTGGCCACCCGCCCCCGGCTGCTGCTCCTGGACGAACCGCTGGCGGCGCTGGACGCCCGGACGCGACTCGAGGTCCGGGCCGAGCTGCGGCGGCACCTGGCCGCCTTCGAGGCCGTGGCCGTCCTGGTGACGCACGATCCGCTGGACGCGATGGTGCTGGCCGGCCGGCTCGTCGTCGTGGAGCAGGGGCGGACCGTCCAGGAGGGCACGCCCACGGACATCGCCCGCCGCCCGCGCACCGAGTACATCGCCCAGCTGGTCGGCCTGAACCTCTACCGCGGCCGGGCCGACGGCCACACGGTCCGGATCCCCGGGGGGCCCGCCATCACCACCAGCGAGGACCTGACCGGGCCCGCCTTCGTCGCGTTCCCGCCCGGCGCGGTCACGCTGTACGGGGAGCGCCCCGGCGGGACCAGTGCCCGCAACCTGTGGCGCTGCGAGGTCGCCGGCCTGGAGACCCACGGCGACCAGATCCGCGCCGAACTGACCGGTGAGCTCTCCCTGGCCGCCGACCTGACCACGGTGGCCGCCGCCGAACTCGACCTGCGCCCGGGCGCCCCGGTCTGGGCGGCCGTCAAGGCGGCCCAGACCCGCGCCTACCCGGCGTAGCCCCCGCCCGCGCGACGCGGTGACCGGCCGCCCGCAGGTGCGGAAGCGGGCCGTCAGATCTCGCGGCCCGCCGCGGAGGCGAAGCCGAGCCAGGTGTGGCGGTTGCCCCACCAGCACCAGCCGACCTTCGGGGCGTCGCGCCGGTCCCGGCCGTCGCGGCCGGTGCCGTTGCTGATCCAGATCGCGGGCGTGCGGGCGTCGAACCTCCCGTTCGGCTTGCGCAGCCGGGAGCCGATGGTCATGAAGCAGCGGTTGCGCTCCAGGGCCTCGGGCTGCTGGAGCACCCAGTGGATGCCCTCACTGAGCAGCAGTGGGGTGCGGCCCTTCCCGGTGAGCGCGGGCAGGGCCTCCTCCGGGCTCCAGTCGGCCAGGTGATCACCCCGGTCGACACCCGCGACCGTGTAGAGGGGGGCGTCGGGCAGGTCGATCCCCTGGGGCGTGAAACGGTCGACGTCCGGCATGTCCGTGACGACGAAGCCGGGCTTGCCGGCGTGGCGCAGCAACGGCGCGAGGACCGAGGCGGGGACACGGTCGGGGTGGAGGGCCAGCAGGGTGTCCCGGCCCGCCGCGGAGTGCCGTTCGGCGAAGGAGCGGATCTCTCCGGCCGGTATCCCCGCGTGCGTGTGCAGGCCGAGCCGGACCAGGCGGTCGGCCTGGGCCGACAGCGGGGGCAGCGGGCTGGGGGTGGTGGAGGGGGTGTCGGTCAATGCGTGGCTCCTTGCCGGGGAATTCGGGGCGGTGAGGGGGCGGCGGAGGCGTTCGCCGGGGCGGTCAGGACGTGGCGGGGGTGTCGCCACGGCTGCCTGTCCCACGGGCGGCGATCGCGCTGATCTCCGCGGGAGTGCCGGCCATGATGGTGCGCACGTGGCGGGTGATCACGTCGACGGGCCAGTCCCACCAGGCCGCTTCCAGCAGGAGCGCCACGTCCGCGTCGCTGTGGCGCTGCCGGATCGGACGGGCGGGGTTGCCGCCGACCACGGTGTACGGCGCCACGTCGGCCGTGACGACGGCTCCGGCGGCGATGATGGCGCCGTCGCCGATGCGCACGCCCGGCATGACGGTGGCCCCGTAGCCGAACCAGACGTCGTTGCCGACCACCGTGTCCCCGCGGCTGGGCATGGCGGTGACCAGATCGAGGGTCCGGTCGGCCCACTCCCCGCCGAACATGGTGAACGGGTAGGTGGACACCCCCATCGTCGGGTGTGCCGCCCCGGCCATCAGGAAGCGGGTGCCGGCGGCCACGGCGCAGAACCGGCCGATGATCAGCTTTTCCGGACCGTAGGCGTAGAGGACGTTGCGCCGCTCGAACTCCGTCGCCCCGTCGGGGTCGTCATAGTAGGTGAACTCGCCCACCTCGATCGACGGGGAGGTGATCAGCGGCTTGAGGAACACGACGCGCTCGTGCTCCGGCAGCGGGTGCAGAACGGCAGGATCGGTCACGAGAGGTCCCCCGTAGGACTGGTCGATTCTTACGTCGGAGGTAAAATTACGCTCGACCCATGAAAGGTGTCAATAGAAAAATACTACCGTAGTAAGATTCGCCCATGAGTAGCCAACACGACAGCGCGTCGTCACGGTCCGCGGGCGGCCTGCGCGAGGTCAAGAAGCAGGAGACCCGTCAGCACATCTCCGACCAGGCCACCCGTCTCTTCCTCCGCCAGGGCTTCGACGCCACGACCATCGCGGAGATCGCCGACGCCGCGCGCGTGTCGAAGAAGACGGTCACCAACTACTTCGCCCGCAAGGAAGACCTGGCCCTCGACCACCAGGACGCCTTCGTCGCGAGCCTGGCCTCGTCGGTGGCCGCCCGGAGGCCCGGCGAGTCCGCCCTGGGCGCACTGCGCCGCGCCTTCACCGAGGCACTCGCCGCCCACGATCCGGTGAGCGGCTTCACCGGCCCGGAGTTCGCCCGGATGGTGGCCGACAGCCCCACCCTCACCACCTGTGTGCGCGGCCTGCACGACCGCCGGGAGGAGGCACTGGCCGAGGCACTCGCCGCGGCCGAGAACGTGCCGGCCGACGACATCGTGATCCGCACGGCCGCCGGTCTCCTGGGCGCTGTCCACCGTCTCCTGTTCCAGCGCATCCAGCAGCTCACCCTCGCCGGGCTGCCCGCTGAGGAGATCGAGGCGACGGTCGCGCCGGAGGCGACCCGCGCCTTCGATCTGCTGGAACCGTCCGTCGGAACCCTCGGCGCCGCCTGACGACCCCACGCCCCCGTACCCCTGGGCCGGGCCCGCAGACGCGTGAGCGCCCGGCCGGGGAATGCCCGGCCGGGCGCTCACGCGCCCCGACGGCACGGCTCCGCGTCGGACACACGGGACCGTGCTCTCAGGAGGGCGTCAGTCCTCGTACGCGTCCAGCGGCGGGCAGGAGCACACCAGGTTCCGGTCGCCGAAGGCCTGGTCGATGCGCCGCACCGGCGGCCAGTACTTGTCCGCGGCGTTCACGCCGACCGGGAAGACCGCCTCCTCGCGGGTGTACGCGTGCTCCCACTCCCCGCCGAGCGCGGCGGCGGTGTGCGGGGCGTTGCGCAGCGGGTTGTCCTCGGCGGGCCACTCGCCCGAGCCGACCTTCTCGATCTCCGCACGGATGGCGATCATCGTCTCGCAGAACCGGTCCAGCTCGGCCAGGTCTTCGGACTCGGTCGGTTCGATCATCAGCGTCCCGGCCACCGGGAAGGACATCGTCGGCGCGTGGAAGCCGTAGTCGATCAGCCGCTTGGCCACGTCGTCCACGCTGACGCCGGTCGCCTTGGTCAGCGGGCGCAGGTCGATGATGCACTCGTGCGCCACCAGCCCGCCGGGGCCGGTGTAGAGCACCGGGTAGTACGGCTCCAGGCGCTTGGCGATGTAGTTGGCGCTGAGCACCGCCACCTGCGTGGCCCGCTTGAGGCCCTCGCCGCCCATGAGCCGGACGTACGCCCAGGAGATGGGCAGGATGCCCGCCGAGCCCCAGGGCGCCGCCGAGATCGGGCCGACCCCGGTCTCCGGCCCCGCCTCGGGCTGCATCGGGTGGTTCGGCAGGTACGGCGCCAGGTGCGCGCGGACGCCGACCGGGCCGACGCCGGGGCCGCCGCCGCCGTGCGGGATGCAGAACGTCTTGTGCAGGTTCAGGTGCGAGACGTCGCCGCCGAAGTGACCCGGCTTGGCCAGGCCGACCAGGGCGTTGAGGTTGGCGCCGTCCACGTAGACCTGGCCGCCCGCCTCGTGCACCGCCGCGCAGATGTCGGCGACGTGCTCCTCGAACACCCCGTGCGTCGACGGGTAGGTGATCATCAGTACTGCCAGCTGGTCGCGGTACTGCTCGATCTTGGCGCGCAGGTCCTCGACGTCGACCTCGCCGTCGTCGGCGGTCCTGACGACGACGACCTTCATGCCGGCCATGACCGCGCTGGCCGCGTTGGTGCCGTGCGCGGAGGACGGGATCAGGCAGACGGTGCGCTGGTCGTCGCCGTTGGCGCGGTGGTAGCCCCGCACCGCGAGCAGTCCGGCCAGCTCGCCCTGGGACCCGGCGTTGGGCTGGAGGGACACCTTGTCGTAGCCGGTGACCTCGGCGAGCCGCTCCTCCAGCTCACGGATGAGCGCGAGGTACCCGGCGGCCTGCTCGGCGGGCGCGAAGGGGTGCAGCTGTCCGAACTCGGGCCAGGTGATCGGCTCCATCTCGGTGGTCGCGTTGAGCTTCATGGTGCAGGAGCCCAGCGGGATCATGCCGCGGTCCAGCGCGTAGTCGCGGTCGGCGAGGCGGCGCAAGTAACGCAGCATGGCCGTCTCGGAGCGGTGCTGGTGGAAGACCGGGTGGGTCAGGAACTCGTCGGAGCGCAGCAGCGCGTCCGGCAGGGCGTCCTGCGCGGCGGCGTCCAGGGCCTCGACGTCGGCCTCGACGCCGAAGGCGCGCCACACGGCGGCGATCCGGTCGCGGGTGGTGGTCTCGTCGCAGGCGACGGAGACGGTGTCGGCGTCGACGAGACGCAGGTTCACGCCGTGGTCGCGGGCGGCGGCGACGACCTCGGCGGCCCGCCCGGCGACCCGCACGGTGAGGGTGTCGAAGTAGGAGCCGTGCACGACCTCGGCGCCGCCGGAGCGCAGCCCCTCGGCGAGGATCGCGGCGTAGCGGTGGGTGCGGCGGGCGATGGTCCGCAGGCCGTCGGGACCGTGGTAGACGGCGTACATGCCGGCCATGACGGCGAGCAGCACCTGCGCGGTGCAGATGTTGCTGGTGGCCTTCTCGCGGCGGATGTGCTGCTCACGCGTCTGCAGCGCCAGGCGGTACGCCTTGTCGCCGTCGGCGTCGACGGAGACGCCGACGAGACGGCCGGGCAGACTGCGGGCCATCTTCTCCTGGACGGCCATGTAGCCGGCGTGCGGTCCGCCGAAGCCCATCGGGACGCCGAAGCGCTGCGTGGTGCCGACCGCGATGTCCGCGCCCAGCTCGCCGGGGGACTTCAGCAGGGTGAGGGCGAGCAGGTCGGCGGCGACGGTGACGAGCGCGCCCCGCTCGTGCGCCTGGTCGATGACCGGCTTGATGTCCCGGACGACGCCGGAGGCGCCCGGGTACTGGATCAGGACGCCGTTGATCTCACGGTCGGCGAGCTCGGCGGGGATGCCGTCGGCCAGGTCGGCGACGACGACCTCCACGCCGGCCGGCTCGGCGCGGGTCTCGATCACGGCGATGGTCTGCGGCAGGGCGTCCGCGTCGACCAGGAAGAGGCCCTTCTTGTTCTTCCCCATGCGCCGGGACAGCGCCATCGCCTCGGCGGCCGCGGTGCCCTCGTCCAGCAGCGAGGCGCCGGACGTCGGCAGGCCGGTGAGCTCGGCGACCATCGTCTGGAAGTTCAGCAGCGCCTCGAGCCGGCCCTGCGAGATCTCCGGCTGGTACGGCGTGTAGGCCGTGTACCAGGCGGGGTTCTCCATCACGTTGCGCAGGATGACGGGCGGGGTGAAGGTGCCGTAGTAGCCCAGGCCGATCATGGAGCCGAGCACCTGGTTGCGGTCGGCGAGGGCGCGCAGCTCGGCGAGCACCTCGGCCTCGCTCCGGGCGCCGGGCAGGTCCAGCGCGTCGGCGTTCTTGATCACGTCGGGCACGGCGGCGGCGGTCAGCTCGTCGAGCGAGCCGTAGCCCACCTGGGCCAGCATCTTCGCCCGGGCCTCGTGGTCGGGGCCGATGTGGCGCTGCTCGAAGGGGATTCCCTGTTCGAGCTCGGAGAGCGGGGTACGGGGGGCAGTCATTGAGGAGGCCTCCTGGTCCGACGACCTTCGAGGGGCACCACGGCGCAGGTGCCCGGACGGCCTCCCCCTCTGTCATCTCAACCTGAGAGTTTCACCGGAACGCCGCGGGCGGTCCGGTTTTCACCGTCGGTGAGAGCGGAAGCCGTCGACACCCGCTCTGCTTTCCAGAGTGACCTCGTCCGTGCGGTACGTGTGCCTGAGAGATTCCGGGGAGGATTTGCTCCTTCGGCGCCTCCGGTGGTGCCTGGAGGACTCTCCCGCACGGGGTCAGCGGCCGTTGCCAGCCTACCAGCGAGGCCCGGGCCCGGACCTTCGAGTGGCCGTCCCGCCGATTGTGCCTTTTCGTTGTGCTATCGCATGAGTTCGCGTCGAGTGGAGGGCCCGTGCAGACCGACATCGACCCGCGTCACCTCATCGGCCGCAAGGCGTACGACCGCAACGGCACCCGGATCGGCACGATCGACGAGGTCTACCTCGACGACGCCACCGGCGTGCCCGAATGGGCCGCGATACGCACCGGCCTGTTCAGCCGGGACGCCTTCGTGCCCCTGGAACCCAGCGAGCTGATCGACGGGGCCCTGCACGTGCCGTTCGAACGGTCCCTCATCAAGGACGCCCCCGACTTCGGCGTCGGCCGCCACCTGTCCCCGGAGCAGGAGCTCCAGCTCTACCACCACTACGGCCTGGACGTGGGCTCCCCTCCCCCGCTCCCCGACCGCGACTTCGGCAAGCTGGCGGGCCAGGAGGAACGCGGCTGACGCCACCGGAGGCGGCGGTCCGGTGAGCCCTGTGCCGGGTCGGCCCGGAGCCCGGCTCCCCTCACCCGGCCGCGCCACGGATGCGGCCGGACCGAGGGCCACAGGCACCGGCAGCTGTCCCGCGACCGTCACGGGCCCCCTCCGTCCAAGCGCCAGGCGCACCGGACCATGCTTCTTCGGGAGCACGACCCGGTGAACCGCGAACGTCACCGGCGACCGCCCCCCGCCCCCTCGGCCACGCGCGGTGGCCCTTCCACGAGCGGCAGCGGATCCGCCGGCTCCAGTGCCGGGTCGTCGACCCGGAACGTCTTCACGCGGCCCGGCGCCGAGCCGGGTGTCTCGAAGCGGACGGTCACCCGTCCCAGCCCGCTGCCCTGCACCCACCCGTGCCCGTACTCCGCGTGCCGGACGTCGTGTCCGGCGGGCCAGTGCCGCCCGGCGGGGGCCTCCGGGCGCGTCTCGGGCGTGGCCTCGGACTCCTCGCCCTGCGGCTCCTCCTCCCCCGCCCCCGCGGTGCCCGCCGCCTGGGCGAACAGGTCCTCCTGCGTGTAGTCGGCCAGCCCGCTGACCCCGACGCCGAGGAGCCGGACGCCGCCCGTGGTGTCCACCGAGTCCAGCAGCCGCGCCGCCGCCTCCCGGACGACCGCCGGATCGTCGGTGGGGCCCCGCAGCGTCTCGGACCGGGTCAGCGTCGAGAAGTCGTACCGGCGTACCTTCAGGACGATGGTGCGTCCGGACAGTCCCGCGCCGCGCAGCCGGCGCACGCAGCGGTCGGCGAGCCGCTCGACCTCCAGCCCGACCCGCACCCGGTCGTGGATGTCCACGTCGTAGGTGTCCTCGACGGACACCGACTTCGTCTCCCGCTCGGCGACGACGGGCCGGTCGTCACGGGCCAGCGCCATCGCGTACAGCGCGTGCCCGTGGGCCTTGCCCAGCAGCCGCACCAGTTCGTCCTCGCCCGCCTCGGCGATCTCGCCGACCGTGTGGATGCCCGCCCGCCGCAGGTGGTCGCCGGTGGCGGGCCCGACGCCCGGCAGGACCCGCACCGGCATCGGCTCGAGCATCGCCCGCTCCGTCCCGGGCTCGATCACGACCAGCCCGTCCGGCTTCGCCTGCTCCGACGCGATCTTCGCCAGCATCTTGGAGGCGGCGAGCCCCACCGAGCCGGTCAGCCCCGTGACCGCCCGGATGTCGGCGCGCAGCTTCGTGCCGGCCAGCCGCGCCGACCGCTCGTCCCATGCCGCGCCCCCGGCCTCCAGATCGACGAAGGCCTCGTCGAGGCTGAGCGGCTCCACCAGGGGCGACAGGGCCCGCAACAACGCCATCACCTGGTCGCTGATCGAGCGGTACAGCGCGAACCGGGGCACCAGGTACGCGGCGTTCGGCGCGAGCCGGCGGGCCTGGGACATGGGCATCGCGGAACGGACGCCGAAGACGCGGGCCTCGTAGGAGGCGGTGGCGACCACGCCACGGGGTCCGAGTCCGCCCACGATCACGGCCTTGCCGCGCAGACTCGGTTTGGACGCCTGCTCCACCGAGGCGTAGAAGGCATCCATGTCGAGATGCAGGATCGTGGGAACGGATCTCACGTCCCCGATGCTGCCCTACGCCACTGACAACGTGCGCGTCGGGTGGGCGCCGCGCGGCGCCGGCTCAGACCGCCCGGTTCCTGCGCCGGGCCAGCTCGTCCATCGGGTTGTGGCCGATCAGGGTCTCGCCCGTGTCGACGCGCTCGCCGTGCAGCTGCGACAACGCGTTCTCGACGTCGCGCCACACCACGCCCACGGCGATGCCGAAGACGCCCTGGCCGCCCTGGAGCAACGCGTGGACCTCGTCGGGCGAGGTGCACTCGTAGACCGTGGCGCCGTCGCTCATCAGCGTCATGCGTTCCAGGTCGCTGAAGCCCCGTTCGCGCAGGTGCTGGACCGCGGTGCGGATGTTCTGCAGGGACACGCCCGTGTCCAGGAACCGCTTGACGATCTTCAGCACGACGACGTCGCGGAAGCTGTACAGCCGCTGCGTGCCGGACCCGTGGGCCGGGCGCACACTCGGCTCGACCAGGCCCGTACGCGCCCAGTAGTCGAGCTGGCGGTAGGTGATGCCGGCCGCGGCGCAGGCTGTGGGCCCGCGGTAGCCGATCTCCTCGGTCGCCATGGCCGCCGCCCCTCCGCCGCTCGGCACAGCCGTCGGTCGCTGCGGAGCGGGATCGATCGCACCGCCACGCGCGGGATGGCCCCCGCCCGAGCGGAGCGGAGAGCTCTGGGGAGGATACGGCCCGCCCGCCCCGAAAACGCGTCCGGGGGCACCCCCAGCCGTACCGTCGCCGCTGCTTCTCACGCCGACCTCCGTCCTTGACCTGCCTCCTCGACGGTAGGCAGTCACCAAGGGTGCGTCAACGATCGCCACACTCGGCACGCCGAGTGATAATCACCCTAAGAGTGGTTTCCCGTGCCCCACCGCGGGGAAAGGCTAGCCGAATGCCCTCGGCGCGGGCCGCGACCACGGCGGGGCCCCGGGGCCGGCTCACTGGTTGCTGGTCCCGAAGTCCTCGGGCGAGATCTGGTCGAGGAACTCGCGGAACTTCTCCACCTCGTCCTCCTGCTCGTCCGGAATGGCGATCCCGGCGTCGTCGAGCACCGTGTCGCTTCCGTAGATCGGGGTCCCCGTGCGCAGGGCGAGCGCTATGGCGTCGGACGGACGGGCGCTCACCTCGACCCCGCTGGCGAAGACCAGCTCGGCGTAGAACACACCTTCCCGCAGGTCGGTGATGCGCACTTCCGTGAGCTCCTGTCCCACGGCCTCCAGCACGTCCTTGAACAGGTCGTGGGTCAGCGGCCGTGCGGGCGCCATGCCCTGCTGAGCGAAGGCGATGGCCGTCGCCTCCCCGGGGCCGATCCAGATGGGGAGGTAGCGGTCGCCGCCCACTTCACGCAACAGCACGATCGGTTGGTTGGAGGGCATTTCGACCCGGACACCTACGACATCGAGCTCGTTCACACAGCAACCCTAGGCCGTGCCCGGGACGTTTGGGTAGTCGGGCCGGGATCGGGTGGCCGATCCGGCCGGGCTGTGCTGCCCTCTCAGGGCAGCCGCACCCCCAGCACCGACCCCACCAGCGCCGCGTGCAGCTTCGTCGTGAGGCCGGCCAGTTCCTTGGTGCGGTCCTCGGCGTGGGCCCTGGTCTGCGGGTTGCGGTGGCGCCGCAGCGGCGCGACGACCTGCTCCACCAGCCCGGCCTCCCGCTCGGCGGCCGCCTTCATGGCCCGCAGATGGCGCGGCTCGATCCCGTACCGCCCCAGTTCCGTGAGGAGACCGGCGACGGTGACCGCCTCCGCGTCGTACACGTCCTCGCCCACCGGGGAGAGCAGTCCGTACGACTCCCACTCGGCGAGCCGCTGCTCGTCCACCCCGGCGGCGGCAAGCAGCTGGCTGCGCCCGATGCGGGCCGTCGTGGGCCTGTCCTGGACGCACTCGGCGGGGTCCTCGCCGTCACCCGGACGGCTCAGCGCCGGCAGCGGGACGGCCTCGCCCCGTTCCATGGCCGCCAGGTGCTCCCGGATCACCTTGAGCGGCAGGTAGTGATCGCGCTGCATGCGCAGCACATGGCCGAGACGCTCGACGTCCTCCGCGCTGAACTTGCGGTACCCCGACGGGGTGCGGCGCGGCTCGACGAGCCCTTCCGACTCCAGGAAGCGGATCTTGGAGATGGTGACCTCGGGGAACTCCTCGCGCAGCACGTTCAGCACCGCACCGATGCTCAGCAGTCCGGTGTCCGCGGCGGCGGCGCCGTCGCCGGCACCGCCGCTCGGTGTTTGCTGCATGGACCCTTCCTGGAGTTCCCCGGGCCGTGCCCGGGGAGGTCAGTAGCCCCGCTGGCTCGCGTAGAAGACCAGCCGGTACTTGCCGATCTGCACCTCGTCGCCGTTGGACAGGGCGACCTGGTCGATCCGCTCGCGGTTGACGTAGGTGCCGTTCAGGCTGCCGACGTCGGCGACGGTGAACGAACCGTCCGGGCTGCGGCGGAACTCGACGTGGCGGCGGGAGACCGTCACGTCGTCGAGGAAGATGTCGCTCTGCGGGTGACGCCCGGCCGTGGTCAGGTCGCCGTCCAGCAGGAAGCGGCTGCCCGAGTTCGGCCCGCGGCGCACGACCAGCAGGGCGGAGCCCACCGGCAGCGCGTCGACGGCCGCCTGCGCCTCCGGGGAGAGCGCGGGCAGCTGGGTCTGCCCCGTGGTCTCGGAGTCGTAGGCCTCAAGACCGGAGATGGAGATCGTGGACGTCGTCTCGGAGGGGCGCTCCGGGGTGACGCCCGGCTTCAGCGGCGCACCGCAGTGGGAACAGAAACGGCTGCTCTCCGCGTTGCGGTTGCCGCACCTCGAACACACCAGGACCGACATGGACGGATCCTCCTGCCGCGGCTGCCCGCCGGGGGCGGGGGACGCGTACGGGTCGGAGTAGCCTCCGCCCGCACCCGGGCCCGACGGCTGTCCAGAACCTATGCCGCCCGACTGCGCAGGGTCGGCGAAGGCCCCGCCGGTCTCGTCCCGGAACAGCGGACGCTGGTGTTCCGCACCGGGCTGTGCGCGGTGACGAGCGGTCGCGCTGTCGCCGTCCTCTCGCCGCGCGCTCTTGCCGAACAACTTCCCAAACAACTTCACGGGCGATTCCCCTTGACCGAAACAGACCCGCCCGTGGGGCAGGACGAACCCTGACTGAACACATTGGCCGACCCGGACATCTTCACAACGTCCGCCTCCGCCAGACAGTTTCCACCACGCACCACCCATTCGGTGCGCCGACCCCCCGCAACCTCATGCCCTGGCCGGACGCCCCCCATGCACCCCCGGTTCACCGCGAGGACGACCGAGCGTAGTCAGGCCGCTCCGGCGCTCGCAAGGCGTCCACAACGATCTTGTCCGACCGCTCCACGGTAGCGGTGGCCTGTTCCTTCTCGAGCGTCTGCACCACGCCTCCGGGGATGTTGAGCGCCGGCTCCAGGTCCTGCGGCTTGCCGATGACCTTGAAACGATACGGGGACTTGATCTTGTTCCCGTCCACGGAGACTCCCCCGTCCACGTCCGACAGATACGTGCCGGCCACCACGCGCACCCCGTTCACCTGGATCGCCTCCGCGCCCGCGGCGCGCAGCTCCTGGATGGCGTCGAGCAGCATGTCCGACTCGACCGTCCCCTTCGTGTCCTCCACGGTCATCTCGATGCCGGGCCCCTGCGCGGCCACGGTGCCCGCGAGGACGCCGAGTTGCCGTTCCTTCTCGATCGTCTGCCTGCGCGCCTCCTCGGCCTGGTCGGAGCTGTTCTCCAGCTCCTCCCGCTGCTTCTCGAGACCCTGCTTCTCGTCTTCAAGACGCTCGGTACGGTCGTCGAGTTCATCGAGGATGCGCACAAGATCCTCCTGGCGCGCGCCGTGCAGCGCGCCGTCCGTGTCGCTGGTGGAGGCGACCTGGACGGCGAGACCGAACCCGAGTCCGAACAACAGCAGGGCGACGATCAGTTGGGCCCGGGTCACGCGCGGCGGCCACAGTCCGTCCACGAGCCGCTGCCGCCCGGTCAGCACGGGGCCGCCCGGCTCGTCGGCGACGGGCTCCCCGGGCGTCTGACGCGGCTGGAACGCCTCGGACGGGTGAGACGCGCGGGACGCCTCGGTCCCGCCGTTCCTCTCGGGCGCGGCCGGGGGCACCTCCGCGGGCAGTTCCCGGCGCAGCCCGGCCGGGGGCGGCGTGCCGGGGACGGACACGGGCGTGCCGGGGGCGGTCCGCGGCGGGGTCACCGCCGGGCGCGTCGTCTCGGGCTGTTCGCGCTCGTTCATCGGCCTCACGCCCGGAACACGTGCCGGCGGATCGCCGCGGCGTTGGAGAAGATGCGGATGCCGAGGACGACGACCACACCCGTGGAGAGCTGCGCACCCACGCCCAGCTTGTCGCCGAGGAACACGATCAGCGCGGCCACGACGACGTTCGACAGGAACGACACCACGAAGACCTTGTCGTCGAAGATCCCGTCGAGCATGGCGCGCAGGCCGCCGAACACGGCGTCCAGCGCGGCCACGACGGCGATCGGCAAGTAGGGCTCGACGACCGCCGGCACCTCGGGCCGGACCAACAGGCCGGCCACCACTCCCACGATGAGGCCCAGTACGGCGATCACGATGCGTCCTTCTCGGTTATCGGCTGTGCGGTTCGTACGGTCACACTCGTTGCGGCGGGCAGCCGGACGTCGTCCTCCGCGGACAGGGCCGTCCGGATGCCGTAGTTCTCCTGCAGGACGTGCAGATACAGACCGTCGGCGCTGTTCTGGAACCGGTCGCCGAGCTCCTCGCCGTCCCCCACCGCGAGCACCGTGTACGGCGGCACCAGCGGCTTGTTGTCGACCAGTATCGCGTCTCCCGCGGCCCTGATCGCCGACAGGGCGGTCAACCGCCGCCCGTTGACGGAGACGGCCTCCGCGCCGGACTCCCAGAGCCCGTTGACCACCCGCTGGAGATCACGGTCCCGGACCCGCCCGGTGTCGGAGAACCCGGAGGTGGAGCGGGGGTCACCGTCACCGCCGCCGCCGCTGTCCTCGGCGTCGTTCACCACGAGCCGCACGCCCGGTCCGTGGACGGGCGTGGCGCCCGACAGGATGCCCATGAGCGTCGACCGGTCACCGCCGCTGTCCCTCAGCGCCTCCCGCTGCCGTGCGCTGACCTCCGCGCGCAGCTCGTCGACGCTCTCCTCGAGCCGGTCGGCGGCCGCGGTCTCCTCGTCGATCCGGTCGATCAGTTCCTCGCGCTCCTTGGCGACGACCGGAGCGGCGACCCGGGCCTGGGCCGCGCCGACGGTGACGACGCACGCGGCGAGGACCAGCCCCGCGGCCAGACCGAGCTTCGCCCGCAGGGTCTTCGGCAGGCCGCCGGTCCCCTCGCTCCGCTTCCGGGCGGCGGCCTCGGCGTAACCGTCGTCGAGGCTGTGGTCCATCACGTTGGTGATCAACGACATGGACGCGTCCGGGCGCGCGGGCCGCGCGGCTGTGCTCCGAACGGGGGGTTGCTGCGGCATGCCGCACATCGTCGCACGCCTCGCCCCGTACTTCCGAACAGACCCGGCGGCGTGCCGGACGGGCCCCTTCCGGGGCACCGGTCCGGCACGCCGCCGGTCACCGCGTCTCTTACGGAACGGTCACCTGCCCGCGCTGTCCACGATCGCCGACCACTCGTCGAGGAGCGCCTGCGCGGAGGCGTCGTCGGGCCCCTCGGCCCACAGGTGGGTGACCGCCTCGGCCGGGTCGGGCAGCACCATGACCCAGCGTCCGTCGGCCTCCACCACGCGCACGCCGTCGGTGGTGTCCACGTAGCGGTCTCCGGCCGCCTCGACGACCCGCCGCATGACGAGGCCCTTGACGGCCCACGGGGTCGCCAGGTCCCGCTTGAGGACATGCGCCCGCGGGATCCGGGCGTCGATCTGGCTCAACGTCAGCTGGGTCCGCGCCACCAGCCCGATGAGCCGGACGAACGCCGCGGTGCCGTCGTAGACGCCGCTGAACTCGGGGACGATGAAGCCGCCCTTGCCGTCGCCGCCGAAGATCGTCCCCTCCTCGCGGCCGACCCGGGTCAGATCGTCGGGCGACGTGGTCGTCCACTCCACCTGCGTGCCGTGGTACGCCGCCACCTGCTCGGCGATCCGCGTGGTGGTCACCGGCAGCGCGACGCGGCCGCTGCGCCGCTCGGAGGCGACCAGGTCGAGCATGACGAGCAGCGCCCGGTCGTCCTCGACGATCCGCCCCTTCTCGTCGACCAGCGACAGCCGCTCACCGACGGGGTCGAACCGCACGCCGAAGGCGGCACCGGAGGACGCCACGATCTCCCCGAGCCGGACCAGGCCGGCGCGGCGCATGTCGGCCGTCTCGGTGGGCCGGGACTCGTCCAGACCGGGGTTGATGGTCAGCGAGTCGACGCCCAGCTTGCCGAGCAGGCTGGGCAGGACCAGGCCGGCACTGCCGTTGGACGCGTCGACGACGACCTTCAGCCCGGACTCGGCGATACCGGTGATGTCGACGTTGCGCAGCAGCGACCCGGTGTAGGAGTCGAAGACGCTCGCCGGGAAGTGCAGGTCGCCGATCTCGCCGGGGAAGGCCCGCCGGTACTCCTGCCGCGCGAAGACGCGGTCCAGCTTGCGCTGGCTGCCCTGCGACAGATCGGCGCCCTGCCCGTCGAAGAACATGATGTCGACGGAGTCGGGCACGCCCGGCGTGGTGCGGATCATGATGCCGCCGGCGCTGCCCCGTGCGGTCTGCTGCCGGGCCACGGGCAGGGGCACGTTCTCCAGGTCGCGTACGTCGATGGCGCTGGCTTGGAGCGCGGAGATGACCGCGCGCTTCAGGGCCCGGGCGCCTCGGGAGTGGTCGCGGGCCGTGGTGACGGTCGACCCCTTCTTCAGGGTCGTCGCGTAGGCGCCGGCGAGGCGGACGGCGAGCTCGGGGGTGATCTCGACGTTCAGGATGCCGGAGACGCCACGGGCGCCGAAGAGGTGCGCCTGGCCGCGGGACTCCCAGATGACCGACGTGTTGACGAAGGCGCCGGCCTCGATGGTCTTGAACGGATAGACCCGAACATTGCCCTGAACGATCGATTCTTCACCGATCAGGCACTCGTCGCCGATGACCGCGCCGTCCTCGATCCGCGCGGCGCGCATGATGTCGGTGTTCTTGCCGACGACGCAGCCGCGCAGGTTGCTGTGCGGGCCGACGTACACGTTGTCGTGCACCACGGCCTTGTGCAGGAAGGCGCCGCTCTTGACGACGACGTTGGAGCCCACGACCGTGTGCTCGCGGATCTCCGCGCCGGCCTCGACCTTGGCGTAGTCGCCGATGTAGAGCGGTCCGCGGAGCACGGCGTCGGGGTGCACCTCGGCGCCCTCGGCGACCCACACGCCGGGCGAGATCTCGAACCCGTCGAGGTCGACGTCGACCTTGCCCTCGAGGACGTCGGCCTGCGCCTTGACGTAGCTCTCGTGGGTGCCGACGTCCTCCCAGTAGCCCTCGGCGACATAGCCGTAGATGGGCTTGCCTTCCTTCATCAGCTGCGGGAAGACGTCGCCGGACCAGTCGACGGGGACGTCGGGCTCGACGTAGTCGAAGACCTCCGGCTCCATGACGTAGATGCCGGTGTTCACCGTGTCGGAGAAGACCTGGCCCCAGGTGGGCTTCTCTAGGAAGCGCTCGACCTTGCCCTCGTCGTCGACGATGGTGATGCCGAATTCCAGCGGGTTGGGCACGCGGGTCAGACAGACCGTGACCAGGGCGCCCTTTTCCTTGTGAAAATTGATCAGCTCGGTGAGGTCGAAGTCCGTGAGGGCATCGCCGGAGATGACGAGAAAGGCATCGTCCTTCAACGCCTCCTCTGCGTTCTTGACGCTCCCGGCGGTACCGAGTGGCTTCTCCTCATTGGCATACGTGAGCTCCATCCCGAGCTCCTCGCCGTCACCGAAGTAGTTCTTGACGAGTGAGGCAAGGAACTGAACGGTCACAACGGTTTCGTTGAGCCCGTGCCTTTTGAGCAGCCGCAGGACGTGCTCCATGATCGGCCGGTTGGCCACCGGCAGGAGCGGCTTGGGCATGCTTGAGGTCATGGGGCGAAGACGGGTGCCTTCGCCCCCGGCCATCACGACGGCCTTCATGTCGGAAGCGTCCTCCTCGAAGAGACGACGGTCTGGCCGACACCCGCCTGGTTTGCCGCACACTTATCCAGCATGGGACATCGCGCGCCACGTTGCGCGTGAAGAAGCGAGTCAATCGGCCATGGTGTCCGCACGGATCAAGCGGCGGACTTGGACCACATACAGCACTCCTGCCCACCAATAGAGGGTTGTACCCCATCCGGCGAACGCCCAGCCGAAAATCGCAGCGAGTGATGAGATCCAGCCACTTCCGTCACTGAGCAGGAGCAGCGGGAAGGCGTACATCAGGTTGAAGGTCGCGGCCTTCCCCAGGAAGTTCACCTGCGGCGGCGGATAGCCGTGGCGCCGCAGGACGCCCACCATGACCAGGAGGACCAGCTCCCGGGCCAGCAGCACGAGGGTCAGCCAGAGCGGCAGAATCTCCCGCCAGGTGAGTCCGACCAGGGTCGAGAGAATGTAGAGCCGGTCGGCCGCGGGATCGAGCAGCCGGCCGAGGCTGCTGATCTGATTCCACCGACGGGCTAGCTTGCCGTCCAGGTAGTCGCTGACGCCGCTGAAGGCCAGCACCAGGAGCGCCCAGCCGTCGCTCTTCGGCCCGCCGAACTCCGGCCGCAGAATCAGCCAGAGGAACAGGGGTACGCCGACCAGCCGCGCCATGCTGAGCACGTTCGGGATGGTGAGGACACGGTCTGTCTGGACCCGTGTCTCCTGGACCTCCACCCGGGATCCTCCTGTGGGAAACGTTTCTAAGATGTCCCTGACCCTACCGCAACGCAAAAAAGCTCCGGCTCTCGGGCTGTTCGCCCGAGAGCCGGAGCTTTAAAGGAAGTTCGGCGGCGTCCTACTCTCCCACAGGGTCCCCCCTGCAGTACCATCGGCGCTGTAAGGCTTAGCTTCCGGGTTCGGAATGTAACCGGGCGTTTCCCCTACGCTATGACCACCGAAACACTGTGAAACACTCAACCGCACCACACCGTGACCATGGCATGGGGTTGTTCGTGGTTTCAGAACCAACACAGTGGACGCGAGCAACTGAGGACAAGCCCTCGGCCTATTAGTACCGGTCAACTCCACACGTTACCGTGCTTCCATATCCGGCCTATCAACCCAGTCGTCTACTGGGAGCCTTACCCCATCAAGTGGGTGGGAGTCCTCATCTCGAAGCAGGCTTCCCGCTTAGATGCTTTCAGCGGTTATCCCTCCCGAACGTAGCCAACCAGCCATGCCCTTGGCAGAACAACTGGCACACCAGAGGTTCGTCCGTCCCGGTCCTCTCGTACTAGGGACAGCCCTTCTCAAGACTCCTACGCGCACAGCGGATAGGGACCGAACTGTCTCACGACGTTCTAAACCCAGCTCGCGTACCGCTTTAATGGGCGAACAGCCCAACCCTTGGGACCGACTCCAGCCCCAGGATGCGACGAGCCGACATCGAGGTGCCAAACCATCCCGTCGATATGGACTCTTGGGGAAGATCAGCCTGTTATCCCCGGGGTACCTTTTATCCGTTGAGCGACGGCGCTTCCACAAGCCACCGCCGGATCACTAGTCCCGACTTTCGTCCCTGCTCGACCCGTCGGTCTCACAGTCAAGCTCCCTTGTGCACTTACACTCAACACCTGATTGCCAACCAGGCTGAGGGAACCTTTGGGCGCCTCCGTTACCCTTTAGGAGGCAACCGCCCCAGTTAAACTACCCATCAGACACTGTCCCTGATCCGGATCACGGACCCAGGTTAGACATCCAGCACGACCAGACTGGTATTTCAACGACGACTCCACCCGAACTGGCGTCCAGGCTTCACAGTCTCCCAGCTATCCTACACAAGCCGAACCGAACACCAATATCAAACTGTAGTAAAGGTCCCGGGGTCTTTCCGTCCTGCTGCGCGAAACGAGCATCTTTACTCGTAGTGCAATTTCACCGGGCCTATGGTTGAGACAGTCGAGAAGTCGTTACGCCATTCGTGCAGGTCGG